>DAOTUE010000113.1:0-14793 GCA_034436975.1 Chloroflexaceae bacterium
GTACGGGTCTGTATCCAGGTAAAAAGAATAATCGTAACGTAGCCATTCCCCAGACCAAGCAGGATCATCAGCCCGACATCTACCCAGGTCAGGTTGATAAACCCGACAATGCCCATTGTCAGCCCGAACACAGCCAGCAACACGAGCAGCAGCAATCGCATGGTCTGGCCCGTGGGTCTGGGGAGTGCCCCGGCCAGCAGGAATCCCCCGATATTGCCCCCGGCAAAGCCAGACATCAGCAACCCGAACGCGACCGCCCCCTCGGCCAGACGCTGATCGGCAAGCACTGGCACGCCAACCAGAATGGGGCCGACAAACAGGAAGTTTATCGCCGCAATGATCAGAAATATCAGCCGCAATGCCTGGTCGTCCCAGACATATTTCAGCCCGGCTGCAATGGCAGACCAGATACTTTCTTGTTCCGAGATTGTGGGGGTGGAGGGGCTGGTATCGGAGCGTGCAGGTAAGCCTCCGCCACCACGCATCAGCAGGAGCATTATGGCAGAGATACCGAAGGTGATAGCGTCAATGCCAAACGCCAGCCCGACTCCGAACAGCGACTCGGCAAACCGACCGATCAAAATCCCCGCCATAACCGGCCCGACAAACCCGACCAGTTGCCCGGCCCCCATCACAATGGAATTGCCCGCCTGCAAATCTTTTTCCTCAACGAGCAGAGGGACGATACTATTTCCGGCTGGCACAGCAAAACCAGCAACCAACCCGAAACCCAGCGCAAAGACATAGAGCATCCACATCTGAACGATGCCAAGTAGCACAACGATGGCCATCAACGCGGCCAGCACCAGACGCGCAACATCCGCAACCAGCATAACGATGCGTGGCGAAAATCGGTCGGTAACAACTCCCCCAAACAGCATGAACAGAGCGCGGGGTATGCCCTCCAGTGCAAGCACAATCCCCAGAGCCAGCGGGTTTCCCGTGAGTTGCAACACCAGCCACGGAGTGGCAATCAGGGCAAATTGATCGCCGAGCAGCGAGGTGGAAACTCCGGCAAACAACAGGCGAAAATCTCGCAGCGATAGAACAGAAAGCATCGGATGCTTTGCTTCAAAGCAGGCTTGCGTGGTCATTTTTTGTTCCCTCCGCTTTCCGTCCCTTTGTTGGTCAAATGGTCTGTTGAGAAGAAGAGATCACGGTCAATGGCAATGATGGCAATGGCGACCCCCGTGAGGACCACGGTTTCAATACACTTGGTCATCTGGGTCATATCCAGCATCTCTTGCGATATATTGATGACAAAGTGAAAGAGGATAGCGGCGATAACACTCTTGCCATTTTTGATGCAGAACCAGCTAATAATAATTCCCAACGGGACGATGCCAACAAAGAAGTTTACCCCAAACCAGATGTTTTCGTGAAAAATCTCATACTGGTAGGAATCATTGACGAAGATGAGGGGGAAATGCCAGAGCGACCAGAGCACCCCGAAAATGAGCGAAGCCGTCAAATAGGTGTAGCGGCTCTCCAGGCTGTCGAAGGCATACCCGCGCCAGCCAAGCTCCTCAAACGTTGCCGCCATGAGCAGCAGCAGCAACACCGGCACAAACCCCGTTGAGAACGAAAACCCTTCGGACACCTGAAACTGCGCCAACGAACCGCCAAAAGGGAGAGAGAGAACGATAGATACCAGCACGGCCAGTGGCATGAGCAACAACATAACCGGCAACAGTTTCAGCCGAATGAGGCGAGGATTGAGCAACCGATTGAGAAAATCTTTTTTTACCTCGGCATTGCGCGAAGTAAAGATAAACACCAGCGAGATAAAAAACGGTGCCATCAAGCCGGGCAGCATCAAGAGCATGTACCGGCCATTGTCGTTGTCTTGAAAACTCAGATATGCGCCAGCGAACCAGAGCGCAAATGTAACCAGAAACGTCAGCGAGAAGTAGAACAGCGGTTGATAGCGAAACGGTTGTGGGGCAGTGCGTGCGGATTGTGTTCCAGGTGTGTGCGCCGGGTAGTGGATATGTTCCATAGCTTGTCCTCCAGATTCCTTGTTTCTTTGAATACAATAGTCTGTGCATTAACGAAATCAATGTGAGTATATGGGATGTTCCTGGCATGGGCATCAGCCATCGGGGTAAACTGGTTCCTGCCCGGTTGGGTAGGAACCAGCCAATATCCCGCGATAGAGCTACCGGTTGACCCGTCCACCCGGCCAGGTGTGCATTGCTCCATATGCCTGATACCCCTTCAGAAGGCAAGTGATAGACTGGAAAAACCGGTCCGGGGAATGCCTGGTTGCCGGCCCCCTTTACGCACGGCGTGCATCTTGCAACGCCGAAACCGGTGAAATGTTAAAAACAATGAGGAACAAAAACAGGAAGGAGAATACAATGGTTCAATTTCATACTCCCATTCGATCACGATGGGTGGTCCCCTCAATACCGCTTGTGGTAGCCATCATCACGGTGCTGGCTCTGACCCTGACTGGCTGCACCCCCGCAGCAGAGCCAGAGGTCTATACGCCCCCGCCGGGCGGTACGGCTACGCCACCCCCGCCGCTCCCGACCCAACCGCTCGCCATCAGTACGGCAGAGCCAACACCGCCCCCCACAAGGGCCCCGGCTTCTCCCGAACCCCTGGTCGGGCCAGCATGGCAGGTTGCCTTTGATGGCGATCTCAATCGGGATGGTCTGCGCGACGTTGTGGCATATAAAGCGTCTTCTGTTGTGCCAGATGAAGCGATGGGGAGTTTTCAGGAGGGCCCCTTTGCCATTGCGGAAATGGTTGTTGTGCAGGAGAACCAGGCGGGTGCACCCGCTGTCCAGGCTTCGGCTTCGCCGGGGGATGGCATCCAGGCAGGGGGAACGGTGTTGCTGCCAGAGGAACAGTTTGGCGAGCCGGGGCCGGCGGCGTTCCTGCTCGGAGTGGACACGCAGACCGAGGCACCAGTAAGCCTCATTCCGCTCAATGCAGAAGGCAAAGCCTATGCCCAGGGGCTTGGTCTCTACTGGAATGAGGGGCACCAGGCCTATCGGCTATTTGTTGGCGGGCAGCCCGTGCCCCCACCCGATACCCCGGACGGCTCGACCTTGCCGCGTACCCCTCCGCAGCCTTCGGAAACACAATCGCCCGATGAGACGGAGATTGTGCTCTACTGGCTTGTTGGGGAAAGCCTGCAACCAGAGTATCGCCGCATCCAACGCACGCCAGCTATCGGAACCGCCACTCTCGAAGCTCTGCTCGCAGGGCCGCGGGAGCCTGGTCTCTCAACAGCCATCCCTTCCCCTGAAGAAGTGCAGCAATATCCAGGGCGTGAGGACGACTGGGGCGAGCGGGTGCGGCTGCTCAATCTGACGATTGAAGACAGGGTTGCAACAGCCAACTTCTCGCAGGAGATGCGGGCCTATGGTGGTGGGTCGGCGCGGGTGCAGCATATTCGTGAGCAGATTACCCGGACGTTGAAGCAGTTTCCGACGGTGGATGAGGTCCGCATTGCAATTGAGGGCGAGACCGAAGGGGTGTTGCAGCCGTGATGTCGGAACACCCACCCTGCTGGTAGTGCGCTCTATTTTTCGTGGGCGTTCACCGGGTTCGGGCAATCCACAATCTCTGGGAGCACAAGCGTTGCGCTTGCCCCGATATGGGGGGATGGCGGATGGACGGTGTCCCCCCTCCCAATCCATCCCCCCGCTGGGGGGATGACAAGGCCGCTCATAATGAGCTATAATGAAAAGCACAGAAAAACATCCAGAGGAGTGAACGTATCATGAGCACAGAAACAAAAAATGAGAACAATGAGCAACAGGGGAAGAAGGGCAAGAAGGGAAAAAAGGCAAGAAAGGGGCACTTTTTACGCCACGGAATGTCCTCATCGCGGTTGGAGGAGTGCTAGGGTTGTGGCTACTGGTAAGTATGCCTGCCTGGTCTATGCAGACCAACCCGCCTGTTACAGGAGAGCCAGATTGGGATAGTCCCCGGACGCGAGAATTGGCGCGGCGGGCCTGCTTCGATTGCCATTCCAATGAGACCCGTTGGCCGTTGTACAGCCGATTTGCCCCTATGGCCTATTCCATCACTGATCATGTCATTGAGGGACGCGAGGAACTAAACTTCTCCGAATGGGATACTGCCCAGGGAAACCGCCTCCCCACCTGCGAAACGGATGATGACACAGTACGGGCAATACTCACCATCCTGAGCCTGGAGCCAGCTACTGCTTACGCTAATGGTGATGAGGAAGAAGAGGAGCAGCACGAAGAAGAAGAAGGCGAGGCAGAGGAGATGATCGAAGAAATTGTTGAAGGCTCAATGCCACTACGGGATTATCTTTCGATGCACCCCGAAGCACGCCTCACCCCCGATGAGCAGCAACAGTTGATCAACGGTATCCGCGCAACGTTTCAGTAGGGAATTTTACTGTCATGCGTCTGGTTTACACCTGAAGAAGGGGAACCAGACGCATAGTGTTCTATCATCCGTCACAAGTTTATGATACGCCCGGGTAAAATAATACAACCCCCGATACACCATCTCGACCGACAATGCTGCAAACGGGCTTTGCAATTCCCCAAACACCCCAAACACCTGCCCCGGAGATCCGGAACAATGGTATACTACTCTCCGGGGTACGCACCCCCGATAAACCGACAGTAAAAAAACCACAACCGGTATTGAGGAGGAAAACCATGAATTCGATACCAGAGCGATATACTTTACCCGAAGAAGCATTTGCCTACGAACATGAGCAAGAAAAAACCTTCTTGCGCGAGGAACTGCGCGAAGCCCACAAAATGAATCGGAATCTGTTTCGCCAGCTCAAAAAAGCACAACAAGCAACAGAAGAAGCCCTGCGGGCCCACGCAAAAATGGTGGAAACGCTGACCGAAACCATGCGGGAAAATGCAATCCTGATATTTGAACGCGACCGTTGGAAAAACCGCGCCGAAAAACGCACCGAGCACACTTCTCCCAACGAAGACTATCCCACCCCCGATACTGACTTCCTGCCGGACATCGGGAAGATCACCATTGCCGAAGCAAGAGTTATCCGCAAGGCAATAGCACGGCTGCACCACCCGGACTCCGGCGGGAATACCAAGCGGATGCAAGCCTGGAACGCACTCCTGGACCGGATAGAGCGTTGTCAGTAAATTCCCTTACTCGCCCCCCCTTCTATCCCTTTTTGCTACCCCTATGAAACGCTCCCGATTACACAGGCTCTTCATCGTACTCATGTGCCTGGCCTTTTGCCTGGCCTTTGCCGTGGCGTGCGATCCCACACCCGTTGAGCAAGAACAGCCTGCCGTCGGTGGGAATACGCCCGAAGAAGCGGTTGATGGATTTCTCAAAACGCTGAATATGGCCCTGCAAGACCCGGAAATTATTCACCCCGAGGCTCGGCAAACCTGGGCCGCCCGACTGGCCGCCTATTTCTCCCCTCGTGAGCGCGACCATCAGCAGGCCGCTATCGGAAAGATGCTCAGGGAATTTGCCTTCAACCTGACAATGCTTGAGGACAACGAGCAACTGACTGTTGAAATCCGCTACAAGGGGGTTCGTTTGCTGAGCCAGGAAGAAGGCCGCGCCCGCGTGCGCGTGGTAGATGGCTGGCTCAATCTCCGGCAGGTGGCGACGGCCGCAAACGGGCGAAGAACCATCCAGCGTGACGAGGGTGGTCCCCTGGTCGAGGTGCTCGGCATGGAGGACGATGGTTTCCCTCTGATAGAGCAGGGAGGACGCTGGTTTCTCACCGAATACCCGTAGGGGTTTCAGGTGCTCTTTATGAGCGATTGGTACAGTTCGAGCGTTTTGCGGGCAATCGCAGTCCAGCTAAAGTGTTCCTCCGCCCGTTTGCGCCCATTCTGCCCAAACTTCTCACGCAAGTCGGGGTCCAACCCCACCGTGTTGATGGCCGAAGCCAGGTCATGCGAGTATTGCTGCGGGTCGGTCGGCTCAAAGGTCTCTTCTTCCAGCGTCAGGTCAACCAGCAAGCCGGTTTCATCAGGCACAACCACCTCTGGAATCCCCCCGATGGCCGAAGCCACAACCGCAGTCTCACAGGCCATTGCCTCAAGATTGATAATGCCAAAGGGTTCATACACCGAGGGGCAGCAGAAAACAGCCGCGTGCGAATAGAGCTGCACCACCTCTTCGCGAGGGAGCATGCGGTCAATCCAGATGACGCTCTCGCGGTTGGTGCTGACCTCGCGGACCCGTTCGGTCATCTCCCGCCCGATTTCCTCTGTGTCGGGGGCACCAGCACAGAGCACCACCTGAATATCGTTGCTGATGTGGGGGATGGCATTCACCAGGTGGATAATCCCCTTCTGGCGGGTAATACGCCCGACAAAGAGAACATAGGGTCGCTCCGGGTCTATCCCATAGGTTTCCAACGCATCCTTTTCATCTACCTTGCGATACTCCTCCAGGTCTATCCCATTGTGAATGATAAAGACGCGCTCCGGCGCAACAGAAAAAAGCCTCAGAATATCGTTACGGGTTTCTCTGGAAACGGCTATGACTGCACTGGCCTGTTCAATAGCGGTCCGTTCCATCCAGCTACTGAGGTGGTAGCCGGCCCCCAATTGTTCCACTTTCCAGGGGCGCAGCGGCTCCAGGGAGTGCGTGGTCAACACAAAGGGGATCTCCCAGAGCTGGCTGGCCAGGAGTCCGCCCATCTGGGTATACCAGGTGTGACAATGGACAATGTCGGCATCCAATGTATCTTTTGCCATCGCCAGGCTACGCGAGAACGCCCCCAGGGCCCCGACAAAGCGTGGGTCGGTATTGTGTTTCATCTCCTCCCATATCTGGTAGCCACGAACCCGCAAGTTTTCTTTCTCTATCTCCTGGTCGCCAAAACAGCGTACCTCAACCGGCACGAACCTCGCCAGAGCTTTGCTGAGGTATTCGACATGCACCCCCGCTCCTCCATAAACGTTGGGGGGGTATTCGTTGGTAAACAATGCAACCTTCATATTGCTGCCTTTTTTGCACCTATCTGGATGCCCACATGGGCAAGTATACCATATCCCAACAAGCCGGCGGGTATGCTATACTGCAAGTGTACCATTGATCATGGATCATGTCTTGATCATATATTGTATAGTATCGTGGAGTTCCTCATGGAAAGAAGAAATACAACACTGGGCCCCCTGCGGTTCATATGGCTCGTTCTCATGACCAGTCTGCTGGTGGGAATGCTGAGCGGCTGTGGTAGCAATCTGCAGGAGAGGCAAATTGTCGCGGTGTCCCCGCGCCCGGCCACGGACTCGCCCACGGTGCCGCACCCCTCGCCCACCGTTCCCCCGCCAGCCACGCGCCCGGCCACGGCGACCGCCACGCTTGCTCAGTCCACGCCCGACACGCCAGCAGCAACGCCAACCAGCAAAACGACCCCAACCAGCGCAGTAACAGCAGCAAGCAAAACAAACGAACCGACCCCATCCCCAACACTGCAAGAATACATGCTCTCGCAAACCCGCCACTTCAAAGGCGACCCCGACGCGCCCGTTACCATCATCGAATTTAGCGATTTTCAATGTCCCTATTGCAGCAAATTCTCTATGCAAACGCTCCCGAAAATAGAAGAGCAATATGTGCAGCAGGGCATCGTCCGGCTGGGCTATCGCCACGCTGCGTTTCAGGGCGAAGGCTCCGTACTTGCGGCTGCAGCGAGCGAATGTGCTGCCGACCAGGATGCGTTCTGGGAATATCACGACCGACTGGTTGAGCGGCTGGCTGTCGAACAAAAAAGAGATTTTACCCCGGAAACATTGACCATGTTTGCAGAAGAATTGAATCTTGATACCGAAACATTCAGTACCTGTCTGGAAGAAGGACCCTATATTGACCTGGTGCAGCGAGAAACACGGGATATTCAGTCTATTGGCATAACCGGCACCCCATCGTTTCTCATCAATGGCCGCCGCCTTGTGGGAGCACAACCGCTGGCCGCCTTTGAGCAAGCTATCCAGGCGGCCCGGCAAGGCGAGCCACCCGCCGAAGAACCAGCAGCAGAAGCCGAGAGCGGAACAGAAGGGGAGAGCGACGGAGAGAGCGACGGAGAGATGAGCACTGAAGAAGCAATGGCGATGCTCGAAGGGCAAGCCCGCCACTTCAAAGGCGACCCCGACGCGCCCGTTACCATCATTGAGTTTAGTGATTTTCTCTGCCCCTACTGCGGGAAGTTTGCTTTTGAAGCTGGCCAGCAAATTGACGAAACCTATATCCAGGAGGGCATCGTCCGTCTGGGCCACATTCACGCAGCCTACCACGGCGAAGAAGCCTTTCTGGTGGCCGAGGCCAGCGAGTGTGCGGCCGACCAGGACGCTTTCTGGGAATATCACGACCAGGTGTTTCAGCGGCTTGTTCGCCAGAACCAGCACGACTTCCCCCCAGAAGTGCTCAGAGAGATTGCCGCCGATGTGCGGCTTGATACCGACGTATTCAACACCTGCCTGGAAAATGGCACTCACGCGGACCTGGTCCGTATCCAGACCGAGTTTTCTCAACAGATTGGTGTAACGGGAACCCCTACCTTTGTGCTCAATGGCATGGGGATTGTCGGGGCCCAACCGTTTGAAGTGTTTCAACGGGCCATCGAGTCGGAACGATAGGGACCGGGGAATGCGAAACGAGATAATATACTACCAGTTGTAGTAACAATTTCTTCAGATTGTTGTGGTTTCTGTATTTTTCGTTTCCTGAAAAGGGACAATGAGGGACAATGAGGAAATAACCCTTCTCATTCGTTGCGGGAAATTGTCTTTTGCTAAAGGTTATTTATACCTATTTCAGTAATTACGACACCCGATAGCATATCTCTGTTCTCCGGAGAGAAATCATTGTTGGTCATGGATAGTCAGGAGCATACGCTATGGTCAAAATCCCATTCTTTTGTTATACTATGAACATTGTTCGTACTATTCGCTCAAATAGTGAAGCGACACGACAGAGGAAAAACGTTGCGAGGTATGTATGTATAAAGAACGTGCTTTGCCTTTTCCGACAAGTGAGAACCCGACCAGCACAAGCCCGGCATTTTTCTCGGATTTCTCGGATACCAGCAAGCCCAGAAATGGATCGCAGGAGATGAGTGATACCTCGTTTTCTAGCCAACCGCAGGAAAACCAGTTGGAACAAAGCCAGTCACCAGAAAAACCGTATCTGGCCAACCTCTACCAGGTGGTTCAACAGGTCCATCGGAGCCTGGATATTTCCAGCGTTGTTGAGCATGCACTGGCGGGAATGATAGAGTTGTTTGGGGCTCGCACTGGCTTGATCGGCGTGTTAGACCAGCAGGGAGAGCTGGTTTCCTGGCTTGTGAGCGACGAAACGCTCGCGCTCACAGAAAACCGGCTGGCCCAGGCCCTGCGAACGGGGGTGCTCGCCCAGGTATTGCACCATCAGCGCATCATCCGCATTGGCGATACCACGGTTGAATATGGTGAGCAAGTGTTACCAGGACGGTCGTTGCTCATTATTCCCTTTCAAGCCGCAGAAGCGATAAAAGGAGTTTTGCTTCTCTTGCACCCGCAACCCCATGCCTTTGCCTCCCCGCCAGAGCAAATTATTGTAGCAGCGGCAGAGAGCCTGGGGCTGGCCTTGCACAATGCGTGGCAGCATCAGCAGGTGCAAAACAAAGAGCGTGAGCGCGAGATGATGGTCAATATGCTCGTCCACGATGTTCGCAGTCCGCTTATGGCTACCTCTGCCAGTTTAGATGTCATCAATCGTGCGCTCGAAGAGTACACGGTTGAGGAAAAACTGCAAGAGTTTATCCGGGATTCGCTGCTCTCCGGCAAGCGTGGGTTGCAAGAAGTGCTGGATTTGACGAATGACCTGCTTGATGTGAAAAAACTGCAATCGGGCCGCTATGGCCTGGAATACCAACCGGTTATGGTTGACTTGCTCTACGACGAAATTTACCGATTGCTCTATGGCCTGGCTATCAAGCGAAAGGTTATCATTCGCTACCAGGTTCGCCCGCGCTCGTTGAAAGTGGATGCCGACGCACGTTTGCTGCGGCGTGCCCTGATCAACCTGGCCATCAACGCCCTGCGCTTCTCGCCCGGCGGAAGCACCATCACCATGAAGGCCGATACCCTTGCTGAGAGCAACCTGATCAACATGGAAGCGCAACCATCGGATGATGGGAAGGGGGTCCTGTTTGTCGTTGAGGACAGAGGACCGGGTGTGGCACCGGCAGACCGCACACGCATATTTCACCCGTTTGCACAGGCCAGGGGCGAAGCAAGACGCGGAACGGGGCTTGGCCTGGCGTTTTGCTACGAAGTGGCCGTGGCACATGGTGGGCGTATCTGGGTAGAAGCACGTTCTGGCGGCGGGAGCCGTTTTTGTATTGAAATTCCGCGTCAACCACACACCCTCTGATCCTCTGATACAAAGCGGGTTTCTATCCCACAATAAACGCGGAGAACGCAACGAATGCCATATCTGTAATGCCATATCTGTTTGGAAGCGGTTTTTCTGTCCGCTCCCTGCATTCTTGCATCCCTGCATTTCCGCATTGCTGCACTCCTGTGATGGTTCCCGTGTTTGACGAATTGCAAAGAGGTCTGGATATGTCTGAGAAGCGGTTGTTCCGAGAAAGGAAAGCGCGAACAAGGGACGAAGAGCGGGCCGCCCGCGCCGAAGAACTGGTTGCTAGAGCCTCGGAGCAGATGGCCGGTTTCGAGCAGCGGTTGCAAGCACTGGAGCAGAGACACCCTCTTTGCAAGCAAAATCCCCGATGTTCCACGGGGAACGTTCTCGAAGTTGCAAGCACTGGAGCAGAGACACCCTCTTTGCAAGGCGAAACAGAGGGCGAAACAGGAGCGTAATGCTGCCATTGTCACGAGCGCGTTGCAGAGAGAGCGTTACGCATGTTAAACCTGCCTGATCACCGCCTGCGTCTACGGGAAAACCTGCTCCAGATTAGCCGGGCCATTACCTCGCAGCTTGATTTAACCAGTGTGCTGAACCTTGTCATCAAGGTGTCGGTGGAGATGCTGGCAGGAACAGCCGGGTTCATCGCGCTGTATGAAGAAAACGAGGGGACGGAAACAGATCAGTTGCAGATTCAGGCCTCGGCACAGCTCCCCACGGAGGTATGGCCCCTGCTCAACCCGCTGCTCGACCTCCCCCTGATTGATGCCCCACGCGAGCTGGAAGAGCGCGTCTTGCGCGAGGTGGCGGCAAACACCGGCTTGCTCCTGCGGCAGGTGGTCGCGCTCCCGCTGATATTCCGCGCCAACCCGGTTGGTGTGATCTATGTGTTTCGGGCCGCGCTCAATGTTGGCTTCTCCACCGATGATGTGCGCGTTTTGCAAGCCTTTGCAGACCAGGCGGCCATTGCCGTTAGCAATGCGCGGCTCTACCAGGGGGTATTGAGCGAAAAGCAGCGGCTTGACGCTATCATAGAGCAGAGTGCCGATGGGGTGATGATTCTTGACAACCGCTGGCGCATCGTCACGTTCAACCGGGCAATGGAAAATCTTACGGGTTGGTCGCGCAGCGAGGCCATCGGGCGGCCCTGCGCGGAGGTGCTCGACATCCGCAGCCCCCTGGGAGAGCCGGTCTGTCCAAACCAATGCCCCCTCCAGCAGATGGTTTTTGACCACGAGAGCGCAATTGTCGAGGGGCGCATCACCCACCGCGACGGGCGCGAATTCTACATCCAGAGCCGCTACGCGCCCCAGATCGGGCCGGCCAATGCCTTCAAGGGGGCCATCGCCAATGTGCGCGATATTACCGAGCAAAAGCGTGAAGAAGAACTCCAGAGTACCTTTGTCTCCATTATCTCGCACGAACTCAAGACCCCGGTGAGCATTATCAAAGGGTTTGCCGGCACACTGCGCCGCGACGATGCTACCTGGAGTACGGAAACCATCCGCGATGGACTGGGCGTTATTGAGGAAGAGGCCGACCGACTGGCGCGGCAGATTCAGGATTTGCTCGATGTTTCTCGCCTGCAAACCGGCTGGATACACCTGGAACCAACCGACTGGTCACTCAAGATGCTGGCTGAAGAGGTTATTCGTAACCTTGCGCTCCAGCACGATGATCGCTTTGTCTTTGAGCTACGCTTTCCCGAAGATTTGCCGCCAGTACGCGCCGACTACGAACGTATCCGCATGGTTCTCACCAATCTGGTCAGCAACGCTGTGAAATATAGCCCCGAAGGGGGAACCATTCGCATTGGCGGATATGGACGACACGAAAAGGCTATTGTGTTTGTTTCCGATGAAGGCGTGGGGATTCCTCCGGAGGAGCAGGAGCGCATCTTCGAGCGGTTCTACCGCGTGGATAATCGGTTGCGACGCGAAACTCAGGGGACCGGACTGGGTCTCTACCTCTCCCAGGCTATCATCAAGGCCCACGGGGAGAAAATCTGGGTGCGGAGCCAGGTGGGGCGTGGCTCACGCTTTTTCTTTTCGCTGCCTCTCTCGCACCGGCAAATTACCGTAGGGGAGAGGGGAGAGAGGGAATAGGGGACAAGCGAGACGCTTGCGCTCCCAGGGCCCCCCCGTTTACCCATGACGTTGCGAACGGAAGGCCCGCTCATAGACGGCCAGTGTACGCTCCGCCGTGGTGCGCCAGGAAAACGCCCGCGCCTGCGCGAACCCACGCTCCCGTAGCTCGTCCCGGAGCGTCGCATCCTGGAGCAAACGGAGAATAGCCTCAGCCAGTGCGCTATCATCGGTGGGAGAGACCATCACGCCGGCCTGGCCCACCACTTCGGGCAGGCTGGAGCTGTTTGAGGTGACAACCGGTGTGCCGCAGGACATCGCTTCGAGGGGGGGCATCCCAAACCCCTCGTAGAGCGAGGGAAAGACAAAGAGGGTTGCCGCAGCATACCAGAGAGGCAGTTCTTCCTCTTCGAGATACCCCACAAAGTGGACCTGCTCTCGAAGCTGCAATGCTTCAACACG
This sequence comes from Chloroflexaceae bacterium, assembly GCA_034436975.1. Lineage (GTDB taxonomy): Bacteria > Chloroflexota > Chloroflexia > Chloroflexales > Chloroflexaceae > JAAUSY01. Next base: position 12,906 of record DAOTUE010000113.1, read on the forward strand.
CTTGAAGATGGGCGCAAACATCCAGCCCTTGCCCCCGCCAATGAGCAGGGGGACCTGGCTCTGGCGGGCCACCTGGCTATAGGCTTCCAACAGGGTCAGCAGGTTTTTGCGTGGCTCCAGCGTACCAACGTAGAGGACAAACTGTTCGGGCAGGCTGTGGCGCGTCCGAAACGCTTCCAGGGCTGCGGGGTCGGGCGGGCGAAAGTGGGCGCGGGCGGCATCGTAGGTGACAATGACGCGCTCTGGCGGTATGCCAAGCAATCCGACAACTTCACGCTTTGTGTGCTCCGAAACAGCGAGAATGTATGCACTCTGGCGGGCACTCACACGGGTTGCCAGGTCGAGGTAGGTTCGATTGTAGGAGCGGAACGTTTGCGGAAACCGGATAAACGCCAGGTCGTGAATGGTGATAATCCTGGGCACCGGACAGCCGAAAGGGGCAACATTGAGCGTGCCGTGGAACAGGTCGGCTCCGTGCTGCCGGAGCAAAAGGGGAGCCAGCCCCTGCTCCCAGGGGATACGAACCCGTGGGTTAATTGTGGGGAAGATGCTGGAGCGAACGCGGAAGCGCGGCGGCAAGCCCAGGCTGGCCGCGTCAACCCCGTGCGTGGTATAGAGGCTATACTGGTTGCTGTGGTCTACCAGCGCAAGGTGCTTGAGCAATTGTTCGATGTAGTGCGATACGCCAGCCCGCCGAAACGTGCGCGTATGCGCCAGTAAATGGGCATTGACTGCAATATGCATAGAAGGGTATCCTTCGGGCAATACAAATGGATCATACAAACATACCCGGCGGGAGTTCCAGCTCTCGTCTTATGGGTGCCGATAGGTACCAGTGCGGATTGTGGGCAACACAGAAGCAAGTGGGTCAAGCATTCGCGGGGGGACGGGGATCTCCCAGATTTCTTCTGCCCCCCCTCGTAGTTTGGGATTCCATAGCTCGACAATGAGCAATGGTGGCTGGCCACCTTGCAGGCTCACTCCCGTGATGTAGCGGGTCACACCATTGCTACGAAAATAGGCCCGCCCATACAACATTTCTGTTTCTCCCAACGCCACGCACGTTTGCCGGTCGTGCTGCCGAAGCCAGCGATAGGCTAGATAGTTGCTGCCCGCAACCGTTCCACCCAGCACGCCCCCGACGGTGGCCCCAATGAGCAACCCGGCCCCACCACGCAGGACGACATCTCCTATTGCCCCCTCGTCCAATCCAAGCATTCCCCCGACAAGCAAGCCGACAAGCCCGAAGAGCACGGCCAGGCACCCTGGCGCAAGCACCAGCACTTCGTGCTGATCCTTCTCCTGCTCATCCTGGATCAGGGCCCATTCATCGGGAGTATACCACCAGCGAATGAGCGGGCGCGGGCTACCGAGAAAATTCTGTATCTGCTGGCGTTTGATCAATCCCCAGACCCAGATGAGGAAGAGCATTGTTCCCCACAATGCCAGATTGATGACTGCCACGAGTATCCAGCCTGTTGCAAGCACGCCAGCCGCCGCCAACCCGCCCGCCACAGCGGCCAGCAGCGCAAACAACCCGAATAGCCCCCCGACAACGATGATCCCTTCCAGGTAGGGGTGGACAATAGATGTCGTGCTCTGGTATTCCTGGTTCATTATGGTTTGTGTGCAGAGACAATATACTCGAAGAGTTCCTTTTTAGATGAACGTTTTCGTATTTTCTGAATCGTCACTTCAACGAACCCAATATGGCTCAAAATATGAGCGTATATTTGCTCAACAGGAAGAACAACATCATAAAACTTGGAGTTTCCAACAATGTACGTCAACGATGCTCCTGATCTTGTCACCAGAAATACCTCCTGCAAGTGCTTTGTAATATCGTAGAAATACTTGTGTACATAACGAGAGAGTAATGGGCTATGTT
>DAOTUE010000114.1:0-5159 GCA_034436975.1 Chloroflexaceae bacterium
CCCGACCACGTTGACCAGGCGAAAGAGATCCTTATCCAGCGGCAGGACACCCACCTCGACAGCCTGGCCGAGCGGCTGCGTGAGTCACGGGTGCGGCACATCATTGAACCCATCCTGGCCGGACTGGCCCTGGACAACGTTCCTTACGACGATATTCGTTTTGTGCAAGACCTGGGGCTGTGCCGAATGGACCCCGCAGGCGGTCTGGTGATTGCCAATCCCATCTACCAGGAGGTTATCCCGCGGGTGCTGGCGAATGTCCCCCAGGCTTCGCTCCCCTACATTGCCCCGACCTGGCTTACACCCGATGGCAAGATGGACACTGACAAGCTGCTGGAGGCGTTTCTCGCATTCTGGCGGCAGCACGGGGAGCCATTGCTCAAGAGTGCGCCCTACCACGAAATTGCCCCGCACCTGGTGATGATGGCGTTTCTGCACCGCGTGGTGAACGCGGGCGGCACGATTGAGCGGGAGTATGCGATTGGCACGAGGCGGATGGATCTGTGCGTGCGCTATGGCGAGGTGACGCTGGCCATCGAGTTGAAGACGTGGCGTGACACGGACAAGAAAGCCGACCCGCTGGATGAGGGGCTGAAGCAGCTCGATGCCTACCTCGCCGGCCTGGGGCTGGAGACGGGCTGGCTCGTCATCTTCGACCAGCGCAGCGACCTGCCTGACATTGGGGAGCGGCTGACGACGGAGCCGGCCACCACGCCCGCGGGGAGGCGGGTGATTGTGGTGCGGGCGTAATTACGGTCCATCTCGGGAAAATTTTCGCCGGGCAAGGGGGCACAGCCCCCTTGCAACCCCCTGCTGCGCCCACTCCCGCTGCTCCTCCGCGAGCCTCCCCAACTGGTGGTAGGTTCGTGCCTGCTCGTAGCGGTCGTTGTACTCGATTTTGATCGCCAGGGCCTGCTGGTAATAGTGGGTGGCCTGCGCCCACTCCCGCTGCTCCTCCGCGACACTCCCCAACTGGTGGTAGGTTCCTGCTGTCAGCTCTGCCCGGCGTGCTTTGTCCAGCGAGGGGTGGTGTTCGACAAAGGCGAGGGTTTTGCGGTAGGTTTCCTCGGCGCGGGCGTACTGTTTGAGCAGCAGGTAGCAACTGGCTACATAGTCAACCACCGCCGATAGTTCGAGCGTGATGTCCTCAGTCATTTCATCCCGCTGGTCGTTGCTTCAAGGTCATCCCTCCGGTGTCACCGTGGGTCCGGGGAGCCAGGGTTTGCCCTCCAGCGTCCACTCCTCGGTGGCGAGGTTGAAGGTGCCGCTCTGGCTCAGTGTAGTAGTGAAAGTAACGATGCCGGTGGGACCGGTTGCCCCTATGATAGCCAGTTCTCCCATTTCCTGGGGACAAGGCCACGACTGTTCTGCATGCGACAATTCTTCTCCCATCCCAATGGTAACAGTTATCAAACTGCATTCGTTTTTGGGTGTACTGACATAAAAAGGGTGAAATACTCCCACATTGTCCTCAAGCACCCACGCGCCATACGTTAGCCATAAACCTGTAGTCGAGACTAATTGGTACGCCCCCTCCAGCAGTTTCTTGTGGTTCAACTTGCTCTATCACTTCCATTATTTCCGATGAACTTGCTATCGCCGTTCCTGTGGCATCGGGAGTAGGTGACTCCTTTTCTGCATAGTCTGCTGTTTCTGTCGCTAGTCCCGACGAAGGAGGGAATGAAGGCAATGCTTGAACGGTTTGTTCTTGTAATGCATCACGAGTAGCGAGAACTGCGCCTCGACCACCAACCTGTTCATCACACGCTGCCTTTTCTTGGGCAGTAAGCATTTCCCATTGTTCGACGCACGGAGTAAGCTGCTGCGAGTGAACAAACGAGAAAGCGAAGATAAGGACACCCCCTACTACTGCTATGAGCACTGCCCAGGTGATAATTCTGTTCATACTTATTCCTCCAGAATAATATTCCAACTTGCCTTATGCGTTTTCATTCAGGGCATGTCTTCGTCCAGGGGTGGCAAATAATAACTGGATGCAGATGATCGTAACCGTTCAGTCACGTTCCCAGTCTCCCTCTATCGCCGTATTCTTTGCAATGGCCTGCTGACGCACATCCTCCGCTACCTGCTGAAAACGGTGAACCAGGTCGGCACGAGGTATAGCACGAAGCTCAGCAGCACGTTGCTGTGCCTCAACACGGAGATCTGCCGCCAACCGATGCGGTAGCGGAGCAACCTGCCGTTGCTTGAGATAGTCCACAAATGCCGCGACCAGTGCCAGGTCTTCCTCTGGCAAGGTATTCAGTTCACCTGATACGCGCTCAAGCAGTTGTTGTGATGTTAGACTCATAAACAATACGCTTCTATTGTGTTTGGCTCTCTCGTTTCCATTATAGCATCCCTTGACCATATAACGCTGCCTGCGATCCTGCGATCTCCCACTCATTTGCCCTATCCACTATGGTATAATAGGTACAGGTTCTTGTCACCAGGACAATCTCCAGAGCAATGAGGGCAATGAAAACGTTCGACCCGCGAAAATTCATTGACCGCGAATTTGAGCAGGAAATCTTTGAAGAACTGCTCGACTTTCGTAGCTATGCCCGTATTCTCGCTATCCGTGCCCAGAGCGGTATGGGCAAGAGCAACCTGCTCGCAAAGTTCCACTATCGCTGCCGCACTGTCAGACCGCGCACGCCCGTCTGCCTTATTGACCTGAAACAGCTTCCCGACCACTCCTCGCTCATTCTACTCAAGCAGATTGTCAGAGACCTTGAGAACAGCTTCGAGATCCCTTTCCCTGCTTTCCAGCGGGCAGAGGGGGCGCGTGTCTCCGCCGACTTTCTCTCCATCCGTTCGCTTTCGGCTCTGCCCCCACCAGGTCTACCCCACCCCCGCCAGACCAGGCCGCGTGATACCTACAGCCGCTTTGAGGATGGGGTGAAGATTCTGCAAGGACGCACGGGCCGCGCCCACAAGGATTATCACCAATTGCTCACCCTGGAATATCGGTTGAAAGAGAATATCGAGACAGTACGGAATTACGGTGACTCGGAGACCCATCGCACTGAACGGAGCCAGATTATCACGCAGTTGAACGCCTTTGCACTGAGCCAGTCGAACATCTCCTTCAACGAGCTGTGCGAATCGCCCGACCTGCCGATGCCCGACTTCCCCGACGACTTTTTCCCCGCGCCGCGTGCGGCAGGCCTCCCCGACAGCCCCTTGCTGACTGCCGAACAGGAAGAAGTGGCCCGCAACGTATGCGAACGAGCCTTCTTTGACGACCTTCGAGATTATCCCCACCCGCTCGTACTGATGATTGACTCCTACGAGCGATGCGAAGAAACATTGCGCCGCTGGCTGAATGAGTACCTGCTGGAACGCGCCTTCTTTGACCTGGAGAAACGCCCACAGCGGTTGCTCCTGGTGATTGCAGGGCAGGAAATCCCCCCCTTCGAGAGCCACTGGTCGCTGGAAGAGTGCGAGACCGTTGTGCGCTCTGTTGCAGAACTGTGCCGCTGGACACGCGACCACGTCGAGCAATGCCTGCGCGTGCATGGCTTCCCCTATGAGGCAAAGGACATAGACAGCTTCTATCGTCTGGTTGAACTGGGCATCCCACCCTCGCAAGTGGTGCAGATGATTGAAGCGGCTCTGGCCGCACAACGGGGAGAGGCCGCGTGAGCAAAGAAACCGCACAACAGGCAATAGCGCAGCGACTGGCTGACCTGCTCGCCAGCAACCTCACACCCGATGAGTTTACGCGGCAGCTTTTTGCTATCAACGTGGAGCAGTCCCGTCTGCGCGACCCCGCACTGGCAGACCTGATGCCGCTGTGCGCTATTCCGCGATCATTCGATGCAACCATTATTGGTGTGCTGCGCGATATACCCGACGACGAAGCGACAAACACGCGAATGCTGAACGAGATAGCCGCGTTCAACTTCGTGGAAAGCTATGGCAACGAAACCTGTGCCTACCACGATACGGTGCGTAAAATGCTGCAAGAGCAGTGGGAAAGCGAGGAGCAGCGTGCAGTCTACGAGCAGGTGCGGCAACGTCTGGCAACCTTTTACCAGGAGCGAGGACGCACCAGGTTTGACACAGAGAACTATGCCGCGGCTCTGGATGATTTCAATCGGGCGATTGAACTGTGTCCCGACGATATGACAATCTACGCCAGTGCAATTGAAACGCTACATACAATGGCACAGGAAATGAAGACACAGGGCAATCTCGTAAGCGCAATAGATCTCTATGAGCAGTCTCTTGATATTATTGAACGTATAGGTGATCTACAGAGCAAAAGCCAAACCCTGCACGAAATGGGATATATACTGGTGACGCGGGGCGACCTTGCGGGCGCGATGGCGTTGTACCAGCAGTCCCTCGAAATCTTCGAGCGCGTGGGCGACCTGAAGGGCAAAAGCGTAACCCTGCACAATATGGGAAGAGTGCTGGAAACGCGGGGCGACCTTGCGGGCGCGATGGAGTTGTACCAGCAGTCCCTCGAAATCACAGAGCGCGTGGGCGACCTTCAGGGCAAAAGCACAACCCTGCACAATATGGGAAGAGTGCTGGTAACGCGGGGCGATCTTGTGGGCGCGATGGCGTTGAACCAGCAGTCCCTCGAAATCTTCGAGCGCGTGGGCGACCTGAAGGGCAAAAGCGCAACCCTGCACGCTCAGGCGAACGTGCTGTTCACGCGGGGCGACCTTGCGGGCGCGATGGCGTTGTACCAGCAGTCCCTCGAAATCAAAGAGCGCGTGGGCGACCTTCAGGGCAAAAGCGCAACCCTGCACCAGATGGGATACGTGCTGGAAACGCGGGGCGACCTTGCGGGCGCGATGGAGTTGTACCAGCAGTCCCTCGAAATCCACGAGCGCGTGGGCGACCTTCAGGGCAAAAGCGCAACCCTGCACGCGATGGCCGGGGTGCTGGTAAAGCGGGGCGACCTTGCGGGCGCGATGGCGTTGTACCAGCAGTTCCTCGAAATCTTCGAGCGCGTGGGCGACCTTCAGGGCAAAAGCGTAACCCTGCACCAGATGGGAAGAGTGCTGGAAACGCGGGGCGACCTTGCGGGCGCGATGGAGTTGTACCAGCAGTCCCTCGAAATCTTCGAGCGCGTGGGCGACCTTCAGGGCAAAAGCGTAACCCTGCACGATATGGCGAACGTGCTGTTCACGCGGGGCGAC
>DAOTUE010000115.1:0-16541 GCA_034436975.1 Chloroflexaceae bacterium
GGGTGTACAAAGGATTTGGCACGGAGATGACGGCCTATAGCAACCTTCACCATTTTGAGCGTGAAACCCACGATGTCGGCGTTGCCCGGACCGTACAGATTATTACCCGACAGCACGACAAGGCCTTTCAACTCGACGTAAAAGCCAGACTAGAAAAACACTACCGTGAAGCGGGTCTGCGGGTCAGTGATAGTATTACGTTGATGGAAATCTACGATATGAATGTGGACATTTTCAATATCATCATCTACTGCCTGCTTATTATGGCGATTCTTACGGCGGTTGTCGGTGGCCTGGGGCTGGCAGGCACCATGAGTATGAACGTGCTCGAACGGACCCGCGAAATCGGGGTGATGCGGGCTATCGGTGCGTCTGATGTCTCCATTCAAACCATCGTTTTAACCGAGGGGATTATCATTGGTCTGCTGAGTTGGTTTCTGGGTGCGATGCTGGCCTACCCGCTCAGCAGAATGCTCAGCAACGCTGTGGGAACCGTTTTCACTGGCTCCCCCTTTAGCTATGTCTATTCTGTCAATGGGATGATCATGTGGCTCGTCGTGGTGCTTGTCCTCTCGATAGTGGCAAGTTTCTTGCCAGCCTGGAACAGTTCGCGGCTCACGGTGCGCGACGTGCTGGCCTACGAGTGATGCCAGCGGCTCACGTATAGCCTGGCAGTTTGCGCCGTATCTTGCTCCAGAGCGTTTTGAGCCTTGCCAGGCCCCCGCCCCGTTCTCGCGCTTTCTGCACCCTTTCCTGGTCGTGCTTCGTGTTCTCATAGAGGCTGTGGTAGGACATATCGGTATCAACCGCGCCCGTTGTGGTCTCGGAAACCCCCTCGTCATCGCCCGGACGGATGAGGATACCGCCCTCGACAAGTTCAACTTTCGCCCGCCGCCCGATTTTTGCCAAAGCCCGCTGTTCGCCGGGGATTTGCAGGCGACCGGCGCGGTCGAGCACAACCAGCTCCTCAAAGGTACGTTGGTGCGCTGTCGCTGTCGTCTCTTCTCCTGTTGCTCCTGTTGCGCCCGTCTCCCCCACGTTGACAATTTCGGTGCTGGTTTGCCCATCCCGAATGGCAATCACGCGGTCTGCTTTTTCGGCAACGCGGGGATCGTGTGTCACCATTACAATCGTGAGGTTGTAGCGTTCGCGCAGGTCGCGCATTAGCTTGAGGATCATCTGGGCTGTGGGCCAGTCTACCTCGCCGGTCGGTTCGTCTCCCAGGAGAATACGCGGCCTGTTGGCCAGCGCACAGGCAATGGCGACACGCTGTTGCTGCCCGCCCGAAAGCTGCGTGGGCCGCTGGTTGGCGTAGTTTGCCATCCCCACCGCCTCAAGCAATTCGTCAGCCCATTCGCGGCTCTCGCGCCCGCTGCGTCCGGCCAGCCGCATAAGCAAGCGGATGTTGTCGCGGGCCGAAAGGTAGGGTAGCAGGTTTCGCGTTGTCTGCTGCCAGAAAAACCCCACCTGCTCGCGCCGGTAGGCCGTGAGTTCGGCCTGGCTAAACTTGAGCAGGTTTTGCCCATCCACCTCCAGCCGCCCGGCGGTCGGGCGGTCCAGGCCTCCCAACGCAGCCATCAGCGTGGACTTGCCAGAGCCGGAGGGACCAACCAGGGCCAGCATCTCCCCGCGGGCTACCTCCAGATCAAGCCCCTGGAGCGCGACAACTTCGAGGTCGGCCACCTGAAAAATTTTGACCAGCCCGGCACAATAGATGAAATGATTGTTGTTGTTTTGCTCTGTCATTGTTGTTAAATTGTTGTTAGTTCACGTCTCCCAACTTCACGGCCTGGAAGAGGCGCATCCGCGCCAGCACCCACGCCAGCGCAACCAGCGTGAGCAGGAGCGCAACGCCAAAAACGGCATAGATCAGGGTTACTTCGTCCCACGCAATCTGTGGGGGGTAGGATGGGGTGCCGGGGTGGGGGCCCACGCCCACCTGGTAGAGTGGCACAACCAGCTTGGCCGCAAGCAGACCTATACCAGTGCCCGCGCCCAGACCCGCAACAACCAGGAGCACCTGCTCTATGGTGATGGCCACGGCAACCTGCACGCCCGACATCCCCAGGGCTTGCAACACGCCCATCTCAATAGCTCGCTGTCGCGCATTGATGAGTGCGGAGAGGAGGAAGCCGAGCAGCGTGAGCAGACCGGCAGCAATGAACCCCACCGAAAGCAACCCGAACAACCCCTGACGGCGCGGGTGCATCTGTTCGTTGCGGATCATCGTGGCCGCGTCGCGGGTGTCTATCACGGTGAATCCCTGTTCTCGCACGCCCTGGACAATCTCGGAAACCTGCGCCTGCGGGTCGCGGGCGATCCATACGTTGTAGGGGTAGCGTCCCCCCATCTGGTCAAAGATATAATCAAGGTTGGCAATCATCATCGGGCCGTCTTGCGGATAGGTGGCGGGCCAGAGGTCCACAACGGCCACAATGACAAACTTGACCTGCCGCCGGTCTCCATAGAGTTCAAGCGTGGCGGGGAGCGTGTCGCCAATGCTCAGCCCCTTTTCGAGGATGGCCCGACTGACAATCACGCCCTCCGGCGTTTGCGCCAACCGGTTCATCAGGCTCCCAAGCGATTCGCCCCCGCTCCAGCGCGGGTCAAAATAGGCGACCACGGAGGGGAAGTCCAGGCGGTCCAGGCCGATAAGTTGTGCGTTCTGGTTGATGCCGCCAAGCTGAACCGCGGCCTGATATTCGCCAACCCGCGCCACTGCTTCGATGCCTGGCACCTCCAGGTGTTCGGCAACGGGGATGAAGAGAAAACGGGACTCTTCCTCAATATCTTTATGCTCCGGCGGTGCGTCCTGGTCGGTCTGCGATCCCTGCTGCTCGGTGCTCTGGCCCGTCTCAATAAGCTGCGTCATAGCCCCCACCTGATACTGGATAGCGCGGTGCAACGAACCATCCAGCGTGGCGGCCATTGAAGCACTGAAGGCGGCGAGGCTCAGCGTGAGAATGAGCAGCAGCAGGGCCCCGCGGTAGGATGCCGGCTGGCGGGCCAGCGAACGGAGCGCGACCAGCGGGGCCGTCCACGAGGGAAATTTCGCCAGCCGGGCCAGCAGTTCCAGCAGTATCGGGATACCACGCACGGCAAACAGCCCTCCGGCAAAGCAGAAAAAGACTGGAATGAGCGAGGGGAGCGGGTCGCTGAGCGGGTCGGCTCCAGTTGTTGCCCCCCCTTCACGCTGCTGCAACTGGTAAATTCCATAGACGGGTGGGATCATCAGTAGGAAGTCGAGATAGAACCGTTGCCAGAAAGGGGGCCGCTGCGTGCGTGCGGCCTGCTGCTGTTCGTCAACGAGCGTGCGGCGGGTGGCGAAGAGCGAGGGGAGCAGGGCCGCCCCGATGGTGAGGAGCACCGCCCCCGCCCCAAAACTCAGGCTCCGGGCCGTGAGCATAATCTCCAGTGGTTCCATATCGGGGGAGAGCGCGAGAAACGAGACCGTCCGGCCCATCAGGTTGGCGAAGACCAGGCCAATCGTGGGGCCAATGGCCAGCGCAACTGCCCCCATGATGCACCACTCGACAACGGCAATGGCCAGAATGTGCATACTCCGCATGCCCCGCGTTTTGAGCAGGGCAATTTCGCCCCGCTGCCGATTGACCAGCATGGCGGCAACCAGCGAGGCAAAATAGAGCACAAGTCCGAACATTGGCACGCTCAATACGGCAAGCTGTTGTGTGAGATCCGCCGCACCCTTGCGGTAGGCCGCCAGCGCATCGGCCGGGCTTTGCTCCAGCTTGAGGCCCTGCACCAGCCCGGCGGCTTGCGCCCGCACCTGCTCAATGCGTGAGAGCAACGGCGAGGCACCGGAGACCGAGAGATCCTGTCCATTCAGACGAATAAACCAGAGGATCTGGCCCACTTCGTTTTTGAGGGCCGCGGCGACCGGCCCCGTGAAGGTGGCTTCGTCTACCAGAATGACCTCGCGGAATGCATCGGGTTGGAAGAACCAGGCCGGGTCGCTGGCGTTGACCGGCTCCCACAACCCGACAATCTGGATAGGGAGCGACACGACATCCCCCCCTGATTTTGCCACCAGCGTAAACGATTCTCCCACGTTGATCCCCATTGTGTCGGCTAACTCGCGCATAATCATGACTTCAATGGGTTCGTCAATGGGTTCGTCAATACTGGCTGCTGGCTGTGGACGCTCCCCGTCAACTATTGTTATCTGTGCATCAAGCCCGCTTACGAAGCCAAGCGAGACGTTTTTGAGAAACTGCCGCTGACTGTTGCCCCCGGACGAGGGAGGGTGAAAGAGCTGCATCTGGTCGGTGCGAGCATGCCGCCCCAGACCATCCAGCGGCAACCCCAACCGTTCCAGAGCCACGCCGGTCAGGTAGGTGTCCGCCGGCGAAACCTGCTCCCATTCAAGCGGCTCATTCCAGGCTCCCACGTAGCGAAAGAGCAGCGCAAAGGCTGAACGCCCGCTCTGTTGCTCTTTGCGGGCAATCTCCTTTTCGAGCAGACGCAGACTGGCCCCCTCCGCGTAGACGGGGATGCTCACGGAGAGAGCGACCGCGGCCAGCAACGCAATGAGCGCGCAAAGCGCAAGCCCGATGTTTGCGCTGAGTCGCCTGACCGCTGCCCCGACAATGGCGAGAACAGGAAATTGTTTACTGCCCCACAACAATATCGCCTTCCTCCAGCCCCTCGACAATCTCGACTTCGTCGGGGGTTTCAATGCCGGTTTTCACAGAGACACGCTGTTCGCGCTCGCCCTCGCGCACCACAACAAAGGTGCGCCCCTCGAATGAGCGGAGAGCTTCGGGCGGCAGCAACAGCACATCCTCTTTGCGCTCCAGCACAATCCGAATCTTCACAACAGAGCCAGCATCCAGATCCTGCCCTTTCGTATCGAGAATCTTGAATCGGGTGCTTTTGTCTTGCTCCTGCACCACGCCGCTCCCACCCGACCCGTAGGGCGCGGGCATGCGGCGGATGACGGCGGGCATGGCGACATCCGGGCGGGAGAGCAGCGAAATGTCGGCGGGTTGCCCTTCGGCAAGCTGACGCATCTGCTCACCACCAAGTTCCGCGGCAACTTCCAGTGTTGTCGGGTCGGCCAGCTCAACAACGGGATCAAATTCCTCTATCGTGTCGCCTTCGCGGATGCTTATAACGATGATTTCACCATCCTGCGGCGCGATAATCTGCCCGTTTTCAACCTCTTTCTGCGCCTTCTCCAGGTTGCGCTGTGCAATTTCTACCTGCTTGAGTTCGCTGTTGAACGTTTCTTCTCTGGCCTCTTCAAGAGCCAGTTCCGCATCCTCAATCGCCTGGAGTTCATCCTCAAAATCGCGGTTTTGTATCTCTTCCAGGGCCCGCTGCTTGTCCTCAATCAACCGCTGCTGCTGGACCAGTTTTTCGTGTTCGCCAGCCCGCACCTCGTCAAGTTCGCGTTGTGCTTCGGCGACCTCTTGCTCGGCCTGCTGGTTCTGGTAGATCTCTTCCTCTCGCGCCAGTTCAACATCACGCTTTCGGAGTTCCAGGTTGCGCTCGGCTTCGGCCAGGGCCTCTTCGGCCCGCTCAAAGGTGCGGCGATACTCCTCGCGCTCCTCTTCGCTCAGGTCGCGGTGGCTCGTGTGGACGGCTCCCGTCTTCGGGTCAACTTCTTCGTGCTCGGTGGGTTCGGTGCCATGCTCTTTGACCCATTCGTAATCCCAGTAGGCATCGCTGTAGGCATCCTGGGCCTGCTTAACCGCTTCGGCAGCCTCAATGAGAGCATGCTCGGCCTGGGTTTTCGCCAGCGAATACTGGTCGGCGGTCTCTTTGGCCTGGCGGCGGGCTTCTTCTAGCGTTTTTTCTGCTTCGTAGATAAGATCATCGGCCCCGCCCGGCAGGAGCCGTTCAAGGTCGCGTTGGGCATCTTCAAGTTCCTGTTGGGCCTCTTCCAGGGCCTCTTGTTTTTCTTCTCTGGCTTTCTCAAGCGCACGGCGGGCCCGCTCCAGGTCGTTGCTGGCCCGTTTGATTTCCTTCTCCTTCTGCGAACGGGCCGTCTCCAGGTCGCGTTGGGCCTGGATGAGCGCGTCCTCAGCTTCGGCCAGTTCAACCAGTTCATCATCTTGAAAAAGCTGCGCCAGTACGTCGCCCTCCTGAACCGTATCGCCCCGCCCGACATGGACAACTTCGACACGCCCGCTCCGACGAAAAGAGAGTTGCACCAGGTCTACCGGCGTAACGCGCCCATTGGGTTCGATGGTGCGCTCAATGGGCCCGCGTTCCACCTCGTAGGTCGGACGTTCGAGGGCGGGGGCCGGCGGGAGGGGGGTGGGGGTGGGGGGCGTGTCCTGGTTTTGCTGAGCCGTGGCGGGTTGCTGCCCACAGCCCACCAGGAGCACGGCCAGCAGCAGTACCCCGATAGCCCCCACCATACGATTGATTTTTTGTCTGACCATCGTTCTCATCCTCATCCTTCTCTGTCCCTCTCTCTCCCTGAGAGGGACAAATCCCAAGTAATCGTTCAGGACCCCCCACCTGTCCTCCCCCCAATGGGGGGAGGGATTGGGAGGGGGGCCGCGCCCGCATCGGGGCAAGCGAGATGCTTGCGCTCCCAGGGATTGGGGATTGCCCGAACACAGTAAACGCTTACTCCTGCTTCATCATATACCCCTCATAGTCGGGGTCAACGCTCCTTGCACATTCCGGGCGGTCGTCGTTGTTTGCCACACAGTCCAGAAATGCGCTGGTGGTCTCCTGGGCCTCAACCAGTGCGGCCTCCAGGTCGGCCCCCTCCTCAACCGTCTGCATAATCGCCTCAAACAGCCAGTACATCTCGATATGCCCCTGTTGTGCTCCGCCAATGGATGCAACGCTACCAGGTGTTTCCAGCAGGTCGGCGTAGGTCTCAACCAGTTCTGCGGCGCGGGGCTGGGCCTGGGCCAGGTAGGCTTCCGAGCGGGCAAGCGAGAGCCGGGCCGGAATGACCCACTGCACCAGCGTGGGATCATCAGCCAGGAACTTGAACCACTCCCAGCAGGCCTGCGGATTTTCTGTCTGTGCGGAGATGTGGAACATGCCGGAGATGTGCAGGTCATTGCCGCTCAGGCCGGCGTTACCAATGGGGAGCGGGGCAATGGCTACCTCGAACTCTTGTGGAGGGCGTGCGTCGGGCGGTATATCGGCAGGATAGCTAAACATCCCATAGCCAAAATCAAACCACATGCCAGCCTGCCCATTCTGGATCAGCTCGTAGGCATTGACCGTCGGTTCGGGGCTATTGGGTTTGTAGGAAATGGAGATGGGCGGCATCACCTGGTGAACCTCCGCCAGGTCAATGTACCAGCGGAGAGCCTGAACAACCTTCGGGTCGTCAAAGTTGGGGCGGAGCGATTCGCCGCTGCCGAGCAGGAGATTTCCCCCAAACTGGTGAATGAAAAACCGCATATCTTCGATGGGTTGCCCCCCAAGCGGCACATAGCCATATTGTTTGTCGTCGCCTTCGCCTGCGGTGAGGGCGAGGGCCGCCGCCAGAAAGTCATCGGGGGTCCACTGGGCCGAAGGGGGAGCAATGCCAGCAGCATCAAAGGCGGTCTTGTTGTAGGTCAGTGTCCGCATCATAAAGCCGAATGGCACCCCGATCAGGTGGCCATCGCGCCGGATGGCTTCGAGCAGGGCCGGCGGGTATTCATCCTGCGAGAAGGTCGCGTCGGCATCGAAGAGCGGCTGAAGATCGAGCAACGTGCTGGTATCGGCCTGCTCTGTTGGCGGTGCGCCGTTGTACAGAACGCAATCGTACATCCGCGCCAGTTGCCGTTGCCCCACTTCAAGCGGCCCTGTCATTGTCTGGGTCGTCTTGAGGTCAACAAAGATGTCGGGGTGCTCCTCGCGAAAGGTGCGGGCCCGTTGCCGCATCTCGCCTGGATTGCCCATCATGGACATGAACGCAATCGGTGTGGAGCCTTCCGGCGCAGTTTGCGGTTCCGGCGTGGCCACAACAACGGGCGAATCGTCGGGGACGGGCGTGGGAGTCAGTTGTCGGGTTGCGACCCGCTCTTCAAGTTGCTGCTGAGCATCCATCAGGGCCTGTTCAATATCGGCATCGCCTCCCTGCCCGGAGAATATCGGCATCAATACTTCCATGAGAACGTTGAAAATTATCTGATCGGGGGTTTGTTCGAGGGCCGGGCCGGGGGAAGATCGCTCCAACGCAAGTTGATAGGCTTCCCGTGTTTCCTCATCCAGGTCGTCCCAGTAGCCCATTTTTTCAGCTACAGACTTGCGGGCCGGGAAACTGGATGGGGAGCGGACACTCGATATGTCCCCCTCGAAACGTTGCCATTCCGGGGACGCACGCGAGAGAAACTCGATCCATTGCCAGGCCGCCTCCGGGTGGCGGGTGCCGCTGCTGATGATATAGCCCTGCCCCGACATCAAACTCATAATATCGTGCTTGAATTGAGGATAGGGCATTTTTCCCACCTCAAAGGGAAGGTTCATTTTGCGCGGGCCCTGGCCCTCTTCCCCTTCATAGTCATACAGGGTCAGCTCACTATCCCAGATGGCGACTCGCCCGGCTGCGGCAAGTTCTCGTGGGTGGGGGGGGCGGTCTTCCTCCAGATCCACCCGCCTGTACGAAGGAGCCAGAAGAACTCCATCCTCAAAGTAGTCACGCATGCGCTCAACCGTGGTGACAATCTCCTCGCGGTCAAGCTGGACATCTTTTGCCGAGGTGGTCAGGAGATCCACGTCTTTTGCTTCGAGCATGGCGAGAAACACCAGGAAGCCACCCGATGTCTCGAAAAAGCCATATGTGTCAATCGTGTCGCCACGCTTCGAGGCAAGCTGTTCGGCTGCGCCGAGCAGGTCGTTCCAGTTCCAGTCCGGTTCTGGAAAGGAGATGTTTGCCATCTCGAAAAGTTCTTTGTTGTAGGCAAGCACCTGAAGCCGGACCGTGCCCGGCAGCACCTTTGTTGCTCCGTTAATTGTCTGTGATGCTATTACGCTGGTATAGAAATCGTCACGGTTGAAATCCGGGTCGGCATCCATCAAGGGCGTAAGGTCCATCAGCAGGTTGCTCTTGAGCACTTCCGGCGTAATGTTTACGGCGGCGGCCGTATCGGCCCCGCTCACAATCTGCCGGACCATTGCTTCGGGCGATGTTGGACCTTCCTGGCTCTGCACCAGGTCTTCCATCGGAACAAGCAACACGTTGATGCCGGGGTGTTCCTGCATAAACTGTTCGGCCAGCGGTTCGTAGGTCTGTCGCTCGTGTTCCCAGATGGCAAAGGTAATGGTAGCGGGTTCATCGCCGCTTGCACCAGCAGGGGGGTCCCCCGGCCCCGTTCCAGGGCCGGCGGCGGGACCGCAGGCCGTCGCAAGCACCGCCACAATCAGCAACAGCGGCAAAACCACGCGGACCGCAGGAGAGAACACAAAACGGAATGATGGTTCTTCTTTCATCTCTTTATGCTCCTGTCAATAGTATCTCGCTCGCTTCTATCTCGTTTCATTGGTAGCATTATGCCAAACAATCCCTATACTACCACATGATCAGGGACGCTGCTGCTCTGCCCGGAGTTCCCGTCGTGCCAGACCCGGCTTTTCCAGAACCGGTTCCAGAAACAGGATAGCACATCGTGGCCTGGTTTGCGTTACCCGATCAGATGGCGGGATAACTGGACAGGTGGCCAGGGTTGCGATAGGATTGTGCCAGTGCCTGAGTCTTATAACACCACCAGGAGAAAATATATGACAGAAAATCTCGGACTTGATATTGATGGGACCATCCTCGGAACGTCGGCTTTGAGTGAGGTAGATGGCCCCGCGGGCCGCCTGAGCTACTGTGGCTACGCACTCGACGACCTGTCCACGCACGCGCAGTGGGAGGAAGTGGTGTATCTGCTCTGGTATGGCGAATTGCCGACCCGTCCGCAGCTTGCGGAGTTGCTGGCGCGGTTTGCCACAGAGCGTGGATTGAGCAATGAGGAGATAGCCGTGCTCCGGGCTATTCCCCCCAACAGCCACGGTATGGATGCGCTGCGCACAGCAGTATCGGCTCTGGCAGCCCTGCACGCGCCCGGCCTGATGCACCCGGATACCATCCTTGAAGAGGGGCTACGACTGACAACGCGGCTCCCGCTGCTGCTCTCCGGTTGGATACGGCTCCGAGACGGGCAGGAGCCGGTTGCTCCCGATCCGTCGCTTGGCCAGGCGGCCAACATTTTGCTCACGCTCCACGATGCGCCGCCGGACGAGGTGGCGGTCCGCGCCCTCAATACCTACATGGTTGTGCTGGCCGAAAACGGACTGAATGTCTCGACCTTTGTTGCCAGCGTGGTAGCCAGCACCCGCAGCGATCTCTACTCGGCTATCACCGCGGCTATTGCCACGCTCAAGGGGCACTTCCACGGGGGCGCAAACGAGCAGGCGATGAGAATTTTCCAGGCTATCGGCACGCCGGAGCGGGCCGCCGAGCACCTGGAAGGGATGCTTGCCCGCAAGGAGCGCATGATGGGCATTGGCCACCGTGTCTTTGAGGTGGAAGACCCGCGAGTCCGCCATATGCGGCAGCAGTCGGCAGCGATGGCGGACCGCGCCGGCAGCGATGCGGTTTCTTCTGCCATTCATGCCATTGCCGAGCAGGTGGCGGCTATTGTCAGTCAGCACCCCTACTTTCAGCAACGGCGACTCTACCCGAATGTAGAGTTTTACAGTGCGCCGCTACTTTCCCAGTTCGGGTTGCCGCCCGATTGCTTTACTGCGATGTTTGCCTGTGCCCGTATGCCCGGCTGGATAGCCCATATCCGCGAGCAGCTTGGCAACCATCGCCTTGTGCGCCCGGAAGCGGCCTATGTTGGCCTGCCTGCGCGTCCCTTTATTGCGCTGGACGAACGGTAGGGCGAGCAACTGGACGAGCGATGGTTAGCTCCGCTGCCAGATGATCCCGCGCTCGCCAAGCATAGCTCCGATTCGCTCCTGCTGCTCAAGGTAGCCCAGGTGCGAGGCAATAGCCCCGGCGAACACAGCGTACTGTGGGATGGTCATAGGAGGAAGATCATCGGCTTCTGTCGCCTCGCCGCGCTCCTTGTGCTGGCCGCGCTCCTCGCGCTCAATGGCCCGGAGCACCCGTGCGGTTATCTCCCCGACATCGCCCGGCAGTGCCGCATAGACCAGGTCGCTGGCCCGTTCAATAGCCCGACGGTTTGCCGCCAGCATATCGGGAAAATCCTGGCGGGAGACGAGCGGGCCGTGGCCGGGCAACACCCACGCATCTGCTCGCGCTGCCAGCCGGTCAAGCGTGGCCTGCTGTGCGGCGATGTCGTGGCCATAGGGCACACGGTGGCGGGCGAGAACATCCACCCCCAGGACACTATCGGCCGCAAACAAGACCCCCTCACCCAGTATCCCCACCTGTGCCATTGTGTGGCCGGGCAGCGGTACCACCTCAAGCGGTATCCCTGCCACCTCAACCGGCTGTACCGTGCCCTGCTCGATATGCTCCATACTGCTGAGCAGGGTATGCACTGGCGACCCCTCGGCCATCAGCCAGCGGCTCCGCAGCGGGCCAATGGCGCGGGCCCCCAGGTAGAGAAACGCTGGCTCCAGCACCGGGTGTTCAATCAGCGTGGCCTCTATGGGAGGGGCGAGCACCTGAGCATCGGGAAAGATACGGAGCAAATACCCATTGCCCCCGACATGATCGGCGTGGTGGTGGGTATTGATGATGGCGCGGAGCGAGAAACCCGCCTCATCGAGAGCTTTTCGCAGCGAGCGAGCGTCCTGTTTCAGGCCCGTGTCTATGGCAACGGCCCCGCTATCGGGAGTGGCAAGGACTCCCAGGTTGTTTGTGCCGGGCAGATAGAAGGCCCGGCCTGTGATGTGCTGAAGTGACATAGAACTCCTTTCCCTCATAGTCTACCACAAGATATTTGCCAGCGACCCCGTTTTCGGCTATTATTGGGACAGACAACACGATTGCCGGCAGTTGAAACATTTTTCTCGATAATGGAGAAGCAAGATGCTGGAAGCGATTTTTGCCCCCCAATCTGTCGCAGTTGTCGGGGCATCCCCCGACCCGACTCGCCTGGGTCATCAGGTCCTCAAAAACATTATTGATCATGGCTACCAGGGAGCTATCTATCCCATTCATCCTCGTGCAAGCAGCGTGCTTGAGCGGCCCGCCTACCCATCGGTACTCGACGTTCCCGAACCAGTAGACCTGGCGGTTATTGTTATTCCGACCCAATATGTCATTGAGGTTGCGGATCAGTGTGGAAAAAAAGGGGTAAAAGGTCTTATTGTTATTACCGCTGGCTTTAAGGAAGTTGGCGGCAAGGGAAAAAACCTGGAACGCCAGCTTCTCGAAGTGGTGCAACAGTATCAGATGCGGATGGTTGGCCCCAACTGCCTGGGCGTGATAGATACCGTCAACAAGCTGAATGCGTCGTTTGCTGCCCTGATGCCAAACGAGGGCGAGATAGCCTTTATGTCGCAGTCAGGGGCGTTGTGTACGGCAATCCTGGACTGGAGTAAACCGCAGGGCATCGGCTTTTCGCGCTTTGTGAGTCTGGGGAACAAAGCCGACGTGGACGAAGTGTCCCTGTTGCAGGCGTGGGGAGAAGATAGCAGCAGCAAAGTGATTCTGGCCTACCTGGAAGGGATTAGCGATGGGCCGGGCTTTATGGAGGCGGCTCGCAAGGTGACACGCACAACTCCCGTAGTGGCTATCAAGAGCGGAGTCACGGAGGCCGGCACCCGCGCTGCATCCTCGCACACCGGCTCACTCACCGGGAGCGAAAGTGCCTACGAAGCAGCATTTGCCCAGAGCGGCATCATTCGCGCCCGCTCAATGGGCGAATTGTTTGACCTGGCCAAACTGTTTTCCTATCAGCCCATCATCCAGGGCAGTCGGATAGCGATTGTCACCAACGCGGGCGGGCCGGGGATCATCGCGACCGACGCGACGGAGCGGAGCGGGGTAGTGCGGATGGCGACGTTTACTCCCGAAACAATCGCGCAACTCCAGCAAAAACTCCCCCCCACCGCCAATGTCTACAACCCGATTGATGTCATTGGGGATGCGCGAAGCGACCGCTATCGTGTGGCCATCCAGGCTGCGCTTGAGGACTCCGGGGTAGATGGGATGGTCGTGTTGCTCACGCCGCAGGCCGGCACCGATGTTGAAGAGGTTGCGCGGGTTGTGGCAGAACTGGCCACGACCTATGGGAAACCTGTGGTGACGAGTTTTATGGGGGCAATGAGCCTGGGTCCATCGCTCGAAATCCTCAACCAGAACCACATCCCCAACTACACCTTCCCGGAGCGGGCCGTGCAGTCGCTCTCCTCTATGGTGCGCTACAGCGAAGCCCGCCGCCAGCCGGAAGCCGAATTTGTCCACTTCGAGGCTGACACCGAGCGCGTGAAAGAGCTTTTTGCCAGGGTGCGCGAGGCGGGGCGCGTCGAACTGGGGGAAATCGAAGCCCGCGAAGTGATGGAAGCCTACGGAATGCGGTTGCCCCAGAGCCGCCTGGCTCGCTCGCCCGACGAAGCCGCCCAGATTGCCACAGAAATTGGCTACCCCGTGGTGATGAAAATCAGCAGTCCCGATATTCTGCACAAGAGCGATATTGGCGGGGTGCGTGTGGGGTTGGCTGATGCAATGGCCGTGCGCGATACGTATGAACTGATTGAATATCGGGCACGAAAATATAGCCCGCAGGCGCGAATATGGGGTATTCTGGTGCAGGAGATGGTCCGCAAGGGACGTGAGATCCTTGTCGGGGTCAGCCGCGACCCGCAGTTTGGCCCGCTTGTTGCTGTGGGAATGGGGGGGATCTATGTCGAAGTGCTCCGCGATGTTGCGCTTCGCCTGGCCCCCATCAGCCGACAGGAGGTCGCCGCACAAATTCGCTCTATTCGCACCTTCCCGCTGCTGCGGGGTGTGCGCGGCGAGCCACCCGCCGACCTCGAAAAGATAGAAGAAGTCGTCTTGCGAATAAGCCAACTCGTGACCGATTTCCCCGACATTGTTGAGATGGACATCAACCCGCTGGTGGTTCACAATAAAGGGGAAGGTGCTGTTGTCGTGGATGCCCGGATTATTCTGGGATAGATGCTTGCAAGGAGTCTTGATTATGACGACACTACTCTACGTTGCCTCAACCGAGACCTTTGTCGGGAAAAGCGCGGTGTGTATGGGCATTATGAACCATATGCGCCACGATGGGTTCAAAATCGGCTATATGAAGCCGGTCAGTGTCTCGGTTGCGCACAAAACCGACGCGGCCCTCGATGAGGATACGGCTCTGATCCAGGAGACGATGGGGTTTTCTGTTCCTGTGGAGCAGATGGCTCCCGTGCTGATTACGCCAAAGGTGGTTGATGCCATTCTCAATGGAGAAACGCCACTGCTCACGGAAAAGATACAGGAAGGCTTCCGCGCTGTCTCGCGTGATAAAGACGTGGTGCTGCTGGAGGGGACCAACCGATGGGTTGAGGGGGCCGTGGCCGACCTCGCCGCCGATCAGGTGATAACGATGTTCAATGCCCCGGTCCTGCTGGTTTGCCGCTACCAGTCAATCCTCACGGTAGACAATATCCTGACGGTTCAACGGTATTTGAACAACCGCGTGATAGGGGTCTTGATCAACCAGGTTGAACAGCCTCACTATGACTTTGTGCAAAACCATGTTGTTCCCTTTCTGGAATCGCGGAATATCCCGGTGCTTGGAATGCTCCCTCACGAGCCATTTCTGGCGAGCGTGTCGGTGGGCGAAATCCTCGATCATCTGGGAGGACAATTTATCGGCAGCCCGGAATGGCGCGACAAAATTGTTGAATCTATGATGATTGGAGCAATGGGGACAGAAGCCGGGCTGTCGTTCTTCCGCCGCCGAGCCAACAAAGCCGTCATCACAGGGGGAGACCGCATTGATCTCCAGCTTGTGGCGTTGGAAACTAGCACCAGTGCGCTGATTCTTTCGGGCAATATGCGCCCATCGCTCAACGTGATGAATCGGGCGGAGGAGCGCGAGGTTCCAATCATCGTTGTGTCGGGCGACACGCTCTCTGTGGTCGAGCAGGTCGAGCAACTTTTTGGACATGTGCGCTTTCGCCAACACCCCAAGCAACAGCATTTCATCAAGATGATGGACCAGCACTTCGATTATCAGCGGCTCTACCAGACGCTTGGCCTGGAACAAAAGGGTTAACCAGCAGCAACGATGCTCTATCGCCTCCTGCTGCGTCCGCTTATCTTTGGCCTGAGTCGCCGCGACCCGGAGCACGCCCACCTCCGCGCCATTCGTCTGATGGCCGCTCTGGGGCGGTTCCCTCCGTTACTGCGGGTGGTGCGCCCTTTCCAGATGGGCGCGGGCCATTTGGACGAATCGAGCGAACGAGAAGTTTTCGGGGTGCGCTTCCCGACCCCGGTCGGACTGGCCGCGGGGTTCGACAAAGATGGCGTGGTCTTGCCAACGCTGGCTGCGCTAGGGTTTGGCTTTGTTGAGGTTGGCACCGTCACCTGGCACGCACAGCCGGGCAACCCGCGCCCGCGTATCTTTCGCTTGCCCACCGCGGGTGCGCTCATCAACCGCATGGGGTTCAACAACTGCGGTGCGCAGGCGATGGCCGAACACCTGGCCCGAACGCCCCCGCTCCCCATTCCGATCGGTATCAGCCTGGGAAAATCACGCAGCACGCCAGTTGAAGAAGCCGCAGACGACTACTGCGCATCGTTGCGAGTGCTCGCCCCCTACGGCGACTTCTTCACCATCAACATTAGCTCCCCCAACACCCCCGGCCTGCGCTCGTTGCAGGAGGTGGATCGTCTGGAAACGTTGCTCTCGGCCCTCCAGCGCACGATGTCATTGCTCCCTTCGCCTCGCCCACTCCTGGTCAAAATTGCTCCCGACCTGAGCGAACAGGCTGTCTGTGATGTGCTTGAGGTCTGTACGCAACAGCACATCAGTGGTATGATAGCGATAAACACGGTTCGCGTCGGGCCCGACACCGCCCATCCCGAATGCGAAAGCGGGGGGCTGAGCGGGAAACCCCTGACCGAGACGGCCCGGCGGATGGTGCGCTTCATTCACCGCCAAACAGACGGACGGCTACCGATTGTTGGGGTCGGCGGCATTGCCACCCCTGATGATGCGCTACGAATGTTTGAGGCGGGAGCAAGCATGGTCCAGGTATACACCGGTTTTATCTACGAGGGGCCGGGCCTCATTCGGGCTATCAACCGGGCTATCACCTGAGCTGTTCAGCCAACCAGAACTGGCCAGGTGGAAACGAGACAAAGGAGCAAACTCATGATCATGACCTCACGCTACATAGACCCAACAACCGATTTCGGGTTCAAACGGTTGTTTGGACAGGAGGAGAGCAAAGAAATCCTCAAACAGTTTCTCTTTGACATTCTCGACCTGCCCCACCCGATTACTGAGCTATCCTACATTCCCACAGAGCAGATGCCGACGGTTGCGGGGGACCGTTTGAGTATCTACGATGTCTACTGCACCGACAGCGAGGGTCAGCGGTTCATTGTCGAGATGCAGCGCAACCGCCAGGCCTACTACAAAGAACGG
>DAOTUE010000116.1:0-46040 GCA_034436975.1 Chloroflexaceae bacterium
AGACTGTTGTACAAGGCACTCTCTGCAAGGAGAGCCAACAGCTTTGCACCTGTACAAGCGAACATTGCTGGTTCTGGCGAACAATCCGTCGCCAGGTGAAATGTTCTCGGTATGAACGCTCCTGTTCCGACAAGCCCGGAGCTGGACGGGGTGGTTGTCAGCCACCCCCGAAGGAACGCTTGATGAAACCAAAGCCTGTCCCCGGATAGGAATTGCGGGAGGGTAGTTCCAAGCCACCCGCTTCAGCGGGTGGTCGTTGACACCGGTTTACTCTCAAGACTGCAAGAAACGCTGATCTGGTTTTCCTTATGAAGGGTCGAGCACATATAACTGGCGAAACCGTGTGTGTACGGTTTGCAAAAATACAAGGCATGCCTTAAAATAGTTGCCGACGAGTAAGGTGTACCAGAATACTGGGAACAGGAGGAGACAATGAGCCAGAAAGGTAGCCAGATTTCGCTGGCCAGCCTGTCGGTCGGGCAGCAAGCCACGATTGTCCGCGTGGGGGGCGCAAAGAGTGCCCGCCGCCGTCTGCTTGATATGGGCCTGGTGACAGGCGAAACCATTACGATGAAGAGGGTCGCGCCGCTTGGCGACCCGATGGAATGTCTTGTCAAAGGCTATCATCTCTCGCTGCGAAAGCACGAGGCACAGGATATTGTTGTGGAGGTGAGCGTATGAACCAGTACCTGATTGCGTTGGCCGGCAACCCCAACGCAGGGAAAAGCACCATTTTTAATATGTTGACAGGCGCACGCCAGCATACCGGCAACTGGCCCGGCAAAACGGTTGAAAAGAAAGAAGGGGTATTTAAGTACAACGGGCGGGAATTTACTGTTGTGGACCTGCCCGGCACCTATAGCCTCTCAGCCTATTCGCTCGAAGAGCAGATTGCCCGTGATTTTATTGTGGAGCAGCGGCCCGCCGCGGTGGTTAATGTTGTGGATGGGGCCAACCTGGAGCGCAACCTCTACCTGACCGCGCAAATTCTCGAAACCGGTATCCCCGTGATTGTCGTGCTCAACATGATGGATATTGCCGAATCGCGCCAGGTGAAAATTGATGTGGGGCAGCTTTCTGCCATGCTGCACAATACGCCGGTTGTTCCGATGGTGGCGAGCCGCGGGACAGGCCTGGATGCGCTGAAGCAAACCATAGCCACGCTCTCAGGCAACCCGCAGGCTACTGCATCGCCGGCACCGGCAGCAGCACACCACAGCGTACC
Source organism: Chloroflexaceae bacterium (assembly GCA_034436975.1). Lineage (GTDB taxonomy): Bacteria > Chloroflexota > Chloroflexia > Chloroflexales > Chloroflexaceae > JAAUSY01. The sequence continues at coordinate 1,226 of DAOTUE010000116.1, forward strand.
GGCAGAAACGACAACAACGAAGGAGGCGCGACAATGACCGTTGCCGAGATGAATCTTGTCTACATTGGCTACAAGTCGGATATTGAGCAGGAAATTTCCACGCTGGCGGCGGTTATCGAAAAGACCCCCGCACTGCACCCGCGCTACAACCCGCGCTGGCTGGCGGTGCAGTTGCTCGAAAATGATGAAACCCTGATAGAGCGGGTAGGGACGCTCGAAGGGGGAAACATGGTCCTTACCGCGTTGCAGGAGAGCCGGTCCCGCCTCCAGCGCAACTATGGCGAGGATATAGATATTGTGCTGACCGACCAGCGATACGGCTTCATCAATCAGCTTGTGGGGGCCGTGGTGCGTCGCCCGGCCAACCCCCCCGCCACAATGTCCGACCGCATAGACGCGGTTGCTACCCATCGGTTACTCGGCATTCCTATTTTCCTGGCCCTGATGTGGGTGGTGTTCAAACTGACGACCGATGTTGCAGGACCTTTTCTTGATTGGGTGGATGGTGTTATCAGCGGCCCCCTCACCACCTGGATCGTAGCGTTGCTCGGTATGGTCGGGTTGGGGGGCACCTGGTTTGAGAGCCTCGTGGTAGATGGGATCATTGCGGGGGTGGGAGGAGTGCTGGTGTTTGTGCCGGTGCTGATGTCGCTCTACCTGGCTCTGGCCCTGCTGGAAGATTCGGGCTATATGGCGCGGGCCGCCTTCGTGATGGACCGGTTGATGCACGCTCTGGGGCTACACGGCAAAAGTTTTATGCCGATGATCATCGGGTTTGGCTGTACGGTGCCGGCCTTCTACGCCACGCGCACGCTGGAAAACCACAAGGATCGCGTTTTGACGGGGTTGCTGGTGCCCTTTATGAGCTGCGGGGCGCGGTTGCCGGTCTATGTGCTGCTGGCGGCGGTCTTCTTTCCGGCAGCCAGCGGACTGGTTGTCTGGAGCATCTATATGGTGGGCATTGTCACCGCCATTGTGCTTGGTATCATCCTCAAAAACACGCTCTTCAGGGGCAAGGAGCAATCTCCGTTCATTATGGAACTGCCCCCCTACCGCGTCCCGACCCTGCGGAATATCTGGTTTCTCATGTGGGAGCGCACGTCGGCGTTTCTCAAGAAAGCCTGGACGGTGATTATGGCAACGAGCATTGTGATCTGGCTGCTCATCGCCATCCCCGTTGGCGGTGGATCGTTTGCCGATACCGACCTTGACCAGAGCGGCTTTGCCTCGCTCTCGAAGGTGGCCGCGCCCGCGTTTGCCCCGCTCGGCTTTGGCAGTTGGGAAGCCAGCGGGGCCCTTGTGACTGGCTTTGTCGCCAAAGAGGTCGTTGTCAGCACGATGGCCCAGATTTACCATGTTGAGGAAGCAGAGGAAGAAGCGGAACCGACAGCCTTTGTGGAGGATGTAACCGGTATCTTCACCAGCTTTGGCACGGCGACCATTGACGCACTCAAGGCTATCCCCGGCATTGTCGGTATTGACCTGGCGGGAGGGGATGCAGAAGAAGAACCCTCTGATCTGATGGCCGCTGTGCGGACCAGCTTCGAGCAGAGCAGCGGCGGGCACGGGGCCCTGGCGGCTCTGGCGTTTATGGTGTTTGTGTTGCTCTACACGCCCTGTATGGTGGCTATTGCCGCAGAATGGCAGGAACTGGGAGCAAAATGGACCTGGTTCAGCATTGTCGGGCAACTTGCGCTGGCCTGGGTGGTCGCCTTCGCTATCTTCCATGGGGGACTCCTGCTCGGACTGGGGTAGGGGGCGGCAGGGAGCGCGGGCATCCCCTGCCTCCTGCGCTGCAAGCGGGATGCTTGCGCTCCCAGGGTTTGCTGGTAGACTTCTATCTGACCCGCTGCATCTGCTGGTGGGCATATTTCAGGTCGGCGTTGCTGATGTCGGCGTAGCTAATGTGGACAAACCCGCGTCGGTCTACCTTGAGCGAACTATAGAGACCAACGCGCCCATCTTCGTCTACCACACCGCCATACCAGGCTGTGCCGTCGGAGAAAGCGTATTTCAACCGGTCGTTGCTTGCGTCGTAGTAGCTGATGTGGGGGAGTCCGCTGGCATCGAGAGCCAGTGAGGGCGAGCGGCCAACGTTTCCCTCTTCATCTACGAGAGTCGCTTCAATCGTCTTCCCGTCGTACTTGAGGTACTTGAGAGCGCGGTTGCTGTGATCATAGTAGGCAATGTGGGCGCAATCGTGCCGGTCCAGCTTCAATGAGCTATGCTGCCCGACATTGCCCGCCGCATCCAGCGTGACGAGGTCCCAGGGGGACTCGTCTTCTTCTTCCTCCTTCTCAACCCCAAGATCCCAGATGCCTCGCTCCTCCGCGGTCTCCCTACGAGAGGCATAGGAGAGCGTCTCGCTGGTCTGGTTGTAGTAGCTGATGTGTGGGCGGCCCTGCGAGTCGAGGGCCAGCGAGGTATACCGCCCCACCCGCTCACGCTCATCTACTGTTTCGATATGCCAGCGTTCGCCATCATAAAAGGCGTATTTCAGGCGACCCTCGCTCCCGTCGTAGTAGCTGATATGCGGGTAGTCGTTGCTGTCCAGCGCAAGCGAGGTGAATCGTCCCACATCTCCTGTGCTATCCAGAATGAACGCATGCCAACCCTGCTCATCATAGTAGGCATAGGTCAGGTCCTCCCTTTCCGTGTCGTAGTAGCTGATATGCGGGTAGTCGTTGCCATCCAGCGCAAGCGAGCTATGGAACCCGACCACGCCCTGCCGGTCCACCACCTCGATCTCCCAGAAATAGCCATCGTACACGGCGTAGTTCAGGCTGCCCGCCCCCGCCGCGTGGTAGGCAATGTGCGCCACCCCCAGGTTGTCGAGAGCCAGCGAGGTATGCTGACCGGCCACCTCGGAGTCGTCAACAACGCTACGATGCCAGGATGTGCCATCAAAGAAGGCATACTTGAGTTCTCCGGCAATCAGTTCGTGATAGCTGATGTGGGGGTAGCCGTTGTCATCCAATGCCAGCGAATTGAACCGCCCGGCCTCGCCCCGCCGGTCCACCGTCTCGACGTGCCAGGAGGAGCCGTCGAATGCGGCGTATTTCAGATTGTCGTTTTCCAGGTCGTGGTAGCTGATGTGGGGGCGGTCATCCGCATCCAGTGCAATCGAAGTGTAGTAGCCCACCACACCACGGTAGTCAACGGTCTGAGTTATCCACGTCGTGTTGCTTTCGCTTTCGCTTACTCTCGTTTTGCTCCACCCACATGCCCCGTCGTCGCTGTCGAAGGGAAGGAACGCATAGCGTAAATCGCTATCGGTCGCATCGTAGTAGCTGATATGCGGGCACCCCCGCGAATCGAGGGCCAGCGAGTTGTAGGTGCCCGTACTCCCCCGACGTTCCACCGTCTCAATGTGCCAGCCTTCACGAGCACGAAAGGCATAGCGCAGGTCATCATCGGGGGGACCGGCGTAGTAGCTGATGTGCGGGCGGTCTTGCGCGTCGAGCGCAAGCGCGGTGTGGGTTCCCACAAGGCCTGTTGCGTCTACCGTCTCAATATGCCAGGTTTTGCCATCGTAGCGGGCATATTTCAAATCATTGCTGGTTTCGTCAAAGTAGCTGATGTGCGGGAGATCCCGCGAGTCGAGCACCAGCGAATTATAGGCCCCCACGTTTCCGGCGCGGTCCACAACCTCGATGGACCAGGCGATACCATCGGACACGGCATACTTGAGCCAGCCATTGTCATTGTCATAATAGCTGATGTGGGGATAACCATACCAGTCGAGCGCGAGCGAGGTGTTGGTGCCCACCCCGCTGGAGTGGTCCACGGTTTCCCGATACCAGTTTCCGCCGCTCAGCCAGGCATAGTAGAGCTGATCTTCTCCGTAGGCAATGTGCGGGTCTCCCATTGTGTCCAGAGCCAGGCTCCGCGCACCCATCGAACCAAAAATTTTCGGCGCATGCACCGCTTCAACCACCCATTGGCGATTGGAGGGGGGAAGCGGGAGCGGTTGTTGTGGGGAGGGGGAGTGAAACAACGTGAACCATAGCTCGAGCGGACCAGTCACCAAAAAAATTATCAACACAGCCAGAAGAAACCAGGGCAGCGTTTTGTTGCGATACCGTCTATGAAGGTTGTGCAAATTGTTGTCGGCTCCTACTCCGTCTCGTCGTCACTATTCTCACCAAATAAGCTGGTTGAGTCAACCAGGGGCACCGCGCTGTTCCCCATAAATGTTGGGAGGCGGCCATCCCACTGCTTGAGCTGCTGGTAGCGGATCAGGTTGGGGGTGATGCTCCGGGCCAGGATCTCGTTGGACTTGGCTTCGGCCTCGGCTCGGACACGGGTTGCGTTGGCCTCGCCTTCGGCTTCCACCTTCGCTTGCTCGGCTTTAATCCGGGCCTGCTCAAGTTGGTATTTTTGTTGTTCGGCTTCCTGCTGCGCCTGAATTTTGTTGTTCAGGGCTTTCTGGAGCGAGGCCGGCAGGTGGACCTCCCGAACACCGAAGGAGATAAGCTCCAGGTGGCGCCGGGCAAACCCTTCTTTGAGCGAATCGCGGATCAAGTCCGATACTTCAGCCCGTTTGACGGAGGTAATCTCTTCCCAATCATATTGGGCCGCAATAGCGGGCACCTGCGAACGGGTATACTCGCGGACAATTTCCTCTTCGATAACAGCAAAATCGGCCCCACCCCAGTCCAGGTAGAGCGCGGCGACCTTATCGGGCAGCACGCGATACTGGATAACGACATCGAGATTGAGTTGCTGGCCCTCTTTGCTCTGCACTTTGATGCTGTCGTCGCCTTCGGGGGCGTGGTAGACCATTGAGTAGGTCTGGATGGTGTCGGGGTATTCCTGGATATATTGCGTAAACGGGTTGATAAAGGCCCATCCTGGCTCCAGCGGCTCTTCGTTGATGGTATGATTCGATTTGTCAAAGACGATTCCGACATGGCCGGGGCGGATGGTGCGCCACGACAGGAGGCCCAGCGCAATAAGCAACACCCCGATAATCGTGATGATAGAGATGATACTCACCCGGCTTGCAATTTTTGCTCGCACTGTTTTCATAGTTTCTCGATTCTCCTTGATTTCTCCTCTGATACCACGTTTGATACCAACGTTGCCTGGTCTCATTCCCAGGGAACTAACAACCGTAATCCATTGGCTACAACCAGCAGGGTGCTCCCCTCGTGGGCCACCATCGCGAGGGGGAGCGGGAGCACTCCCCCCACGGAGAGCACCACAAGCACAAGCATCACGACCGTGGCAACAACCAGGTTTTGCCGCACAACCTGGTTGGTACGACGGGCCAGGCGCAACGTGCCGGGCAGCCGGTTCAGGTCATCGCTCATCAGCACCACATCGGCACTCTCCATCGCCACATCTGTCCCCGCTCCGCCCATCGCTATCCCCAGAGTCGCCGTGGCCAGGGCGGGCGCATCGTTAATCCCATCACCAACCATTGCCACGGGCCCATACTGCTCCTGAATCTGACGGATAGCATCAACCTTTTGCTCCGGGGTGAGGCTGGCCCGCACTTCATCTACGCCGACAGACTGCCCAAGCGGTTCGGCCACGCGGCCACTATCCCCCGTGAGCAGCACCATGCGGCTGATGCCAGATTGCCTGAGACTGGCGACAATATCGGCAGATTCGGGGCGCACCGTATCGGCCAGGGCTATCGCACCCCACACATGCTCCTGTGTGCCAACAAGAATAACCGTCTGCCCCTGTGCTTCCTGTTTCGCTATTGCTTCGGCATCGGCAGGCGAAAGGGTTTCCTGTTGTACGGGCGCAAAGAGGGATGGCCTCCCGATTTGCACTACCTGCCCATTGAGCCGGGCCTGCACCCCATGCCCGGCCAGGGATTGAAAATCGCTCACCTCCGGCAGCGTGGCCTGGTGGGTGTGCGCTTCGGTAACAATTGCCTTTGCCAGCGGGTGCTCGGAAAATCGCTCGACTGCCGCAGCAACCGAAAGTAACCGCATTTGTTCGGGGTGATAAGTTTCCGACGTGTTTGTGGGAAGGGGGATAATCTTTTGATCGGTGGCCCCATCCAGCGGAACAACAGCCGCAACGCGGGGACGGCCGGTGGTCAATGTGCCCGTTTTGTCGAAGGCCAGAACGCTGACCCGCGAAGCCGCCTCCAGCGACCGCCCCCCCTTGAAGAGCACCCCGCTCCACGATGCGCTCGCCAGGGCCGAGAGGATGGCCGCGGGGATGGAGATGACAAGCGCACAGGGAGAGGCACTGACCATCAGCGTAATTGCGCGGTAAATTGTTTTCGATGGCTCCCATCCAAGAAAGAAGAGCGGAACGACAACGGCAAGGATGGCGAGCGCAACAACAAGATAGGCGTAGTATTGCCCGATGACCCGGTCGGTAAAATGCTGGCTACTGGCCTTGCGCTGGCGGGCCTCGCGGACAACTTTGACAATCTGGGCCAGCGTCGAGTCGGTCATCGCCGTTGTAACACGTAGGTCTATCGAGCCTTGCCCATTGATTGTGCCGGCAAACACGCGCTCGCCCGGCTGCTTTTCCACGGGGAACGATTCGCCGGTAATTGTAGCTTCGTTCACCGCCGAGAAGCCACGAATGACCTCTCCATCGGCGGGAATACGCTCGCCCGGACGCACCCGCACCACCGCACCCACATTGACCTGCTCAACGGGAACTTCCTCTTCATACTCCGTTTCGGTTGCTATGCCATTCGCTTCCGCTGTCCCGTTCTCATCATCCGTTCCGTTGCGGAAGGAGACCACACGGGCAGTTTTGGGAGTAATGCTCATCAGGGAGCGAATGCTGGCATGGGTACGCCCCATTGCATAGGTTTCGAGCGTTTGCGAGAGCGAGAAGAGGAACATCAAGATGGCCCCTTCAAGCGGTTGGCCGATGAGGGCGGCCCCAAGCGCAGCGGCAATCATCAGCAGGTTGACATCGAACCGACGCTGCCGGAGCGAAGCCCACGCCTTCTGCACACTGTAGAAACTCCCGTTGATATAGGCGACGGCGTAGAGCGTCCAGGGGACAAACGCAAACGGCAGCATTCGCTCGCTGCCCCACCCAAGTAGCAAACTGACCAGCGTGATAACCGTCATCCGGACCATCAACGGAAGCTCTACCAGCTCCGCCTCTTCTTCATCAAACTGGTTGACTCTTGTCGCGGTGCAGGATGGCGATGGCGATTGTTGCTTATTCATAGTATTTGAAGTATTTGAAATTATGGTGAATATGCTCCAGAAACAGGGAATAGCCTGTATGCACACCGTAGGGTAGTATAGCACTCTCCGCTCCGGGAGTCCAGTCAAGCAAGCAGTCAAGCACTCAAGCGCACCCTCACACCCTGCAACCCCTCGACGTGTGCGCTGTTTCCCCTGTTTGTCCGAATAGTTGCCTTCCAAATGTCCGTTTCCATATCTGCCTGATATGCGGTATGATAGGGGGGATTGATTGGATACTGGTTGATAGCAACCGACAAGTCGGGAAAGGGGGAGTTATGGAGCATTCCAGTCACAAGAGCGAAGGATGTTTGCTATATGATCTCAATACCGTGATAGCCGACAAGACGGAAAGCCCCGCCCTGGCCAGACGGCAGCAGCGGGCCGCCGAGCAACTCCTGGACGATGAGCGGCTGACGGGCGACCTGACAGATACCCAGGCCCGTCCCTTGCTGGAGTGGGCGACCTATCAAGCGGCGTTGGCGGCGGGCGATCCGGCTTGTTCCGATGAAGAGATAGATGCAACTATTGCCACCATTCGCCGTGCAGTCATCCGTGTGGGTATTATGGCCACTGATGAGCACGATGGGGAGCAACTGGTTGCACTGGTTCAGCAAGAGTTTCAAAAAGAGGGATAGAGCATGGCAAAAAGGAAAGCATCATCGAGTTCGCGCAAATCGAGAACACGCAAACCCCGTATCTTCTCTGCCTGGACCCTGCTCGGCTTTGTGCTGATGCTGGCGGTGGGTTTCCTGGTGCGAGAAGGGTACATCGAACTGCCAGAGGATCTTGAGCTACCGGCGGGCATTGAGATCCCCGGCCTTGAAACGGCGGCCACGCCGGCCCCCCGCGAGGTCAGCGGAGGGAGCATTCAGGTCTTCTTTACCACACCGTGGTTGGTCTACCCCGATGTGCCCGAACAACGTACCCCCCCGCCATTTGAGCAGAAACTCATTGCTGACATTGATGCGGCCCAGGCCAGCGTGGATGTGGCGACCTTTGATTATAACCTGATGAGCGTGGCCGAAGCCCTTGTGCGGGCGCAACAACGCGGCGTGCGGGTGCGGCTTGCGCTCGACCGCGAAAACCTGGAAAAACCGGAAATGGCCCGCTGGGCTGGGCAGTTGGAGGGGGCGGGCATTCCCATTGCCTGGGAGGAGACCAATGCTTTTCAGCATAGCAAATTTGTCATTGTAGACGGGGGATTGGTCTGGACTGGCTCCTGGAACATCTCCGAGAATGGCACCTATCGCAACAACAACAACGTGCTCCGTCTGGCAGTTCCGGCCCTGGCCGAAAACTATACCGCCGAATTTGAGCAGATGTTCGGGGGGGAGTTCGGGCGCGGCAAGCAGTCGCTTTCGCCCAACCCCGTGATCCAGCTTGACACAATACCAATAGAAAACTACTTTTCGCCCCAGGATGGCATTGCAGAGCATATTGTTGCCGAGGTGCAGCAGGCTGAGCGTCGCATCCGTTTTCTGGCATTTTCCTACACGAGCGACCCGATAGCTGAAGCGATGCTTGAGCGATATGAAGCGGGGGTGCCGGTGCAGGGGGTGTTTGAAAACCGCAACGCTGGCGGTATCGGGGCCGAGTATGACCGGCTCAAGGAGGCGGGGGCCGATGTGTGGGAAGATGGCAACTGCTACACGATGCACCACAAGGTGATTATCGTTGACGACGAAACGGTTATCACTGGCTCCTACAATTTTTCGGCCCGCGCCGAAGATACCAACGATGAAAACGTGGTCATATTCACCGACCCGGTGCTGGCCGGGCACTTTGTCGAAGAATTCCAGCGTGTCTATGCCCAGGCACAGCAACCGACACGCTGCGGGAGATAAGCCATGAGGGCCCGAACATCTTCGGAAAAACGATATGCCCCCAACACCGGGTTGCGCTGGCTCCTCGTGCTTCTGATGCTATCCGTGCTGCTGTCCCTGTCCTGGCCTGGCGTGGTGGCGGGGGGGGGACAGACGCGACCCACCACCGAAGATGAAGAAGCGCGAGTTGTTGTCATCATCCGTGCCAACCCGCGGATACAGGTTGTACCAGGGGGTGCTATTGCCTACACCATCCAGGCAAAAAATGTCGGGGAGCGAAAGGCGGAATATGTGCGGGTTCGTCTGGTCTATGACCGGTCGCAGCTTTCCATTGAAAATGTCCAGTTTGATGACAATGATGGATGGGTTGAGACATTTTCCGAGGAGAAAGTTGTGCTGCACTTTCCCGTTGTAGAGGGTGATATGGCCCATTCGTCCGTGGCCTATGCGCGGGTGCCCGACACATTGCCGCACGGGTCCGTTATCCATATGTGGGCCGAGTATGAATGGGTAGACGAGGGGCGGTTTGCCCACGGCAACCAGAGCAATGCTGCACCAGTGCTGGTGGGGGGAGAGAACCAGTCGAGCCGCTGGAGTTGGATGACGGTTGACCCGATGCATGGTCCGGTCGGGACAAAGCGGTATTTCTTCAGTGATCGCTTTTTGCCGGGCGAACGCATTGAGGTTTACCTGGTGTCGCGCCTGGGCCTCCAGCGGCGGAGCAGTCTCAATTCACGGGCCGATGGAAATGGGCGTTTCTGGATACACTACGAGACGGACAATTTGCCGGCGGGGGTCTACCAACTTATCGCTGTCGGACACCACAGCGATCTTGTAGGGGGAGCCGGGTTTTTCGTTGAGCAGGAACCTGAATAGCAATGCGCCATTTGCGCGTTTTTCTCTGCCACGCCTCCACCGATAAACCCGCCGTGCGCGAACTCTACCGCTGGCTCCAGGCCGAGGGGGCCAGACCGTGGCTTGATGAGGAAGACCTGCTGCCGGGGCAACACTGGCGGCGCGAGATACCGGCTGCGGTGCGTGCGGCCGATGTGGTGATTATCTGTCTTTCGCCGGGGGCCCTCGACCGGACTGGCTATGTTCAGAAGGAGATGAAATTGGCCCTTGATGTGGCTGAGGAGCAGCCGGATGGGGCGATCTTCCTCATTCCTGTCAAGCTGGAGCCGTGCGATCTTCCCGAACGGTTGAGCCACCTCCATTGCGTCAATCTCTTTGATGAGCGGGGCCATGCCCGCCTGCTGCGTGCGCTCCTGGTGCGAGCAAGCGAACTCGAAGCCACGCTGGAGCGAGAAGACCAGCAGCCGGATGGTAGCGATAGGGGAGAAGAAACAGGGGAAAAAGAGAGGGGAGAAGATGACGCGGGGGAATACAACAACGGAGAATACGCTCCCTCGCGGTTGCTTGCTCTGTCAACCATTGTTGGGGGGGACCCTGCCGCCACGTTCAACGCCATCGCAAGCCTGCGCGGCCTGTTTCCACTGCCCGACCTGCTCCAGCAAAGGTATATCCGGCGTATCGGGCGGGGCAGCGTCTACCAGGTGCTCCCTCTGAGTGGCGGCCTGGTTATTGTGCTGGCGCGGGGGGGAGCAGCTTTGTATGATTTGCGTCCAGGGCACGACCACCCGTTGTGGGAGATTGATTGCCCGAACCAGTGCGGCACACTCAACGCGGGACGTGGCTTGCTGGTGCTTGGAAGCCGCCAGCACATCCACCTGTGGGATATTGGGCGTGGGCGTTATCTCGACACGCTGCGGGCCCACACGGCCCGTGTCTCCAGCCTGTCGCTTTCGCCTGACGGGGTTTATCTTGCGTCAGGTTCCACCGATAGGACAGTACGGCTGTGGCGGCTTGCCAATGAGTCGTTGATTGCTACCTTGCAGGGGCACACCGAAACTATTCGCAGTAGTGCATTTTCGCCCGATGGCGCGATGCTGGCAACAGGGGCCGACAATGGCACGTTGCGGCTCTGGAATGTTGAGGATGGGGCCAGCTTGCTGACGCTGCCCGGACGCACAGCAATCAATAGTATTGCCTTCTCTCCCGATGGGACCATTCTCGCCGGGGGAGCCGCCAATGGCACTATCAAACTGTGGTGCCCCGCCGATGGGTCGCGGCTCGACGTGCTGCGGGGGCACCGGTCCGCAGTCCGATGTATTGTGTTTTCGCCCGACGGCGCAATGTTGGCCACCGCATCTGATGATAAAACCATCCGGTTGTGGCGGGTCGTGGATGGGGCAATGGACCGCACGCTCATAGGGGACGGGGCCGGCTTTGTGAGCGTGGCGTTTGCCGCGTCCGAACCCGGTCCAGCGGCGCAAACGTTGGTTTCCGTCTCAACCGATCAGGCTGTCCGGGTATGGCAGGTGTCGGATGGTGCCTGTCTCCATATGCTGAACGGGTACACCGCGGCGGTCACGAGTCTGGCCTTCTCTCCCGATGGGAATTTGCTTGCATCGGGATCGGGGGATCGGAGCATAGCAATCTGGCGTATTGCCGATGGTGATCGGCTTCACACCCTCGAAGGACATAGCGGCACGGTGAAGGGACTGGCCTTCTCCCCCGATGGGTTCACGCTTGCATCAGGGTCGGATGATCGCACGGCGCGGCTCTGGCAGGTGTCTGACGGGCACCTGCTCCATACGCTGGAGCATCTCGACTGGGTGCGCTCCATTGCGTTCTCGCCCGATGGCCACACGCTGGCGGTGGGGTCGCAAAATGTGTGGCTCTGGCAGGTGGATGATGGGATGCTGCTGCACACCCTCAAGCCCCACCCCGACCATGTGAGCAGCATTGCCTTTTCGCCCGATAGTCAGACGCTTGCTTCGGGCGCGTGGAGCGGCACGGCGCGGTTGTGGCAGATTTCCAATGGTGAACGGGTACGCACCCTGCGGGCGCGGGAGTATGACCGCAGGGGAATGCTGCTGCGGGTGGCATTTGTTCCCGATGGTCAGACGCTTGCTGTGGTTTCAAGCGACAGGACCATCCGGCTCTGGCGGGTGGCCCACGGTGTAACAACCCGCACACTCAAGGGGTACAAGGGAAAGCTGCTTGCTGTGGCATTTTCGCCCGATGGGACAACGATTGCCGCCACGTCGGGCGATGGGGCGGTGCGGCTCTGGTCGCTGGCCAATGGCACGTTACTTCGCACGCTGCATGGCCACACTGCCGCAGTGCAATGCGTCGCCTTCTCCCCCGATGGGGATATACTCGCGTCGGGGAGCGAGGATGGCACCGTCCGACTCTGGCGTATGTCGTGAAGCATTCCTTCTGCACCACTGGCTCATCTCGTGCCAGTGGTAGGGACAGGGGTGGAGGATGTGAACTCCTCCCAATTTTCCCTTTCAAACTATGATATACTGAGGGCGTTCAGGAGACCGGCAATAGATCGAAGCGGAGTGGCTTTGTCGCCTTTTCCCAGGCATTCAAGCGAACATAGGATGAAACGCAAGCGGGTTTTCCTGAGCTACCTGGCTATAGGGGTTGTGGCGTTACTGCTGCGCGTGCTCGACCTGGATCGGTTTGTCCATACCGACGAGGTAAATTTCTGGCACCCGCGCTCATACGCTTTTCTCGAAGCCGTTTTGTCGGGCAATGGCGCGGCAACGGCCATCTCCACCCATCCGGGCGTAACAACGATGTGGCTTGGGAGCGTGGGGATACTCCTGCGCCGGCTGCTGCTGGCGTGGGGAATGCTTGGCGAAATCTCATTTCCCACGGAGATGCTGCTCTTGCGGTTGCCGGTGGTGCTGGTCCACACCACCGCCATCCTCGCAGGCTACGCAATGCTCCGCCGTCTCTTCTCGCCGCTCGTGGCGGCCCTGGCTGTGTTGCTCTGGGCCACCAGCCCTTTTATCACCGCGTTCAGTCGCTTCCTCCACGTAGACGGGCTAACGGGAACCTTTGCAACGTTGAGTCTTCTGGCGGCCTGCTGCTACTGGAACCAGGGAGCAAAACAGGAAACCGGCTGGTTGCTCCTGTCGGGGGTGATGGCGGCCCTGGCGGCCCTGAGCAAGTCGCCGGGTCTGGCTGTGGGACCGGTCGTCGTTGGGCTGGCAATACTCTACGTCAGCGATGATCTCCGGCAGGGATGGCGTGCGTTCCTGCCTCTCGTGGTTTGGGGATTCGTTGCCGTGGCAACCGTTGTCCTTGTGTGGCCGGCGGTGCGGGCCGCCCCCGACAAGGTGTATACTCTGCTGCGGGTCGGTGTGGAGGTGGAGGGAGGAAGCCGCCATGTTGTCCCAAACTACTTTCTTGGGCATATGGACCCTACCCCCGGCCCGCTCTACTACCCGGTTGTGCTGGTGATGCGCTCAACCCCCTGGACGCTGGCCGGGGTGCTGCTGTTGCCGTGGGCCGCACGGTTTGTCGTGCCGCGCTCCGCGGAGGAGAGGACCGGGGATGAATGGGATCGTGTGGCTTGCATGCAGTTCTATCGTACACTCGCGGTGCTGGTGGGATTTGTCATTGTGTTTGCCGTGGGGTTGAGTCCCTTTCCCAAGAAACTGGACCGTTACTTTGTGGCCGCATTTCCCGCGCTCAATATCCTGGCGGCTGTTGGACTGGTGGGAGGAGCGACGTGGCTGGTGCAACGGTTCTCGCACCGCCTGCTGGTGGCGGGGCTGGCGGCCCTCGTTGCGCTGGTGTCCATCGGCAATGCCGCCTGGTTTCACCCCTACGGAATAGCATACTACAACCAGCTTTTCGGGGGTGTTCGGGCGGGTGTGCAGACGTTCCTTGTTGGCGAGGGCGAGGGGCTTGGCGAAGCAGCCGCATGGCTCAACGCACAACCCGATATTACCGGCGTGACCGTGACAAGCACAATGGAGCAGTCGCTCCAGGCCTCGCTCCGCGAGGGGGCGCAGGCCGTATCCGAGAAGGGCACTGGCATGGATGCGGCAACCGGCTATGTCGTTGTCTACATTCGCCACATGCAACGGTGGGAGCGGACCGGACCGCCGCCGCCCTACAACCGCTTCTACCACCGTGTTCCCCCCGCCCACGTCGTCACCATCCACGGTGTTGACTACGTGCATATCTACCAGGTGCCCAGGCCGCTGGCGCAGGTTGTCGAAGCCGATTTTGGTGAGGCTATTCACCTGCATAGCTACGAGGTGGATACCTCGGCGGTGCGGAGCAGCGGGGTGCTCTCGCTCACGGTGCAGTGGCAGGCGCGGGGGGCCATTGCCGAAAACTACCATCTGTTTGTGCATGTGTTCAACGAGCAGGGCGAACGGGTTTCCCAGATTGACGTACCGCCCGCCGGCCTCCACGCTCCCTCTACCTCCTGGCCCCTCAACCGCTACCTGCTCTGGAGCCACCCGGTGCCGCTCCCTGCCGACCTGCCACCTGGCCAATACTGGCTTACGCTCGGGTTGTATCGCTCGCAGGATTTTACCCGCCTGCCGTTGCGCTCCGCACCACCGCCGCCGCCCGATGCGCCCGACGATGGGGAGAACACCCTGGTATTGGATGTGGTTTTCCCTCCCCATCTGGCCAGGTCGTCGCCAGTGTTTTTTGTTGGGCTAGGGAATGCCCCACAGGGAGACGCGCCGACCATGCAGCACGGCGAGGATATGCTCCGCTGGTGATATTGCCGCATGGTCTGCCGCAATATCAAGCTGGTAGAGCAGGTGGCTATCGGCCAGGCGGTGGAACGAGACCCCCTCGCTGCTCGCCACAATGAGCATCTGACTGTTGGGCGAGAGCGAAGAATGGCTCCCCGGCGGTGCGACAACTTGCACAAGGGGCGATTGCTCGCCGACCCGCCAGACCTGCACCAGCCCATCATCGCGGTGGACGCGGAGCAGCGTATTGTCGCGGCTGAAGTCCAGCCACGCCACCCCCCTCCCTGCGGAGAGGGTGTCGAAGAGATAGCCGCCGTTCGTCTTGAGAATCTGGATTGTCCCATACGGGGTGCCTACTGCCAGCAGGCTCCCATCGGGGCTAAAGGCCAGCGCGCTATAGTTCCCCGGTTCGGTCAGCGTCAGCGTGATACCGTTGCTTTGCTGCAAGCGAACCTGGTTCTGGCTATCGAGCCAGCTTATGGCCCGCGTTGCCGCGCTAAATGCCCAGGTTTCCGTGTGGTGTGCGTCGGAGAGATCGTAGGGGCCGAGGTGCCAGATTTCCTGTCCAACCCGCTCCGTATCAGTCAACACATCCCAGGTTGTAACTGCTATCCCCAGCATTGCGCCGGATGCTCCCGTATGTTCTTCAATCACGAGGCCATGCCCGTCGGGAGTAAAGGACATATCCTGCGGCTCTCTGGCAACCGAAAGCTCCCAGGCTGTTCTCAACCCACGCTGCGCCATCCCCCCGGCAGACAGGGGCCACAACTGCACGTCTGGCCCGCTGCTGGCGGTTGCCAGGGTTTGCCCATTGGGACTGAAGGCGAAACGGTCAATCCCCGGCATAGGGAGGTCCATCGTTGCGCCGGTGTGCAGGTTGACCACCCGCACCAACCCCAGGGATGTTACCATTGTTGCCGAAACAACATCGCTACTGATGCTAATGAGGTGGCGTTCGTTGTCTCTTCCCCTGCTTGTTGCTCCCCCGCTGCTCGTGTCGGAAAAGAGCATATCTTCATTCTCGTAGAGCAACTTGCCGTCGGTGGCCCGCGCAATCTGCACCCCCCGGAGCATCCCCTCGCGCCCCCCCAGGAAGCGCACCAGTAGCTCACCTGACTCGCCAAACACGCCACCAACAGCAAGGTTGCTCAAGAGGGTATCGTTGAGTACCTGCCAGATATGCAGTCCATCAGATGCGGCTATCATCAGGAGCCGCCCATCGCGACTAAAGTCCATCGCCCGCACCTGCACACCCTCGGCCACCACCACAGGGTTTTCGCCGGCCCGCCCGAACAGGTTCCGCAGGGTGATTTCTGTGGCGGTGGCGGTAGCGAGCCACTCTCCATCCGGGCTGAAAGCCGGAGCACGGCCCGACACACCGTGGAGCAAGGCTCCATCGTTGCTGCGCCAGATGAGCGTTGAGGGGTTTTCTCCGAAGCGATGCTCAACCGTTGCCAGCATATGCCCGGTCGGGCTAAAGGTGGGTCTGCTCCCGACCAGGGTTGCTTGCCTGGCCCCATCGGGGCACGACCAGAGCCAGGTGGTGCCCGGTGCGTTCTCGGCATTGTTCCCAGTTGTCGCCACACTTTCTGCGTCCGGACGAAAGACGGGATCACCCCCTTCGAGCACCGCGAGCACCGCAATATCTGCGCTACGAAGGAGCAAGGTTTGTGGTCCGCCGGCCCCCTGCTGTGTAGCGGCGAGAAACCGCCCATCGTGGCTAAAGACAACCCGCTCAATCCCTCCTTCAAAGGGGTGAAAGCGGAGATGCTGCATTGTGGGTAGGGCAAACCACGCCACCCCCGCTGTTGTGGCCACAGCCATCTGGTTGCTGCCGGGGAGGATAGCCGCGTGGCGGGCCTGCCCATACCCGATGTTGCGCACTGGCTCCAATGTATCAAGGTTCCAGTCGCCAATCGGTTGCAGGGGGAGCGCACCCACGGGGGTTGGCGGTGCAAACAAGATGGGAACTGGCGTGAGCGTGGGGTAGATTTCAAAGGGCAACACTTCGCGGGTCGGCAGTTTTGCCAGTGGTATTGTGGAGGTATGTGTTGCGCTGGCAGGGCCGGGCGTTGTTGTTTCTCCTGGTTCCACAATGGTTGGCAGCGTTGGAGTGGGGGTTAGCGTGGGAAGCGGTGTTCGGGTTGGGGTGGGTGAAAAGATTGGCTCTCCTGGTTGCGCAGTCTTGAAGGGGGCGATCGTTGGGAACGAGGGGCGGGCCGGTGTTTCGTTGACAAAGAAAGCGCGGGCCGTTCTTGTGGCAATAATACTGACCCCCTTTGGTGTGCTGGTGCATCCGGCCAGCATAACCAGGAGGGCCAGCAGCAATATCAGGAGCAACTTTTTCCCTACTCCCGCATGGTCATGGCTCGGCATGCGTCCTCCGGGTTGTAATCGTTCGCCCCTCCCACCTGTCCTTCCCCCACCGGTCCTCCTCCCACGGGGGGGATGGGTTGGGAGGGGGACTGCGCCTGCATCGGGGCAAGCGAGACGCTTGCGCTCCCAGGGATCAGGGATTGCCCGAATACAGTAAACGATTTCTCCGGGTTCGTTGTGTTCGTTGCGGTTCAGGAGCCACATGGGAAACGGACCTGTTCCTATCTCTGGCTGCCTGCCCCCGCGGGGGACTCGTGTGCTCTGTTCTCTAGTGCGGTGTGAATGGCCTCGACAATGATGCGGTGCTCGGTGGCGTGCATACGGTCCTCAAACGTTTCAAGCGTATCGTCAGGCTCGATGGAGACATTGGCCTGGGTAATGACGGGGCCCGCGTCCACTTCGGGGATGGCATAGTGGACCATACACCCGCTGTGGGCAATCTCGCCTCGCTGGTAGGCTTCGTAGGCGCGGGCAATTGCATTGACACCGGGGAACGTGCCCGGCAGGGCCGGATGGAGATTGATGACCCGCATCGGGAAGACATCGAGAAAGGCCGGGCTGAAAACATGCATCCAGCCGGCCAACACCACGAGATCGGGGCGATAGGTTTTGACCTGGCTGGCGAGGTTGGTTTCATATGCTTCGCGGGTCTTCCCCTCTTCAAGATAGGGCTTGAGGGGGGCATAGAGCGTTTCTACGCTGGCTTTTCTGGCCCGCTCCAGCCCATAGGCTTTCTTGCGGTTGGAAACCACCAGCACCACCCGGGCGTTGAGTTGTCCGCTGGCGGTTGCGTCGAGAATGGCCTGCAAGTTGGTTCCCGACCCGGAGATACAGACCACCAGGCGCGGACGTTCAGGTTGTCCAGATTGCTCAGAAATCATCGTTATCTCCTCTCGTTGTGTCCTTCTCTTTTCCAGCGGCTACCTACGCCCGGTCCCCCGTACAAACACATCGGGCCACGGCTCAAACGTTGTGGGGAAAGTCTCCTGCCGCACCAGTTCCCCATCTTCCCACACATTGCGGTAGACTTCGGCAACCAGGCCGGGTTGAGCATAGTCTGTTTGTCGAAACGTGCCGGCAGGGAGGGACGGGTCGGTAATCGTCAGCGGTTTTTTCGGCTTTGGCAGATATTTGATAATGCGGTGGCCCATTTCAACATGGCGGTTCATCTTTGAGCCGTAGAGCGTGATATAGAGCCGCTGCCGTTTGAGATCGGGCCAGCTCTGGATGAGGAGCCATCCGCCGGTATCATTCACAAAGCGGAGGTTTGCCCCGCCGGTGTAAATCGCCGCATCCAGGCCAGGCGGCTCACCAAGTTCCTCATACCACCCGATGCGAAACTGGTGCTCATGGCGTTCGGTAATGGGCAAGCCCCCCCAGAACGCAGCCCGGAACATCGTTGTAGAAACCTGGCACAGCCCGCCGCCCCATTCCTGCTGTGTGCGATTGTCTACAATGGCGGCTCCCTGCACAAACCCGCCGCGGGCATCCACGGGGCCGAGATTATCGTTGAAGGAAAACTCCTCGCCAGGCGGAATGAGTAACCCGTGGATGTGGCTTGCGCCAGCGCGGATGTTGGTAATGCGGTATTGTTGCGATGCGCGAAACGAGCTGACTCCTGTGCTCAGCGGTTCCTCAAGCCTCAGGGTCGAGAGGTTCATTTCGTTGATGGGAGGAGGCAGATTGACCATTGGCAGGTTGATAACCCGCGGCCCGCCCGACAGGGCCTCGTTGATGGCCGCGTGGGCCTGGACAACATCCAGGCCTCGCCCTGGCAACCCCGACTTCAGGATAGTCAGTTGCCCGTTGTTCCAGTTCAGGCGGGGGAGCGTTCCCTCGCGGCGCAGCGTCTTTGCAATGGGGACCAGCGCATTCCGTATGGCTGTCTGGTCAATTGTTACTGTCGTTGTGGTGTGGCCATCGGGGGTTTGCCCGCGCACCAGGTGTATCCAGGTTGCCAGATGTTCCGGCGACCACTCCCACCGGCAGGGCCCGTGGCAGGCCTGCTCCACGCTGGTCAGAACAATGGGGGCCGACAAAAGCTGCTCCAGCCTGCTCACAATGGGCTGAATATCGGCATTGTGGATGGCAGGGGAAAGCGAACGAGTGCGTATGGCGACTTCTGCTGGTTCTACGGACTGAAGAGCTGCCGTCATATCGTGCAGCGTCTCATCCACAAGCACCTGCACCCCGGCCCGGGCCGAAGTGACAACAATATCGGCCCCATTGAGGCTTACGCCAGCGTTGCGGGGCGACCGCTCGATCTCGCGGGCCACACGTAAGAGGTACTTTTGCATGGTGCGCTGGTCTATCTGGAGGGGCAGGGGCAGACTGCGCCCCCACTGCCAGATAGCCGCCACCTTGCGGGTGTTTTCCAGGCGGCTCTCGCCCCGTCCAGTGCTCATTGCAGCTCGCAATACGGTTTCAGTATCCAGCGAAACGCCAATCTCTTCAGCGTTCGGACACCATTGCTGCTCCTGGTAGTGCAAACAGATCGGGGATTGGAGAAATGCAGCGTATTGCTCCTGGAGTTTCTCGCGGGCCTCTTGCACCGGCAGATTGCTCAGGTCCAGGCCACGGACCTGAATATGGGGATAGATACGGTTCGTGTAGTCTCGCTCGCCAAGCAGCAGGACCAGCATCGCCCCTTCGGCCAGCAATGCCAGGACAATGAGCGCGACGAGGGCCCACCCGATCAATTGCATCATAAGCCAGCGCAATAGCCGGCTGGCCCCCGCCCGGATGCTTGCCATACGGTGCTGTCGGCGGGCCGCTTTTGTCCGTGGGAGTTGCTCGTTGGAAGAAGCAGAAGACCCTATCATACGCATGTGGTCATACCAGTGATGCCAGTAATGAATGATGAGTGATGGCTACCTGTCCGATAAAAATATCAATAGTTAGAGAGCAATCTCAAGACGAGTTTCCTGTTGTGGAAATGCCACATACAACGCATAACGTAGTTTACACCGCCCATACCCCTCCGTCAAATTTTGAAGGTCCGGTGGGTGTTCACGTTTGAGGATAGAACCTGGGAGCGCAAGCGTCCCGCTTGCCCCGATGTGGGCGCGTCCCCCTCCCTATCCCTAAACCCCATTGGGGGGGACAGGTGGAGGGGACTGATACCAAAACCGGGCAGACAGTTTCACCACAAAGGCACGGAGTACACAAAGGAATCCCCTTTCACAAAGCCTTCGTGCCCTTTGTGTCTTTGTGGTTTTTCCAGGTGTTCAAGCGAACATGGTATGAACGATTACGGCCGGTCCGTGCTCCAGGATTCTCTCTTCTATTTTCCCAGCTTTCTCCGGGCGATTTCCTTTCACACATCCCCGGCCATGTTATAATAAAAAGGCTTTATGCTCAAGTTCCCCGCTTTTACCCTGAGGATTACTATGCTAGATAATTTTGAACGGGATGACGGACTACGACACTTTCAGCGGGCCCTGGCTCTTGAGAGGGTAAACCGTATCTCGGAAGCGGTTGAGGAATATCGGCAGGCAGTTGCCAGGTATCCCCACCTGCGCGAAGCCCATCTTGCGCTCGGCTTTTACTATCAGCGCAACGGCCTGCTGGCAAAAGCCGCTGATGAGTTTCATATAGCCACCCGGCTCGAAGGCGATTTTCTCTCCTTCTTCAATCTGGGCCATCTGCTCATTGAGCTTGGGCGACATGAGGAAGCTCTGGAAGCCCTTACGCAGTGCCTCAACCAGGAGCCAGGCGACGCTCCAACCCACTATGAGATTGCCCGTCTGCATTTCTCCTGCGGACATTTTCGGGAGTCCCTGGATCATTTGCATATTCCCTTGCACTGTTATGCAGATGATTGGGAGGTGTATATTCTGATGGGCCAGTGCTATCTTGGCCTGCACGATTATGCAGAAGCCCTGAACCTGTTTGAACAGGCCCTGGTGCTGGCCCCCACGCCCCAGAGCGAAGCCGAGGTTCTTGAGCATATTGCCACGGTCGAACGATTCCGCGAATTTCGGGCCGATGTGCCTCTGCATCTCAAGGACCGGCTGTATGCTCAGCATGGGGTGGTTTTTCTAGGGTCGGCTTGCGATGATGGACTGGATGGCTCTGTTGCCGACGAGTATCACCTCACCTACCCGGATATTGCGGTAACGTTGCATCGGTTTGTGTCGCTCCAGAAGTCCAGTCACTGGCAATTGACGGCCATTGTTGCCGCCGATATGCTGGCGCAGCCGGTAGCTCGTTCGCTGGCCCGCTTGCTCCACCTGCCTCTGCACCCACCCCAGGCGATAGCTGCCAAGGACCGCACGTTGCTTGTGCTGGCAGTTGGGCGCGAGGCCGAGCTGATGTCGCTCACCATAGATTATCTCCCCGGCCATGCCCTCTCATTCTGCCTGGGGGTAAACTGGCTCCGCCACAGCGAGGTGTTGCCCGACGTTATCGGGGTGATGGCCCGCTGGTCGTGTAGTGTTCCCTGGGAGCCGGAGTTGGCCCGCTTGCGGGCCAATGGGAGCAGCAGAGACCAGACCGACGCATGTATTGGTCAGGCAGAAGATGAGATAGACCGGGCAATGGAGAAAGCTGCTCCCGACCCCAACATTGCTCTCCAGGTATACTACTATACGCGGTGGCACCGCCGCCTCGGTTTTTGCTGAGTTCTGGGGGGGGGGGGAGGTGGGGTGATTATTGCGGAACATTCCCCGATGGCAGCGACACCACCAGCAAGGCTCATTCGCCTCGGCTTTCCCGTCCGCGTTGTTGGCCGCCCCTCGCTCCGCGCTGCCTATCCCGGATACTTCTCTGATGCATCCGATGGACACGGCGTGCCCCCCCATCTCAGTATCAGTCTGCTCTACCTGCACGACATTTTGCACTACCTGGAGCATATCAAGGTACGGTTCTACCGTCTGGCTTCAACGTTGCTGCCCATAGCGCACCATGCCGATGCGCTGACCTATCAGCAGGCTCTTGAACAAATCGGGGAATGTCGGGAGCAACTGTCCCTCCTTGCCAACCAGATCGAGCAACAGGGAGTACGTTTGACGATGCACCCGGAGGTTGCTCTGGGGTGCGAAGATGACGCGCAAGCCAGCCGGGGAGCCGCGGCAATCGAGGTGCAGGCGATGCTCCTTGAGCAATTGGGGACGCACGCCGAGGGGAGCATTGTTGTCCATATGGGCGGGTCTTCCCGCGATCCCCACACCTTGCAACGGTTTGCGCGTCGCTACCATTCGCTCTCGGTGCGGGCACGGGCCCGGCTCGTTGTCGAGCACGATACGAGCGGCTGGAGTCTGGGAAAGCTGCTCCAGTTGCATCAGCATTGTGGGATTCCCGTGGTGTTCGACTACCTCCATTACCGGCTCTCAAACCCCGAACACCTCCCGCTCGATCTGGCTCTGGGACTGGCTCTCGCCACCTGGCCCCCCGCCATCCCTCCGGAGGTGCATCTCAGCAGCGGACGCAGCGAGGCTCACCTGGTCTCATTGCCGGGGGAGCGGGGTCGCCAGGTTGTGCCCCCACGCCCCGGCCAGCATGCCGATTTTATTCTCGTGACCGACCTGGTTGTGCTGCTGGAGGCGGCACGAGGGATGCGCTCCTTTGACCTGATGCTGGAAGCAAAGGCGGGCGACCTCGCCCTGTTGCGGGTGCGCTCAGAGATTGCGCGGGTGGGGGGCCATCTGGCTGTGTTGTTGGCCTGATACCATCTCCGGCTGAACACACAAAAAAACCACAAAGACACAAAGGGCACGAAGGCTTTTTGAAAGGGTCTTCCTTTGTGTACTCCGTGCCTTTGTGGTGAAACTGTCTATCCGTTTTTGGTATGAGGCCTTTGCGGGAACATTCACGTTCCTGTAATCTCATTCCCTTGCGAGAGAGAGCCGAAAAGATGTACGATTGAAGGGCACAGGAAAGGGGTGTGGTAGAGAGCGGTCCCTGGCAGAGATGAGAAAGGCAAAACACTATGCAACCCAGGATTATGGTTGTAGACGACGACCCGCTGATCTGTCATTTGCTCCAATATCAGCTTGGAGGTGCGGGCTACCAGGTTTCAACGGCAAGGGATGGTCGGGACGCACTCAGACGCATTCCGACGGACCGCCCGGATCTGGTATTACTCGACGTGGTTATGCCCAATATGAGCGGGTGGGATGTCTGCCGTCAGATTCGCACCCGCTCAACTGTCCCGATCATCATGCTCACCGCCCGAAGTTCCGAGAGCGATGTTGTAACGGGTCTGTCGGGAGGGGCCGATGACTACATCTCCAAACCATTCAGCCTGCGCCATCTTCAGGCCCGCGTCGAAGCCGTGCTTCGTCGCAGCCGGTATGCCAGTTTCCTGCAACCCTGGCCACACCATTCCAGCAACGACGTAGCGTCCTTTTCCCCACACAATGAGCTATCGCAACCCTGTTTGCATCCTCCTCTTTCTCTGGCGGGTGGGGGGGAGGCGGCCACTGCTCCGAAGGCTGCTTCTCCCTCCAGTCCCCCATATAAGCTGCTCGGAAACACCTTTGCCAATGCCCGCCAGAAGCGTGGATTGTCGCTCTACCAGGCAGAAATGGCCTGCGGAGTGCGGTGGGATTTTCTCCAGGCCCTGGAGCGAGAGCATTTTCACTACATCCCCCGTTCACAACTTCGACAAGCTATCAAGACCTACAGCGATTTTCTGGGAATAGATCTTCGGGCTATCATCGGGCCGCGGCAATCGCCCCCCCCACTTCCCCTCTGGCCATTCTACCTCTTCACCATTGTTGCCGGCAGTTTGTTGCTTGCTATGATAAGCTATCTCCTGGTTGTCATAAACTAACCCTGGTTGACCGCCCTCAGGCCGCGTGCTATACTTGGCTCAGGAGTGAACCGTATTCATTGTCATTGTCAGGGGCCCCTGTTTTCAGCGAGAACAGGGGACAAGAGGAAGGGCAAGCCGTGGCGCAAATACGTCTGGTGATAGCGGATGACGAATCGCTCATCCGGATGAATCTCAAGGAAACCCTCATCGGTATGGGCTATCTTGTTGTTGGAGAAGCGGGGGATGGGGTCAGTGTTATCAACCTGGCCCGCGAACTGAACCCCGACCTGGTGTTGATGGACATCAAAATGCCTAAATTCGATGGTATCCAGGCTGCGAGAATCTTGACGCAAGAGAAAATCGCCCCGGTCCTGTTGATTACGGCCTATTCGGACCGCGAACTGGTTGACCGGGCCAAAGAGGCTGGCGTGGTCAACTACATTGTCAAACCGTTTCGCGATGCGGAACTGCTGCCCGCCATAGAGATTGCGATGGCCCGCTACCAGGAGTTTCTCGAAATGGAGCACGAAATTACCGACCTGAAGGAAACGCTGGAGACGCGCAAGGTTGTTGAACGGGCGAAGGGCGTTTTGATGGACTCGCAGGGGCTGAAAGAAGCCGAGGCATTTCGCAAAATTCAGCAACTTTCGATGAACACGCGCAAGCCGATGAAAGAAATTGCGCAGGCTATTTTGCTGGCGCACGAAATTTAGGATGTGGTGAGATGTTGGGAAAGAAATGGGACCATCTCCTAAGAAGTCCTCATTGTGGGCGCGATTTCAAGCGATTGTTCCCTTTGCCGTGACATCACTGGTAACAGTGATGGTCACGCTCTTTCTCCAGCTTGCCCTGCCAATCCGCCAGTCTCCCCCCCGGCAGGAGAGAGCCAGTCTCCAACCCCCCGCTCTATCCCCTGAGAGCAGCCCGCTTCCCTCGCGTGGGTTGCCTGTTGTGCCCGTTGTACCAGCAACCAGCACGCCGCGACCCCGTGCAACTTCGCAGTTTCCTCCTGGCGATACAGCCCTGAATGATAAAGCGATGAACCGGGAACTTCAGGACCTCCGAGCAGAACTGCGGGAACTCTGGAGTGCGTATTATCTGGCCCGCGCTGCCATTCAGCTTGCCGATGCTGAAGTAGCCCTGCGCGTCAACGACCGGGCCGAAGTCGAGCGGCTCCTGGTGACGGCGGCCGTTTCGCTCGACCTGGCCTACGAGCATAGTAGTGAGCAGAACAAGGGTCCCATCAGGGAGTTTCGGGCGCGGGTGGGTGCTATGCACGAGGATCTCGCTATTCGCCCGGAAAACATGGATCTGCGAATGCGGCGGTTGCGCCAGAGTATGCTCAGTCTGGCAAACCAGGGGCCGTAGCCCCCCTCAGTGCAGTGTGGTAGGCTTCCTCGATTCGTTCTACCACAGCCGGCCAGATAAACTGGCTGGCCCACGAGGGCGCAGCCGCGGCCATCCCTAGCCGCAACACCGGGTCATCAAGCAACCGTTTCACAGCCTCGGCCAGGGCCCGCGGGTTGCGTGGCGGCACCAGCAACCCTGTGCGCCCGACATCCACCACTTCGGGAAACCCCCCGAACTGTGTCGCCACAACAGGCAACCCGCAGGCTTGCGCCTCGACCAGGCTGATGCCAAAGGTTTCGCTTGCATAGCTGGTGGCCAGCAGCAGATCTACCGAGCTATAGAGCAGGGGCAGGCGGGAGCGCGGTAGGGGACCCAGGAAGCGCACTCGCTCCCGTAGCCCCAGACTGGTTGCAAGGGCTTCGAGCCGTCCCCGCTCCTCGCCATCTCCTGCAATGAGTAGCGTGGTGTGGGGAATAGTTTCCAGCGCGTGGATGGCGGTATCAACCCCTTTCCAGGGCATCAGCCGCCCGACGTAGAGCAGCAACCGTTCGCTGTTGTGCGGACGTAGCGAGTGGTCGGGGGCCAGCGGACGAAAGAGCGTGGGGTCGAACCCATTGAAAACAACCTGGATGGAGCAGGGGTAGCGTGCGCCGACGGTCCGGGCGTTGAAGTGGCTGCACGAGACGACAGCATCCATATGACGCGCCAGCAACCAGTCGCCAGGGTAGAAATCTTCGCCGTGGCAGCCGAGCACCACGGGAGGCCCGCCAAGCTGCCGGGCCAGCAGGGCCGGGCCCATGTCGTAGGGCTTCTGCAAATGGACAATATCGTAGCCGCCGCGCACGAGTTCGGGCAGGGCGGGGAGGGCCATCGTGAGCCGCTCAAGGAGCTTGGCTTCGGCGTAGGCGCGGCGCATTGGTGGTAGTGATTGCCAGAACCGCCGGCTGATGAAGGGATAGGTGATGACGCGGACACCGGAGACTGGCTCGCGCTGCGGCCCCACCCCCCCGATAATCGTGACACGGTGTTCGCGCTGTGCCAGTTCGCGGCTCAGGTCCCAGACAAAGGATTCAACCCCGCCGATGCGGGTTGTTGTCGTCAGGTTGTAGAGGGCGATGTGCATAGAGCCAGTTCAAACATTGCCATCGTCCAGCGACGTTGCCAGCGGTAGGCGGCCCGCTCCAATCGCAGGGCCCGCAGCAGGGCCCGCACCACCCGCCGGCTCCGCCGAGAACGTGCGAGTTTCTCTTCGCAGAGCAGTTCTTCGCGCAGGTCGCGCACGCAAAAGCCATAGCGTGCGGCCAGGGCGACAAATTCATCGTAGCCAAAATAGTGCATCTCGCTAAACCGCTGCATATCCCGAAATGCTGCACCCCGCTTGCTGCGCCCGCGCAGGGCGATGAGCCATTCGGCCAGCCACGGCGGGAGCCAGGTTATGCCGTGCATATGGTAATGGGGGTCTACCCACGCCCGGCGGTTGATGACAGTGAGAAGCGCACAGCCGCCGGGCCGCAACACCCGCGCAATCTCGGCCAGCACATCGTAGGGCGACTGCACATGCTCCAGCACATCCCAACAAACCACAGCATCGAAGCTATTGGCCGGAAATGGAATGGCCTCGCCTGCCGCGTTGCAAATGGGCAGCGTGCAATTGTTGCGGGCCGCCCGCAGCGCAATAATGGTGCAATAGGACTGATTGTATTCGCAGGCGGCTACATTGGCACCACGCAGGGCCGCCGCCACCGCAAAGCCGCCCATCCCCGCCCCCAGATCGAGCAACCGTACCCCCGCCACACGCCCAAGCGTGCGTTCAAGGAGCGCGAGCCGCTCCTGCTGGTAGTTTTCCTGGTTGATGCGCCGCTCCCGCCAGCGGTCGTAGTCGCGCCGCCAGCGCATATGGCTCAGCCAGGGTTCGATGGCGGCTTCAAGGGGGGGCAGGGTACTCATGTTCTCCCGATAATATCGCGCAGCAGCCGTGCCAGCCACCCCGCAACAAAGAGGACCAGCAAATGGGGGAAGGAGAGGCGGGGACGGACTATCTCGCGGAGGCTCTGCGGGTCGCACAGGTCGAGTGGCGAGGTGTCGGCAAGACGCAGCTTGATTTCTCCCCGCCATTCATGGTCAACCCAGAAGAGGTGGGGCATACTGCGCTGAAAAAACCAGTAGGCCGGGTTGTATTTGTAGAGATAATCGAACAATTCGCCAAAGGGTTCGGCTGGCTCCTTCGGGTGCAGCACCAGCGTATCACCCACCAGATTGACATACCAGCGGTGAAACGACCAGTGAAACAGCCGCTCCGCAATCTCCGAGGGGCAGCCAATGTAGCCGCCTTCCCCCACCCGCTCCAGCTCCCGCACGAACCGCGGCGGATCATCCATGTGTTCGAGAATGTGCGAGGCAATGACATAGCGGCAGGCCCCGCTCCGAATGGGCAGGTAGTGGGCATCGGCGACAATCAGCGGACGGTCAACAACCAGATTGCCCCCCCGTTCGGTGTTGTCTGCCAGAAACCGATCAACCAGCACATCTGCCCGCGGGTGTGGGTGGTCGCCGCTCCCAACTTCGAGAACCAGGCCGGTCGAGGGTGGAGTGCAGGTATCGTGCTTCATTCGTACCCCGGCACATCGCCACTCAAGCTGTCGCGGAGAATATCCAGATTTTCCAGGGCCAGTCCCGTGCCAATGGCGACGCAGTGGGCCGGCTGGTCGGCAACATAGCAGGGAACACCCGTTACCTCGGTCAGGAGTTCGTTGATCCGCCGCAGCATCGAACCGCCGCCCGTCATCACCATCCCCTTATCAATAATGTCGCTCGACAGTTCGGGAGGGGTTTCGGCCAGCACCTCGCGTACCGCGTTGATAATGGCCTCAAGCGGGGGCTGGAGGGCTTCGGTAATCTCGGTGGAGTCTACCTGGATGGTGCGCGGCAATCCGGCCACCTGGTCGCTCCCCCGGACCTGCATGGTGAGTGGCTGTTCCATTGGCAGGGCGGAGCCGATTTCAATTTTGATGCTCTCGGCGGTGCGTTCTCCAACGGCGACATTATACTTGCGTTTGATGTAGGCGGCTATCGCCTCATCAAATTTGCTGCCGCCAACGCGCACTGATTTGCTCACAACAATATCGTTGAGCGAAACAACAGCAACTTCGGTTGTGCCCCCGCCAATATCTACAATCAGGTTGCCCGATGGTTGATACACGGGGATATTGGCACCAATGGCGGCAGCCAGCGGTTCGCGGATGAGCCAGGCGCGGCGGGCCCCCGCGGCTTCGGCGGCATCGCGCACGGCCCGCATCTCAACACTGGTGACACCCGCCGGAACGCAGATCATCACTTCAGGTTTGCTAATGCGAAACTTGCCGCAGGCGCGGCGGATGAAATGTTTGAGCATTGCCTCGGTGACAACGTAATCGGCAATCACCCCGTTTCGCAGGGGGCGCACCACCTCGATGCTGGCCGGCTCACGCCCCAACATCGCCAGCGCATCGGCCCCTACCTCCTTTACCCGGTTGTCGCGGGTGGAGAGAGCTACAACTGATGGCTCGGCAATAACAATCCCTTTTCCTCTGACATACACCAGCACATTGGCTGTCCCCAGATCAATCCCGATATGTCGTGCCATAATCCTTTCTTCCCCCGATCCCATTGTTGCCCATAGATTGAATTGAAAGGGGCAAGATCTTGCAGCCACGAAAGCGGACAATGGCTCCCCCGGCCGGAGCTAGGCAGAGCCTTTGTGTCGCCATATGTGGAAAACCACCGTTTACTTGTATCTCCAGTCCCGATGACCGATTTATCGCTCCATATTTACCGATCCATGCGGTAGCCCTTGCGTTTAAGCTGGGCTACATGAAGACGGATCATAGCCCGCCGCAGTTCGGCCTCGGCCAGGACTATATCTTGTTCACTCCGTTGCTCTTGCAACCGCTCTTCGGCCCGCTGGCGGGCCTGTTC
Source organism: Chloroflexaceae bacterium (assembly GCA_034436975.1). GTDB lineage: Bacteria > Chloroflexota > Chloroflexia > Chloroflexales > Chloroflexaceae > JAAUSY01. The sequence goes on from DAOTUE010000116.1 coordinate 30,252, forward strand.
GGCGCGGGTCTCGTCAATCTCGTCGGCTCGCTCCGCCGTGTCGGCCAGAATCGTTACCCGGTCCGGGAGCACCTCCATAAAGCCCCCCGACAGCGCAAACTCTATCCGCTCACCACCCTTGATAATATCGAGCACCCCGACATCAAGCACCGTGAGCAGGTTTTCGTGGCGTGGCAAAACGCCAATCCGTCCATCCTTTGTTGGTGCGTTGACCTGATCAACCTCATCCGACAGGACGACCCGTTCAGCCGTAATAATATCCAGATGAACTGGCATAGTCACACCCTTTACTTGTTCTTGCTGGCTTCATACTCATTGATAACATCTTCAATGGTGCCCTGCAAGAAGAAGTGTTGCTCCGGAATATGGTCTACTTCGCCTTGTAGCACCCGCGCAAAACTTTTGACTGTTTCGTTGATGGGAACGTATTTGCCCGGACGTCCGGTAAACTGCTGTGCCACGGTAAAGGGCTGGCTAAAGAACCGCTCGATTTTGCGGGCCCGCTGGACCGTCAGCTTGTCTTCGTCGCTCAGCTCCTCAATTCCCAGAATGGCGATAATATCTTGCAGGTCTTTGTAGCGTTGCAGGGTTTGCTTCACGTCCTGCGCCACGTTGTAGTGCTCCTGCCCGACAACGTTGGGGTCGAGGATGCGGCTGGTTGAGGTGAGCGGGTCAACAGCCGGGTAGATGCCCTTCTCTGCAATGCTGCGTTCCAACGCGATGGTTGCGTCGAGGTGGGCAAAGGTGGTAGACGGGGCGGGGTCGGTGTAGTCATCGGCGGGAACGTAGACCGCTTGCATTGAGGTGATTGAGCCGCGCCGGGTTGAGGTAATGCGTTCCTGGAGTGCGCCCATTTCTGTTGTCAGGGTGGGTTGATAGCCCACTTGCGACGGCATGCGCCCAAGCAATGAGGAGAGTTCGGCTCCGGCCTGGACAAAGCGGAAGATGTTGTCAACGAAGAGCAGTACGTCGCGTCCCTCGTTGCGGAAATACTCTGCCATTGTGAGAGCGGTCAACCCCACGCGCAGACGCGCACCGGGCGGCTCGTTCATCTGCCCGAAGACCATGACTGTCTTATCAAGAACAACGGTGTTTTCGTCAATTCTCGATTCCTTCATCTCGTGGATCAGGTCGTTGCCCTCGCGTGAGCGTTCGCCCACGCCGGCAAACACGGAATACCCCGATTGTTCTTTGGCAATGTTGGCGATCAGCTCTTGAATAATAACTGTTTTGCCAACTCCTGCGCCGCCGAAAATGCCTGTTTTGCCCCCACGAGTAAAGGGTGCAATCAGATCAATAACCTTGATCCCTGTCTCAAACATTTGCGACTGGGTATCCTGTTCCTCAAAGGATGGCGGCTCACAGTGAATAGGGCTGCTTTCTTGTGAGGTGACATTCCCTTTGCCATCAATGGGATCGCCTAGCACATCGAAGACGCGGCCCAGGGTGGCGGGGCCGACTGGCACGGTAATTGGCTTGCCCGTATCCACCACTCGTAGCCCGCGCTTCAACCCATCGGTTGTGCTCATCGCCACGGCTTTGACTTCGCCATTTCCCAGGTGCTGCTGCACCTCGCACACCAGCCGCTTGTTGTCTTCGAGCGGCACCACAATAGCATTGTATATATCTGGCACCTGGTCAACGGGAAACTTTGCGTTGACCACAACGCCCATAATTTCGCTAATCTCGCCTGTTGCTCCTGCCATTCGATCCTGCACCCTTTCTCGTAATTTTTATGTTTGCCTGTTACCTGGTTCCTTCGGTTGACGATGGTTTCCTGTGTTCCCTGCTTCCTCCAACGTTCGGAGATGTGCTCACTGTTGCTTTCTGTTGCTACGACATTTCTTCCAGGGCGGTTGCTCCCGTGGCAATCTCGGTCACTTCGTTGGTGATGTTCGACTGGCGAGCCTTGTTGTAGGAGAGCGTCAGGTCGCGCACGAGATCTTTGGCGTTCTTTGTCGCGTTCTGCATGGCGACCATGCGGGCACTGTGCTCACTGGCAATGTTTTCGAGCACCGCTTGATAGAGTAATACCTCGACATAACGCGGAAGCAACTCGCGTATCACCTCTTCCTCGCCGGGTTCATAGGTATAATCAACCTGGATATGGTGTTCTTCCGCGGGAGGCGGCTCCACAGGAATAAGCTGCTTGACGACGGGACGTTGGGTCAGCGTGTTGATAAATTCGCTGTAGATAACGTACACCTCGTCGTAGCGTCCTTCCCGAAAGCCTCTGATAACGTTAATTGCTACCCCAAGCATATCTTCCAGGGTGGGGTTGTCCCCCAGGTGGGTTATCTCCGAAGCAGCGTTGCGATAGTTGCGGTTGATATAGTCGCGCCCTTTGCGGCCAATGACATGCACTTCAACCTCGCGCCCTTCCTTGCGCTGGTCGAGAATGAAGCGACTGGCTCTCCGCAGCGCATTTGCCACCAGGCTCCCGCAGAGGCCGCGGTCGGGGGAGACAAGCACCAGCGCAACGTGGTTGACTTCCTCGCGGGCTTCTAGCAGCGTTCCGCGCTTCATCCCGCCAACCATCCGCTCAGCCAATTCGCTCATCACATCTATCAAGCGGTCAACATAGGGGCGCGTGGCTTCAACGTTGCGTTGTGCTTTGCGCATCTTCGAGGCCGAAACCATCTCCATTGCGCGGGTAATCTTGGCGACATTTTTGGCCGAGCGAATGCGCCCTCGAATCTCGCGGGTACTGGCCATCTTCCCATCTCTCCCTTCAAGAGCTATTCGCTATAGCTGCTTGTCTGCTTAAATTCTTCGACAACTCGTACCACATCGTCCTTAATTTCCGGTGCGGGAAATTTCTTCAGCCGATTGTCGTAGATGGCCTGGCGAACCTCGGATTGCACCGTCCGCATAAACTGCAAGAAATCGGACACCCACTGTCCCACGCGGCTCACGGGCACATCGTCCAGGTAGCCATTGGTGACAGCGTAGATAAGGATGATCTGGTCTTCAACTGGTAGCGGTTGATACTGCTTCTGTTTGAGCACTTCCTGGATACGGTAGCCCCGCTCAATTTGTGCTTTGGTTGCTGCGTCGAGGTCGCTGGCAAAGCGGGCGAAGGCTTCGAGTTCGCGGAACTGGGCCAGGTCGAGGCGCATGCGCCCCTGTACCGATTTCATCGCGGGGGTTTGTGCCGACCCTCCCACGCGGCTCACGCTGATCCCGACGTTCAAGGCGGGCCGCTGCCCGGCGTTGAAAAGGTCCGTTTCCAGGTAGATTTGTCCGTCGGTAATGGAGATCACGTTGGTTGGAATGTAGGCCGAAACGTCGTTGGCCTGTGTTTCGATAATGGGCAGGGCCGTGAGCGAACCGCCACCATAGTCCTCGTTGAGTCGCGCTGATCGTTCAAGCAACCGCGAGTGGAGATAGAAGACATCGCCGGGGTAGGCTTCGCGGCCTGGCGGGCGGCGCAACAGCAGCGACACCTGGCGATAGGCGATGGCGTGTTTGGAGAGGTCGTCGTAGACAATGAGCGCGTCGCGCACCACATGCCCATCACCAATATCAATCCCGTTTTCCATCACCTCTTCACCAATCGCGCAGCCGGCGTAGGGGGCAATGTACTGGAGGGCTGCTGATTCTGAGGCAGTGGCGGAGACGACAACGGTATGGTCCATGGCCCCATATTTCTCCAGCGTGGCGACAATCTGGGCCACCTGCGCCCGCCGCTGCCCGATGGCAACGTAGATGCAGATGAGGTCTTTGCCCTTCTGGTTGATGATTGCATCAATGGCGACGGCGGTTTTCCCCGTCTGGCGGTCTCCAATAATCAGCTCACGCTGTCCGCGCCCGATGGGGATCATCGCATCAATAGCAACAATACCCGTTTGTACAGGGGTATCAACTGATTTTCGTGTTATGACACCGGGGGCAATACGCTCAATAGCACGGGTTTTTTGTGCGCCAATGGGACCCTTACCATCAATTGGCTGTCCCAGGGGGTTGACCACGCGCCCGATAAGCTCCTTGCCCACGGGCACGGACACCACGTGGCCGGTGGTGCGGACCTGGTCCCCCTCTTCGATATGCTCATAGTTGCCCAGGACCACCACGCCAACCGTGTCTTTTTCCAGGTTGAGCGCGATACCGTAGATAGGTTCGGGGCGGCCCTCTTTGATGGGGAACTCGACAATTTCCGAGACTTTCGCTTCGTTCAGTCCGCTGACGCGAGCGACCCCATCGCTGATGGCGATCACGCTCCCGACATTCACCGGCCGTGGGACAAATTCAATACCGCCGGTAATTCCTTCTTTTAGACGTGAAATAAGATCTGTACTTGTTGTTGCCATAGGTTTCCAGAATCCTCCATGCATGTGCCGCATGCGCCGACATGCGCCGATAGTTGGTATCACCTGTTTGAAATGTGGTTTGGATGGAGGAGGGGAGGCCAGCGTAGCCCCTGTGCTCCTCTTCTCCATTGTTGAAAAAGAGCGGGACCGGGTTTTTCCCCAGTTTGAGAAGCCCCCTCCCGCCTGCTGGTTGCCTGCTCACTGCAATTAACTCGCCAGCATATTGTGCTGGATGGTACTGAGACGCGAACGCAGGCTATTATCGAAAACCTGGTCTCCAACGCGGATAACCAACCCACCAATTAACGTTTCATCTACCCGAAATTGCACATCAAGCTGTTGTTCATAGTGTTTTTGCAGCTCTGTGCTGATGTGCTCTTGCTGCTGCTCATCCAGGGGCACAGCACTGATAACCTCAGAACTCATGCTGGTGGAGATACTCTGGCTATAGCGTTCCAGGGCCTGGATTACGCCGTCGAGTTCTCCGATTTTCCCTTCCTGAATCAGCGTCAACAGTAGATTGCGGACCTGCGGGAGAACATCGGTGGGGAGCGCGGCTTCCACCCGTTGTTGCATCTCCGGATCATCGCTACTGGTATCTGCGATATGCCGGGCCACGGTGTGGAGTTGCTCCCGGGCCGTGCCCATAAGCAGGTCGTGAAATACTCGTGCTATCTCCTGAACGGTACCGGCTTTTTTCACCTGTTTCCTACCTTCGGCTAGTTGCAAAGGAGTGTTTATCTGTCAGGAACGGTTTAATTGTTTCGCCCCAACGCTCCAAGCGATTCTTCAATCAACCTCTCGTGGCCCTGAGCAGAGATTTCCGATTGCAGCACGCGGCTGGCGGTCATGGCAACGAGTTCAGCAAGTTGGTCTTTGACCTCGCTCAAAAGCTGGTTGCGTTCGCGCTCTCCCTGCTCCCGCGCATCGGACCGTATCCGTTCGGCATCCTGGCGGGCCTGTGCCACAATCTCTGCTTCTTGTGTTCTGGCCCGTTCCTGCGCCTGGGAGATAATCTCTGCTGCTTCCTGGCGGGCCCGTTTTATTTCTTCTTCGTAGCCACTTTTTGCATCGGCAAGCTGCTTTTTCACTTCTTCGGCTTCGTTGAGGCTTTGCTCTATCCGTTCGGTGCGCTCACTCAGCATTTTCCGCACCGGCTTGTAGAGCAGCACATGCAGAATGACGATCATTGCCCCGAAGTTCAGGGCTTGCGCCAGCAGGAGGGCCCAGTTAATCCCCAGTGCTTCCATACTACCTTCCCCTTAATCAGCTAACGGCTGCTACAAGACTCCGAAGCCTATCAGGAATGAAATAACCAGACCAAAGATGGCCAGTGCTTCGGTAAACGCAATCCCCAGGAACATATAGGTAACAACCGTGCCCTGAATTTCCGGGTTGCGGCCAATGGCTTGCAAGGCTCCCGCTGCGACGATACCAATACCAATACCCGGACCAATTGCTGCAAGACCAATTGCAAGAGCTGTTGCAATGAGACGAAGTCCTTCGACATTGAGAACTACCTCGGTGGCTTCCACTATGTGTCTTCCTTCCCTCTAGTTTGAGATAAACCTCAAAGCTGATACTAAAAATCTGGATACCGTACCGTACTTTCCTTATGTCCGTTTTCTGTTTTGCCCATTACCAGGGCTTGCTTGCCCGTTACCAGGTCAGGTAACGGTGTATTGTGGTTGTGAGCCTGGCGGCAAGGGAACTTCTGGTCCTTATGTTGCTAATGATAGACCGTTGCAACCAGGCTGCATGCGTGGATGAATGTTTTCTGATGGTCTCTTCTGGTGTTTCCTTTGTTGTTAATGGTGGGCTTCGCCGTGCTCCTCACCATGGGGGGTAACAGCTATGGCGATGAAGGCCATGGTGAGCATCGCAAAGACAAACGCCTGGATGAAGCCAACGAACACTTCAAACCCGTAGAACGGAAGCGGGAGCACCAGGGGGATGAGAAAGGCCATCACAAGGAGCAGCACTTCACCTGCAAAGATGTTGCCAAAGAGACGAAAGGAGAAGGCGATGATGCGTGCCAGCTCGCTGATGAGTTCGAGTATTCCGACCAGAAACTCCATAATCCCCATAGCCACGCCTTTTTTGAAGCCGCCCAGGTTGAAGAACTTCTTCACATAGCCCGGCCCCAGCGCGGCAAACCCCAGGTATTCGATGTAGAAGAAGGCCAGGAGGGCCAGGGCAAAGGTGAGGTTTAGATCGGCACTTGGGGAGCGGAAGAGCGGGACGAGGATTTGCCCCGCCGGGCACCCGTTGCCGGGGCCGTGTGCGGCTTCGCCGCTTTCCTCGGTGGCTTGCGCTGGTGTGGCAAGCTGCGGCGCGAGGGGGCCGGCGGCAGCCAGGCGCATCTCTGCACCCTGCGCGTGGGTGGTTGCTTCGTGGGGCATCTCGTGGCATATGCCAATGGAGCCAACGCCGGGGATGAGGCCGAACCAGTTTGAGAAGAGCAAGAAGAAAAAGATGGTTGCGACCACGGGGTATACCTGGGCGACATACTGACGATTGACTCCCTGGAAGAGTTTGTATAGCCCATCTATGGCAATTTCTACCACATTTTGCACCCCACCGGGGATAAGTTTCAGATTTCTGCTGACAAAAAAGGCCAGCACGATTAAGAAGACATCGAGAATAATTGTTAGCAGGACGGAGTTGGTGAATGGGATTGTTTCAGTAATGTGAAACAGTGGTTCCGGTTTTACTTCGACGTGGGGGGTACTCATTGGAATAAAGCTACTGACCAGTGCAAGTAGCAGAACGCCCCCGACAATAATCCATTTTCGCGTCCTGGGTGACAATGAAGACAAAAACTACCTCCCTCCACACACCATAAAACGCTGACCAGCGTCAGTCAGATGATCTATCTCTATCTCTTGAAAGTTAGCCTGTTGGCTAACCTGTCTTTTGGCTAACCCGTTTACTAATCCGCCTGTTTGCGGAAAGGCGGAAAGAAGGATTGCACTTTTTTTCACAGTCATAGCCGAACGTGGCGAATTATAGCACGACTATTTATAAATAGCAAATCAGGTTAGAAAGGCTTCGTGCAGGTCGCGGATAGCCCGTTTGGTATTGACCCACACGGCTCCGATTTTTGAGCTGGCGACTTTTTTGTTGAAAACCAGCACGAGCAGGAAACGCTGGGCAATGTCGAAGCAGTAGAGGTCGTAGTTGACCCCTTCGTGAATGTAGAGGGTGGTGGCATCTTCTTCTCCGAGCTGGCGGGCCACTTCGCCCGATGTGGCAAAACTGGTTGAGAGGAGGGGGAGAAGAATCATGACGGGAAGTTTGTCGGTGGTGCCCACTTCGACAAGGACCATCCCGGCCCGGTCGGTCAGCAAGATACACTGGGGGCCGAGTTCTTGCGAGAGCTGGCTCATAATGATGCGTATCGGGCTGAGGTTTTCGTTGGTGAGCACGAGGTTCCCGCTTTGTGGGCGGTGATGATGGTGGTGGAAGTCGGTTTCCGCTTCGGCGTGGTCGCCCGGACCCGAGCGTTCGTGACGTTGGCCGGTGGCGCGGGTGCGGGCAGCACTTGCTCGTGCGGCGAGGCGGCCTCGCATTGTTGTCCGTTCTGCCGATGCTGTTGGGACTGGTGCTGGCTCTGGTGCTGGTGCTGGCTCTGGTTCTGGTTCTAGCTCTGGCTCTGGTTCTAGCTCTGGCTCTGGTTCTGCTTTCGGGATACTTTTTGCCGCTTCTCGAATCGCTTCATGCAATCGTTCCTGCGGAAATGACCCGTGGAAAAATCCATAGGCTCCGAAGGCCAGGGCTTCTTTTTCCACTTCGGGGTTTTCTGTGCGGCTACACAGGATGATGCGCGTTGGAACATCGAAGTTTGGCAAAATCTCTGCCATCTCCAGACCGCTCATTTCCGGCAGGTCGGTATCTGCCACAATCACTTCGGGCGGATTGGAGCGGACTTCCCAGAGTGCTTCGTTGGGCGATTCTATCGTATTGACTTCTATCTCATCCCCAAGTTGTTCCGATGATAGAACACGCAGGGACTCATTTTCACCCGCAACTACCACAATTCGATACGTCATTGCCTTCTCTCGCTTTTTTGTTAAAATCTGTGTGGTTGTTCTCTTCTTTTAATTGAGCACTTCGACGGCTGTTCGAGGCAGCCAGAAGGACGGTTCCCCTTCATCCTGAATAACTTCGACGGCCATCGTGTGAATGCCTGAGGGGAGGTGAACAGGAAATGAAGGGATGGAAAGAACTTTTGCTATTTGCCCCAGGTGGGCGGTGTCGAGTAAGCGCACGGTTGCTTCCGGGCGAAGTTGCGGACGTGGCAGGTCGAGTTGGCTACCGCTGCTTCGGGCAAGCGATACCACGAGCCGCGGACGGCGCATGGGCCGCTGGATACGGGTTTTTCCATCAATCAACGCTTCCTGTCCGGTTCGGGCACTGAGCAACTCAAAGATGGGTTGTGACATCGGGTGTATCCCGAACCCTTCGGTGACAAGCAGGGTCAGGCCGAGGGTATGGTTTTGTTGTGGGTCGGGAATCTCCCAGGTTTTTAGCCCGGTGCGCCACGCCTTCGGGCTGGCCCATCCGAGAAATGCTCGCCATTCTTGCTCTTCTATGCCCCCCACGACAATCCCACGGACCTGGGCCTGAACGGCTTTTTTCAGGGCGGCGGCGGTAATACCCGCCCCACAGACCAGGATGGTATAGGCACTTCGCGCATCAATATGTTCCTGGGTGATGACCTGGTCCGGGTCGGTGACGAAGAGCTGGAGCACACCGCTGCGCTCCTCGCCAAAGCCGAAGATGCCATAGACCTGGGCGGCGGGCGTTTCAATGATAACGCCTTCGTGGGGGATGATTTCCATTGCCACGCCGCGGATGTTGGCCGCCATTGTCACCTCCAGCGGGTCGGGCGCAATGGTCACATAGCCAGTTTCAGTATCAACGGTGACGATGATTCCTCCCACCGGTGTTTTGCAGCTTCGTTCGCCAAACAGCCCCCAGCGGGCCAGGATGCTTTCGGCGGCCACCTGCTCGCCGGTTTCGTGCAACATTGCCTCTCCCACCAGCGAGGGAGGAATGGCCAGCGTCTGTGCGACGTTGATAATCTGGGGCGATGCCGGCAAAAAGGCTTTTGCGATAATATCTTCTGGCTCAACCCGTGTCCCTTGCCCAACGAGCACATCGCCTGGATGAGGGAGCCGCCGCTCTATCCGGGCCATTGCGTTCTGGACAATGGGGGGGGTACCTTCGGGAACATAGAGTGACATACAATTTGCTCCGTTCTGTAGCCCATCCTTATGCTTTGTATACGCTGGCAAACATCCTGTTCCATAAACAAACAGGTATGCTACCCTGCCCACATAAAGCAAGTATGCTATGCCATTATAGCACAATCCCTCTCCTTTAGCTATGCATGGATTCGATTTCGGTCAACAGGATCAACCCTATCAGGACTATGGTACTCCAATCAGTTCGACGGCATCTACTTCGCTCCAGTTGGCATCACGACGCTGGTCTATGGTGAGTTTTACGCCGACAATCCGGAAGATAGGTGGGGAGAAGCTGATCTCCTGCACATAGGGGCAGACGTTCTGGAGTCGGGCGGTGCCGGTGTAGATAGTGGTATAGCGGCCACGCTCATCTCGAACTTCGACGCTGGAGACAAAGCCGGGTTGATGGTTCTGGTAAATGTTGATCTGCGAAGCAAACACCGGCGTTTTGTAGGTCAGTTCCAGGGTTTCCAGCGTGTCGGGGGCAGCCGAAGCCCAGGCATTGGAGCTGTCGGTACAGCCTTCGACATCGGGCGGGCCGGTGGCTCCATCGGGCCCGTAGTCGTCGCCATAGGAACTGCTGGCAGTTGCGCTGATGGCCCACTGGCGGGTAATCTCGCCAGTGCTGGTCAGCGAGGTGGTCGGGGTCATTCCCTGGGTAGCGGCGGGATGTCCATTGTCCATTGTCGCAGGAGTGTTGTCGTCGGAGAGGAGGCGCAGGGCTGTTATTGCGCTATACTCTCCGTTGTTGTCGCTGACCCATACCACGCCACCGGGCGCGACGGCGATGCCATTTGGCAGGCTAAACTGCCCCGGTTCCGGCAGTTCCCCCGTTTTGGCAATACTCCCGCCGCTGGCGACCAGTGTCCCGTCGGAAGCCAGTTTGAGTATCCCAGCATCCCAGGTTGCCACATAGATATTGTCCATCCGGTCAAGGTCTATGGCTCCGGCGGTAATGCCTCCCTCAAGGACGTTTTCGCCAAACACGGTCAGGATCTTCTCCTCGTGGTTCACCACAACTACCTCTTTTGTTGCTGCGTCGGCCAGGTAGACATTGCCCATTGAATCAACGGCGAGGTCGTTGGGGGAGAGTCCGCTGGCCAGGGTAATACGGTTGAGAAACTGTCCATCTTCCCCACGGAAGCGGATAACGCTATTCACCGTGCTTTGCGTTTCAAAATCAATATGGCTGTCGAGCGCATAGACGCTCCCATCTGTTCCCACAGCGATACGTTGCGGTGTTTGTAGCCCGAACTGATCCTCTCCCTCACCGATTTCGCCCCACCGAAAGGCGAGGGTGCCATCGGGGTTGAAACGGGCAATTGCATTGCGCCCATAGTCGGCAACATACAGCTCTCCCCCAGGACCATAGGCCACGTCGTAGGCTTCTTTTATCAGTTCGTCCTCTCCGAAGGTGGTTTCAAGGGTGCCATCGGGGGCAAAGACCCACACCCCACGGCTGCTCTCGGCCAGGTAGACAGTTCCATCGGGAGCCGTTGTTAGCCCACGAGCGGAGATAAATCGCCGATTTCGTTCTCCTTCGTTGCTCCCCAGACGCAGCAGGAAGCCGGGTGGGCCCTGGGTAATCGTCTGTGGTTGCATAGCCCGGTTTGCGGGAGTTGGAGTGGGGGGGGGGGGGGGGGGGGATGTCGGGATTGTTTCGGGCGCATCAAACGAAACGCTCTCGACAATGCGCTCAAACAGGTCTTTGTGATCATCCCAGGCTGCTGGCAGCGATTGCCCCAGGAAGCGCACGACGTGGGGCGGGGCCAGCAGAACCACAAGCCGCCCGGTTCCCCCTTCTGCCTCCAGGTCTGCATACAGAGCCATCTTGCCATCTACGGTAATGGGTATCGTGTTGCCTACGCTGTAGCCGGCCTGCCGCGGTCCCTCACTGCTTGTCTGGAAGAGCGACGAGAGCCTTGCTTCGGCCTGGTCGGTTTCCTCGTCTGTCACCACACTCAGGGGGGTCCAGTCAATGAGGACCACCAGCTTTTCGCCGGGGTTGGTTGCTTGCAGCGTTTCCGTATCTGGGGCCAGGGAGAGGGTATTTGGCCCCTGAATCGTCTCCCACCCCTGGGGATAGCGCAAACGGAACCCACTCGCTTCAATATGCAGCGTTGCATCCAGCCCTATCGGGGTAGGTTCGGGTGTGGGGGTAGGGGGAGCGGTTGTCGGTGTGGCGGAGGGCTGCGAGACCAGGGGCAGGTCCGTTGTATCGCAGCCGACCAGGGCCGCGTTCATCCCCAGAACGACGATAGCAGCGACAAGGGGGGCAATAATGGGAGCAATAACGGCAGCAATAGCGTAGCAGGAGCGTTGGAAAAATCTCTTGCGTTTGTTGTTCATGACGATCAATCGAGTTATTCAGTCATCTGGTAGATTGTCACCGCGCCCTCTTGAAAGACCGGTGTCGCAATCTGATCGAATTTGGCCAGGCTTTCGGCGGAATAGGCCCGGCGTTCTAGTTCACCCACATAGATAAACGTAACCTCATACGTTTTGAGCAGTTCGCGGGCCTGCTGTGCATCACGGGTGCTGTAGATGGTCGCCACGTCGTCGCGGCGCGGGGAAAGTTCGGCTTTTGCTGCTTTGTCTCCCCCCCGCCACTGGCTCTCGTGCCCATACCATCCGAGCACCGTCGGGATACCTGTGCTGGCAGAAACACCGCCATACCCTTCGGGGTTGTAGGAACCGCCGCCCGGCGCAACCATCTCCAGTATAACACTTTCTGGCTTCTGGTTTGCCCGTAGCCAGGCAATGGCTTCTTTGCCGCCCGGCGTGTTTTCGCGGGGGGTGTGGCCAATCAGGCCGATTGTGGTGTTGTTTTTGATCATGGTTTGCAGGTTGACAAGGGGATAGGCCAGGCCGCCTACCAGCAACCCGATAAACCCGACACCAATCAGTACCACCATGCTGCGCTGTATGAGTGGGGAGTGGTGGGGTGTCGCCGGGGTTGTGCTCCCGAAGCCCCAGGCGATGAGCCACCAGAGCGCGTAGGCCGCGATGGTTCCCCAGAGCAACCAGGTTTGATAGTAGAACTTGAAAATTGTGTTCATGCGCGTTCCGAACACATCGCGGATATGGACCAGGTCGGTGCCAAAGCAGATGGCGCAACCAAGCGCAACTACGAGCAGTGCAAACCGTTCGGCAGGGGTGGGGGCGTGCATAGCGCGGACAAAGGCAAAGATAGCCAGCGCACCAAGCGCAAAGAGCGGGAAGCCAATGATGAGACCGACCAGCAGGGCCGCCGGGACAAACCAGGCTAACCATTGATGCTGGTCAGGCTGGTCGGGTTGATCTTGTTTCTCCTCGTTTGCACCCTGTTTGCTCTCCTGTTTGCCTCCCCCGCTGGCATAGACAAACCCGACAAGCGGCAACAAGAACAACCCGAAAATGATGATGAACGAGTGTAGCTCACTTCGGGCCGGGGCGGGTGCGAGAATTTGCGACAGTTTTGAGAGGATTGGGAGCGAGATAAGCGGTTCGGCGGAGCCAACGAGGGAATGGAAGGTCAGGTAGAAGGGAACGAAGAGCAGAAATGATACCGCGATGGTAGCCACCATCTGCCCGCCCCACCGTTTCCACAGGAACGTGCTTGCATCCCCCGCTTGACGGACAAAGAGCAGAAACATCGCACCACCATAGAGAAGCAGGTAGGTGGGGAGATCCCAGCTATTGATTGTGTAGAGACTGCCAAGAATGAGTCCCGCGAGGATTAGATCGAACCAGCCAGCTCGGTCTTCCCTCAGAGCAGGTGGGCCGGGCCGGGCTGTGGTGGCCAGTGCGAGGGCCATAGCCAGCAGCCCGAAGGGGAGGGCCATCACATGCGGGTGCATATCGCCAAGCCAGAAGCTAAAAAAGGGAAACTCCGTGATGTTGTAGATTCGCACCGGCTTCTCTTCGTCTGCTGACCTGGCATCCTCCGGGTTGAGCCGCACATCCCACAGGGTGCGCGAGGGCCACCACCAGTTGAAATCTTCGATGCGGTTTCGCCGTTCGAGTGTGGAAAAGCTCCCAAACTCACTCGAAGGCGTGTGGGCCGCGTAGGGCAGTTCGATAGTCTCTTTGCCTTGCAGCGTTTGCACGAGGGCTGCGGCAAGCTGGTTGCCATCCAGTGCCACAACACGATGATTGCCGATGAGCAGTTGCAAGGCCCCCGCCTGATTGCCTACAATAAGTACTAGAAGAATCCCCACCACTATGACCATATGGCGTACCAACACCCGGATGCGGGGATGGTTGAACAGGTGCATTGTCGGGGTGGTCAGGTGAACGAGGTTTGCAAGCACGCCGGCCACGCCGAGAGCAGCCAGGGCAAAGACCAGGGCCAGCGACAGGTTGAACGCGACAGAGGGGGGCAGTCCGCTGAGCATAGCGACGACGGACATCAGCAGGTAGCCCAGGTAGTAGTAGTTGATGCTGTAGCCTGCTAACCAGGGATCGTGAGGGGGAAACGTTTCGCTGTGCTGGATGGCGTTGAAAAATGCATAATCCATAGGCCGCTCGGTGCCCCACGGCACCGGATTGTATGAGCGCATCCAGGCAATGGCAAGCAGGGACAGCAAAAAAATGATCTCGTAGGCCAGCACAGCGGGCCAGTGCTGCCGCAGGTAGTCCAGGGGGGCCGGGCGTGGCCCCACGGAAAAGCCTGTATACAGCACCAATGGAATGATTACGCCAACAATGAGAGCGACCACGACCAGGAGCGGCACGCCAAAGGGGGCCAGTCCGAACATGGCTAGAAGCCATGCGCCATAGCCAGTCAGGAGTAGCCCCAGGCTTTTGCTAAAAGCGTAGCCACGGTCGGGCAACGCCCGAAACAGAAACGTTGTGAGGGGCAGACCAGCAAGGCCGATACCCTGAACAACAAACCACCAGCGAACCACCCACCAGAAAAAATGTTCACCGCCCATAATAGGAAAAACAGTCTGTTACTGGCTCTGCTCTGCCATATCGTGCTCATTCTGCCCACTACCGGGGTTTTGCGACAATTTCTCCTGCAATAGCTGAGACAGATTCTCTGCTTTCAGTGCAGTCCGAAAAAGAGCACGCAATCGGGTTTCGTCGGGTATTCCAGCCAGGCGCGCCTCAACCTGCGAACGTTCCTGTTCTGTCGGGGAAAAACGGACCATCACTGCGTCGAGAATGTCACGCCGCAGGGTTTCCAGGGTGCCCAGAGAAAGCCCCTCTTCGCGTCCTTCCTCGCGTCCTTCTTCGCGTCCCAGAGAGAAACCTTGTTTCAGTCCGAGAGAAAGCCCTTCTTCGCGTCCGAGGGAAAGCCCTTCTTCGCGTCCCTCTTCGCGTCCACAGGAGATCCCTTCCTTTCGTCCCTCTTCGCGGGCTTCACGCAACCGCTGCATAAACGGTGTATCAAGCTGCAATTCATCTTCCAGGACGGTTATCATCCGTTCCAACATGGCCAGAACCTCCTTATCTTCCATCAATGTGCCTATTGCCATCAATAGCCGCCCCCGCCTCTCCGTATCAGGCTCGTTCTTCACTCGCTCCAGCACCTCGAATAATACCGCGGAGGGGTTGCTAATGCGGGTCTGTCCTATCAGAGGGAGCAGAGCAACTTTCCCCGTTGCGAGCAGTTCTTCTGATTCCATCTCCCACAGCCGAATGACTTCGTATCGCCAGGTCAACGCCGACTGGCCATCGAGACGGGGGACGTGGTATTCCCCACGGTCGTCTTTTCCGGCCCCTTTCCCGACGTAGATAACAACACTATGCAGCGGGAGTGCGGGGTATTCATTGGCTAGCCGCACGAGATACTCTAGCTCTCGCAGTGGCATTGGCGTTCGTGAACGGGGCCCCTGAAACTCGATATGCAAGATAGCTTCGGTTCCTTCTGTCGTGGTGACATAGAACACCTCGTCGGAGCGAATGGGGGCGGTGGCCGGCAGCAGCTCGACATTGCGCGGTGTAATTTCCTTTACTTCGACACGCAACAACCAGGAGGCAAAATCTTGCCGGAAGGCTGCGACAAGTTGTTTGAGCGGATGATCCGTTTCAGCCATTGTCCCCAGACCAGGAGCGTATGAGCGAGTCAACAACCACCTGCTGAAGCAGGTGGCTTGCCCTCGCCCGAAGGCAGGGCTTCAGGGGAGGTTGACAGCTCCCCACGGCTCCGTAGAACCGTATAGCGATTGCGAATAATGTTCGCTTGTACAGGTGCAGGTGCAAAGCTGTTGGCTCTCCTTGCAGAGAGTGCCTTGTACAAA
>DAOTUE010000117.1:0-7374 GCA_034436975.1 Chloroflexaceae bacterium
TGTAATCGTTCACGGTATTTGGGCAATCCCTGATTCCTGGGTACGCAAGCGTCTCGCTTGCCCCACTGGAGGGACGCAGCTTCCCTCCCAATCCATCCCCCCGCTGGAGGGAGGACAGGTGGGGGGAGCTTCGCCCGCGATCTCAGAAGCGATACTCCTTGTTCTGAAGGATTATATTTATCCCCCCTGAACGATTACCTTTTTTTACCTTCTGCAGCTATCTTACAACACCGAGGCAAGTTGTGTCCTGATCTCAGTCAGGTTGCACAGACCCGTTCCCTATGCTATGCTACGTCAGGTGCAAAAGGGACAACGGAAAATCAAGAAACTGAGGAAAATACAGGCATGAACATTCTTGTGACGGGCGGGGCCGGCTACATTGGCAGCATCACCAGCGCCGAATTGTTAGAGGCCGGGCATTCGGTTGTGGTCTTTGACAATCTCTCGCAGGGACACCGGGCGGCGGTGCCCCCTCGCGCCGTTTTTGTCCAGGGCGACCTGGCCGATAGCAACGCGATAGCGCAGGTGTTTGCAGCCCACCCCACTATTGATGGGATCATCCACTTTGCCTCTTCAACGCTGGTGGGGGAGAGTATGCAGCAACCGCTTAAATATCTCCGCGATAACGTTCTCTGTGCTGCAAACTTGCTGGAGCAGGCAGTTGCCCACGGCGTTTGCTCGTTCATTCTCTCCTCAACGGCAAACCTGTTTGGTGATCCCGAACGTATCCCGATTGATGAGCAAGAGCGCATCAATCCCGGTTCGCCCTATGGCGAGTCGAAGTTCTTTATTGAGCGGATGCTGCACTGGTTTGAGCGTATCTATGGTTTGCGTTCGGTCTGTCTGCGCTATTTCAATGCGGCAGGCGATACGCCCGACCGAGGCGAAGACCACGACCCCGAAACGCACCTCATCCCGCTGGTGCTGCACGTTGCGCTGGGGCAACGCGAGCATATTACGGTGTTTGGCAACGACTATCCCACCCGCGATGGGACCTGTGTCCGCGACTATATCCATGTGGTTGACCTGGCACAGGCGCATATTCTGGCGATGGAAGCCCTTGTTTCTGGTCAGGGGCAGCAGGCAGAAGAAGGGGGGGCGAGCCGTTTCTACAACCTGGGAAACGGGGAAGGCTTCACTGTGTTGGAGGTGATTGAGACGGCGCGAGCCATTACGGGCCACCCCATCCCCCACAGGGTCGGCCCGCGCCGTGCGGGAGATCCGGCGGTGCTCATTGCTTCGTCGGAGCGCATCCGGCGCGAGCTTGGGTGGAAGCCCCAGTTTCCGCGGTTAGAGGATATTATCGGCAGTGCGTGGGAGTGGCACCGCCAGCACCCCCACGGATATGAGGGGTGAGGGGGAGGACGCAGTGGGGGGGACCCCATTGGGGAGAATCTTCCATCGGGACGTACTTCTGCGCTCGGTTGCTTGTCTTTCTGTCGAACTCGCTTTGTGGCTTCCTGAAGCCCTGATTGGTTGTTTTTAGCAGGGAGAACGACTAAAGCTATACTTGGAGCCAACGCGGGGACTTGAACCCCGGACCTGCTATTTACGAAACAGCTGCTCTACCAACTGAGCTACGTTGGCATCGAAATTCCCCTTTTGTGCCTTTATTGTAGTGGAAAGCCGTAAACCTGTCAAGAGCACGGCCTGGGCCGGATGGCCGAAATGTTTGCAACAAAACCACTTCTCGTGTACACTACATGGTGCTACCAGTGACAAATAAAGTGGGTAGTAAGACGATCCAAACAAAGGATTTTTTGCATAGCGTGTATAACGTTTCGTATAAGGAAAGCCTCTTAACAGCATAATGCTGTTCGGGAGGACAGGATGGCAAATCTGGCATGCAGAGCAACAACCAGCAGAGATATTCTGAAAAAACAGCGTTGAGGGAACCGTATTGCCGTCGCCGTGGGGACGCGGAGGGGCGGTGTACCACAGCAACTTCTTCTGGTTCGAGCTCCTGGCACGCCAGGGTTATGCGTTCTATCCGGGCTGTTTCTTCAGCCAGCCGGCTTGTGCCCGCGGCTCTCTGAGACTGTGTTCTCCCTTTGAGAGCTATGGCTGTAGAAAACAGCAAGTTCTTTAGGGGGTTTACATTCATGCAGCGGGTTCTTGTCCTGAATGCCAGTTACGAACCACTTCAGATTATTTCGGTTCGTCGTGCGCTTATCCTGTTGCTCCAGGAAAAAGCCGAACTCATCGAAGCCGCTGAGCAGCAGTTGCGAGCCTGTAATTTGTCGTTTGATGTACCGCTAGTTATTCGACTGGTGCGCTACATCCGTATTCCACCGCGTCTGAAACTTCCTTGTTCGCGGCGAGGGGTGCTGGCCCGCGACCACGAAACCTGCCAGTATTGCGGAGCACAACCAGGCCGAATCAACCTGACCATTGACCATGTGGTCCCGCGTTCGCAGGGGGGGCTAACCGTGTGGAACAATGTGGTGACAGCCTGCCGCGAGTGTAATCGCAAGAAAGGGGGCCGCACGCCCGAACAGGCCCATATGACCCTGCGAACACGTCCTCGCCAGCCCCAGTATGTAGCCTTTGCGCTGCTTGGGGAGATTGAACGGCACGATGTCTGGCGCAAATATGCCTATATGTAACCCTCGCCAGTCCTGAAGGGATGGGGCTGAGAATCCTCTGCCCGCGGCGTGGTTTGCGGCTGGCAACCGGTGCTATGCCATCAGCGGAAGGAGCATAGGGGCATGGGGGGAGGTGAGGAGGAAACACGCTCACGAGCCTCTCATCGGCTGGCTGATCTCACTCACTTGAAAATATCCGTTTTTCATTCCGTCAGGGTGCGTGATAGCGCATGGTCGTCTGTATCCGTCGAAACCAGCGGAGCCAGGGCCTGGATCATTGGGTTGTGGTCGGGCTGGCTACCCCCATTTGCGGCAGATGACGGTTGTCCCGCTCCCAGGCTGCGAGATGATCTCAAACTCGTTCATCAATCGCCTGGCCCCTGGAATGCCCATTCCCATGCCTCCTGACGTACTATAGCCATCCTGCATCGCCAGCTCAACATTCTCAATGCCCGGCCCCTTATCCTCACAAAGAATCTCTATTCCTTTTCGCCCATCCTTTTCAATATCCCGGATAGTTACGGTGCCTTTCCTGGCGTAGAGAAAGATATTGCGGGCCAGCTCCCCAACAGCAGTGGCAACACGCGCCTGGTCTACCGCCCCAAATCCCTGCTTCCTGGCAATCTCGCGGGACATCGAACGGGCCGTCACAATATCCAGGTCACTCTGGATTTCAGCCACCTTCGCTTGTGACATTTCCTGAAAACCTCTCAGGCAACTAGCGGGTACATTCTCATCGTAATCGTTCAGGCCCCCCACTTGTCCTCCCCCCGGCGGGGGAATGGATTGGGAGGGGGGAGCTTCGCCCGCGATCTCAGAAGCGATACTCCTTGTTCTGAAGGATTATATTTATCCCCCCCCTGAACGGATTACTCCTCATCTCACTCACGCACTTGAAAATACCCGGTTTTCATTCCGTCAGGGTGCGCGATAGCGCATGGAGTCTGAAACCTGATCATCTCACGGCAGGCCGCCTGAACGGTTTATCGGGCAACGCAATAAATCGGGCAACGCAATAAGAAGAACCGCGGGAGCAGGTCAGGACCAGCCCGGCAATGCACCAGGTCGTGCTCATTATAGCATGGTTCGGAGATGCGCACTTGTTCTCTCCTACGGGAGCGTTTCCCGCCAGGGACTAACCTCACCCCATCAGAAAGGAAAAAAACACCACGCCCATACGCATCAGGGCATGGTTCAAACTCGCTTGACAGTTCACACACGATTTTTACGCCTGGATATGCCTTGCTGATAGAACAGAAGACCTTGACTTTGTGGTGAAACTATTGCGCTCTATCCGGTTTTGGTATCAGTTCTCGGACGGAAAAATCGTCAAACCAGACACTCCCTTGCCCCCATGAGCGCAGGAGCGGGCGGATTGTTGCTTCACGACCGCTGCGGTTCCAGCCAATGATTGTCTCTTGCTTCCACTCGCCTCCTGTGGGTGGAAACCATTTTTCATTTCGCCAGAAAACATCCTGCTCTCCCGTGAGCCAGATAGCGGCTGCCTTTCCTCGAACATGCCGGGTGCGGTAGGCGAACGAGATGATATAGGGGGTGTCTGGCTGGATAGTAATATCCGATCTATGCCAGAATCCCGCACGAGCATTTGCAAGGGATGGATTATCTTCTCGGTACAATCCATCCACACGCATTGAGAGTGAGCCGTTCCAGGGATTGCCGCTATCCAGCCCCACCACAAAAGCTGCGACATCAAATGGCTTTTGGATGCTCATAAACGAGTAATACCAGCCAGAAAGCCGGTCCTGGAACAAATCGTATTGCTCGAAGCTCCCATTTGTGACAAGCTCAGGACCAAAATGAATAGCCTCAGCAGCAACCTCAAGTTGTGCGGCGACGAGCGCACGGTCTGGCTCAGGAGGTTGGGCAGCAAGGTTTGTGTCTGTGATGGGTTGTGTGGACCACTGCAACGCCGCACGCGATTTTTGCCCCAGAGTGGTATCCCAGAAGTCTGGAGCAGAAAGCCTTTTCCCAAGAGAATGAAGGGGTGTGATGTAATAATTTGCTCCGAAAACGTTGGCAAGGAGATGGCGGGTTACATCTGGCGGCACATTTGAACCGCTTTTCAGGAAGCCACTGAGTACACGTGCTGCTATTCCTGGTGACAATTGGGGATGGGAAGAAAAGTGCTGATAGGTCTGAACAGCCTTTTGTTTGTCCCCACCAATTATCAGTGTTGCGAGCAGAATTTGTGCTGCCTGTCTATCAAGATTATGTTGGTTGATGAGTGGCTGGAGCACATGTGTAGCAGTATCTTGCTGTCCCGCTTCGGTCAGGGCTGCACCTGTCTGCCATCGTATATGGGTATCATCGAGGAAATGGGCAAGAGAACGCAGGTAGAGAGAGGGTTGAACAATTCCATGCAAGCGGGAGAGCTGGGCGTAGTTGAAGATAGCCCGTTCCAGTACCCCTGGCAAATTGAGCGCGAGAATAGCCAGAACGAGGATGCCTGGTAGAACCAAAGTCAATCGCGCTGATGCAGGGTGGTGCCTCATACGATATGCGCGATACTTTGTTCAAGATAGTGGCAGACGATTTCAACCTGTTCTTCCGTCATCACACTCGAAAAGGGCAGAGCCAGTGAATAGTCGCCCAGTTCTTCGGTAACGGGGAAGTCGCCACGCTGGTAGCCAAATTTCTCGCGATAGAAAGATTGGAGATGGATGGGGCTAAAGTAGGGGCGGCTCGGTATGCCCCATTCGGCAAGCAACTGCATCACCGTGTCGCGGGAGGCTGGCGGACGGATGCGGACGACATAGACAAACCAGGACATACGGGTTGTCGTCGGGGCTACCTGCGGTACCTCAACCAGGTCAACAGCCTGCAACCGTTCGTTGTACCACGCGGCCACCCGTTCCCGCTTTGCAATGAGTTCTTCAATGCGTTGCAGCTGCACTGCTCCTATA
The DNA here is from genome assembly GCA_034436975.1 of Chloroflexaceae bacterium. Lineage (GTDB taxonomy): Bacteria > Chloroflexota > Chloroflexia > Chloroflexales > Chloroflexaceae > JAAUSY01. Next base: position 5,510 of record DAOTUE010000117.1, read on the forward strand.
GCCGCGCTCATCTCGTCCAGGCGGTAGTTGTAGCCCAGGCGGTTGTGGTCGAGCCAGGCATTGAAGACATCGCGTCCCTGGTTGCGTAGCGAACGAAAGAGGCTATCCCACGCTTCGTGGTCGGTGACAATCATTCCCCCTTCGCCCGTTGTCATCTGCTTGTTGGGATAGAAGGCGAACACGGCTGCATCGCTGAGTGTCCCTGCTTTGCGTCCCCGGTACTCGGCCCCCATTGCCTCACACGCATCCTCAATCACCAGGAGATTATGCTTCCTCGCAACCTCAAGCAGCGGGTCCATATCGGCGGGGTTGCCAAACGCATGCACAGGCAACAAGGCTTTGAGCCGCCCGGTGGGGGGCGCATCGCGCAGGGCCGGGGGGAGCCAGGGTCGCGCAGCAGCTCCTCCTTGCAATATATCGCTTGCGGCTTCGGCTACCAGTGCAGGGTCAATGTTGCCCGTGGCGGGGTCAACATCCACAAAGATAGGCACCGCTTGCTCGTAGAGGATGCAGTTGGCCGAGGCGATGAACGAGAAAGGCGTGGTGATGACCAGGTCGCCAGGGCCTATACCGGCTGCAATGGTGCAGAGGTGCAGGCCGCTGGTGCCGGAGTTCACGCCAGCGGCATGGGATACTCCCAGGTAGGAGGTAAACCCCTCTTCAAAGGCGTTGATGTAGGGGCCGATGCTCAGGTAGCGCGTTTGCACAACGTCTTGCATCGCCGCCAGTTCCGCGTCGGTCAGGTCGGGGGAGGACATGGGGATAGAGATCATAATTCAGTCTGCTTTCTTTTTGATGATCCTGGCAGGTACTCCTGCCATTACGACTTGTTCAGGAACATCTGCAATCACTACTGCACCAGCACCGACGATACTCCATTTTCTTATCTGGCAACGAGGAATGACAGTAGCTCCTATGCCAATCATCGAGCCTTCTCCAACAGAAACTTCTCCACCAGTATGAACCCCCGGTGCAATATGAGCATAATCGCCAATCTGGTTGTGGTGATCGAGTGTGCAGCCAGTATTCAAAATACTATGCTTTCCTATAACGCTACAAGGGTTGACGATTACACCGGCGCAAATCATTGTACCAGTGCCAATCTGGACATCAGGGGCAATAATAGCTGAAGGATGCACAGCGGTAAAAAACTGCTCTCCCTCATGCACCAGGCGGTTTGAAAGTATTTTTCGGGTCGTGTTGTTGCCTACCGCAACTATCACAGAATCATAAGCGATACGCTTTCTTTCGGCAATGGTACCAAACACAGGCAAGCCAAGTAAGTTTTGATGATGCAACGCTGGATTGTCGTCCACAAAGCCCACAGGAATACTTGTTTCTCCAATGTTGTTTGCTTGTTTCAAAATGTCAGCTACTACCTGAGCATGTCCGCCCGCACCAACAATAAGTATTCGTTGCATCTATTGGTGTCTTTGCCCCACAAACTCTTCCATCGTCGCCTGCCCGGCCTGGCTAATCCCTTCGCGTTTGAGGATTATATACATCGTCTGCGCGATAATGCGTACATCGAGCCACAGGGATATATTATCCACATACCACCCATCCAGAGCAAATTTTTGCTCCCACGAAAGGGCATTGCGCCCATTCACCTGGGCCCACCCTGTGACCCCCGGACACACCTCGTGTCGTCGCATCTGCTCTGGGGTGTAGCGGTCGAGGTATTCCATCAGCAGCGGGCGTGGCCCGACCAGGCTCATCTCCCCCTTCACCACATTGAACAGTTCGGGCAATTCATCCAGGCTGGTGCTGCGAAGGAACCGCCCGAAACGGGTAAGACGCTCCGCATCGGAAAGCAGATTGCCTTCAGCGTCGCGGGCATCTGTCATCGTGCGAAACTTGTACAT
>DAOTUE010000118.1:0-28329 GCA_034436975.1 Chloroflexaceae bacterium
CGCAACAGTTTCATTATCTTCGTCTTCATCGTCGTTGATAATAGGCACAGTGAAAGAACTGTAGACAGGGTTCGGTGCATCAGGAGAAAAGACCAGTTGTCCCCGCACAGATTCGTAGTCACTCCCCTCTGTTGCACTCCCACCCGAAGCACGATAAGAAACAGACACCTCGGTTCCAGAAGGTGCGTTCAACTCCACCCCGATGATTGCCACATTGTTATTCTCGCCTACCCGGTAGGTATCGCGGACAAAACGGGCCACAACTGGTGTCGGGGTTGCCGTTGGTTCGGGCGTACTGGTGGGATAGGGGGTACTCGACGGTTCATCCGTTGGGGTATCCGTCGGAGTTCTCGATGGGGTGTATGTCGGTCTGGGCGTATTCGTCTTTGTTGGTTTCGGTGTATTCGTCTTTGTCGGAGGCTCCGGTGTATTCGTCTTTGTTGGTCTCGGCGTATTCGTCTTCGCGAGCGGCTTTGGCGTATTCGTGGGAGCGGGACCACCTCCTGCGGGCGTGTCCGTCGGAGCCGGACCACCGCCAGAAGGAATAGTCGTTGCTGTCTGCCTGGATACCTGATCCTCGGTCGGGGTGGGGGGCGAGGTAGGGGATGGCGTGTCTGTTTTGGTTGGCGAAGGAGTTTTAATGATAGTCGGCGTGACGCTAGGGAAGAAAAGCCGCGCAACCTGAACCGGTTTCGTTTTTTGCGCGGTAGCATCCTGAGTTGCCGAGGTTGCCGTCGCGGTCTCATCTCCCCGCAAGGTGGGGGAGGGCGAAGGGGTAATCCTGTCCAGAGCCGACTCCGTTGCCTGAACGGCCAGAGCTGCCGGATTTACCCCCGGCATAAGGGGGTCCTGCTCCCATGCACTATAGTCAGCCGGGTTGACCGCAATCGCTTTCCCCTGATATTCCTCGCCATAGGGGAGGACCGCCTGTAGCACGAAATCGGTGACGACACAGATTCCAAACAAGGACAATAGCACTGTTGTAATAATTACCCAGACCAGGAGCCGCGACCTACGCGGCTTCGGCAATTTGTTTGTCTCCTGGATTTCCTGTTTCATAAGCGCACCTCAGCGTAAAGCTAAACGTACTACCCTGGCCTGGCTTACTCTGCACCCACACCTGGCCCCCGTGTTGCTCCACCAGGTTTTTCACAATCGCCAGCCCCAGACCAATACCCCTATCCGGTCTGTCATTCGATTCCTCGCCGCGAACAAATCGTTCAAAGACCCGGTCAATAAGATCGGGAGGAATACCACAACCGGTATCAATAACATCAATACGAGCAACCGTTCCTTCGGTAGTTGCGCGGACAGTAATATTGCCCCCCTCATCTGTATACACCCGCGCATTTTCAATAAGCTGCTGGATAATTAAGCGAAGATGAATACGGTCGGCTTCCACCAGGGGCATATCTGGAGGAATATCCAGTTTGAGCGAGATATTTCTAGATTTGATAGCCTTTCGGAAGGGCCATATCGCTTCTTCAACAACCCGCTTCAGGGCTATGGGTTCAAGTTCAATCTTCGTTGTCCCCGAATCAAAGCCCGCAATGGCTATCATATTGTTGAGCAAGCGGGTCATATTGCTTGTCTGGGTGCTCATTGTTTCGACCATTGAAACCTGCTCCCCTTGCAGCGGGCCAGCCAGGCCGTGGAGCAGCATATCCACATTACCCCGCAGCGAGGTCAGGGGGGTACGCATTTCGTGCGAAACAGTCCGGATAAAGCCTGTCCGTGCAATATCGGTCTTTACTTCAGCCGTCCTATCTTGTAGCACGTAGACATTGCCGAGGTGGTTGCCCCTGACCGTGATAACCGGAGACATCAACACCTTTACCAGATGTTCTCCCAGGTTGTAAATATCATCAGCCTGGTTGCCAAAAACCGGCTCGGTGACGCGGACGAGAGGAAGGTCGCTCAGGCGGCCCGGAAAGACGGCCCGTTCCTGTCCTTCGAGGCCGAGGAAGCGACAGGTTGCCCGATTGATCATCTGGATGACCCCATCATTGTCACAGACAACAATCCCATCGCCAATACTATCAACAATTGCGGCTCGCTGGCCCGACTCGGCCAGAACTTGCCCGAACAAGTGGAGCAGGTGCCCGGTCATCCGATTGAAAGCCACCGAGAGCACCCCGATTTCATCTAGTGACCGGACATTACTCCGGCGTTGAAAATTCCCCTCTGTCACCTCTCTGGCGGTAGAAACCAGTTCGCCAAGCGGAACGGTAATCTGACGGGAGATAAAAAGCCCCACGGCGATAATACCAAGCATCAATATCAGGGTAATACCAATGAGGAGTATCCGCAACCCTTCGCCTTCGCTGCCGTGCATCCGCGAATGGGGGAGAGCCGCCGAGAGAAACCCGATTGATTTTCCGCGAATTTCTAGCAACGTATAGCCAAATTGATACTTCTGATCCCCAATCTTCGCCGTATCAAAGACCAGGCCATCCCGTTCTCGTTGCCGGCGCACGGTATCTCGCAGCTCTTCATCATCGTAAAAATCGAGAATGTCCAGGCCATTGTGCGGGTCGAACGTACTGACATAGGCCCGTTCGTTTTCCTCATAAAAGGTAATCTGGGCTTGTTCACTGGCTGCAACTTCTTCTGCTCTGTCGGCATAGTCGCGTATCTCCTCGGCCAGTTTGTCCACGACCATTGCGACCATAATGCCACCAACAATCTTATCTTCATCACCTTTGACCGAAACTTTGACCGGCGCAACAGTGACAAAATAGAGGCGACCTTCGGGGTAGGCTTCATTTGGCAACCAGACCATGGCTGCATACTTGTCTCTTCCTTTTTCATCAACGCCATTGAGTGTGTCCTGGACAATGCTCAGGTTGCCCATAGGGAGACGGGTGTTTGTTTGATAAGACTGATCTTCTGTATTCTCAAGGCCAGGGGTGTTTCGTTCCAGGTCTACCAGGCTTGTCCCATGCTGGTCGAAGGCAATCATCCGGTCAATGTTGACCATCGGGAGCGTTATCCCGCGGAGAAAAAACGGCTCCAGGGCCCGGTGCAACCCCTCATCATCTCCATCACTGATTGCTCTATTAACAGCAGGAGCACTGGCAGCCTGGTTTTCCTGGGCAAAGACAATTTCAATGAGAAACTGGAGGTTGGCCCGTTCGCGGTCTACAACGGCCAGATTGGCCACACGAGCCACATCGGCCACTTCATTATCAAACCGCCGTTGCTGGGCTTCGGCTATCAGGTAGAAGGCAATGGCATACCCCGACAGCGCGACGACAATCGTCAGCACCAGAAAGGGGAGGATTATTTTGTAGTGGAGCCGGGTCCGTATCTCTCGAACTATTCTGTGCACAGGTTCTCACCCTCTTTCTCCAGGTGATGCACATAAAAAACCGCCTGCTGTCTACCATAATAGAGCCATAGATCCATGTTTAGTATATCGTATCAACCCCTTGAGATCAAGCCCCATATTGCCTCAAAAAGGTAACCATGTGGTTACAATTTCCTGACAGAGTTCAAGAAACTGGCAGAAAGTCCAGCGAAACAGTTCAGCTAATGGCGATGCTTTTTGCAGCGCGTCTGCACCCGCATCCGCTCCCACAGCCCAAGAACCACGCCGCACTCCTCGCAGCGTCCGGTGGCCCGCCAGATTTTCCGCTGCATTTCCTGGGATTCCTGCTGGCGTTGGGCCTGCGCTTCCTGCTCACGAAGGAGGGTTTCTTCCTGCTGCTGCCAGGCCTGCACCATCGCCTGCCACGCATCTTCTGGGAGCGCGACGCGCCAGAGCCGTATGGTTCGATCATCGCTGCCGGTCGCCAGCAGTCGCCCATCGGGGCTGAACCGCACACAATAGACATCGCTGGTATGCCCTTCCAGACGCTGCATCTCGCGCCCGCTTGCTGCATCCCAGAGGACAATAGTCCGGTCGGCACTCCCCGACGCAATGAGTTGCTTATCGGGGCTATAGACAGCACTCCAGGCAGGATAGCGGTGGCCGTTCATCTGTTGGAGCAGCACGCCGCGCTCAATTTCCCAGACCCCGACAGAGCCATCAACATTGGAGAGGAGCAGGTTTTTTCCATCGCGGCTAAAAACCACACTGTTGACCCCGTTGGTCGGCACATCCAGACGGTGTGTCTCAGTTCCCTCGGCAACATCCCACAGCGCAACAGTACAATCGCGGCTGGCCGAGGCCAGCAATTGCCCATCGGGGCTGAAGTCCACGCACAGGACATATTCCGGGTGCCCCTCAATACGTCGGATGATGTCGCCCTGCTCCACATCCCAGAAGACCACCGTTCCATCTTCGCTCCCCGAAGCAATGATGCGCCCGTCGGGGCTGAAGGCTACACTATAGACCAGGTTGGTGTGGGCTATCTTTTGCCACACTTCGCGCCCGCTCTCCACCTCCCACACGCGCACGGTGGTATCAGTTCCGCCGGTTGCCAGCAACCGCCCATCGGGGTTGAAGGCAACCGCATACACCCGGTCGGTATGGCCGAAAAACTGGCGCACCTCACGCCCGTTCTCCACAGCATATAGCCGCACCGTGTTGTCGTAGCTAGCAGTGGCCAGCAGGGCCCCGTCGGGGCTGAACTCCACGGTGCGGATGGTTGCGGCTCCGGCCTCTTTCTGGAGCATATCGTGCATACTCTTCCCTCTCATGTTATGAATTCTCTCGTTCCAGGCGGCTCATAATTGTCTGGCACAACGTATCTGGCTCATCGGTTCCCAGCAGAAAAGCCCGGCCATTCTTGCGTATCAGCTTCACGGCATGCCCGGACGACACATTAAACATCCACCCCGTTGCTGGCACCCAGCGTATGCCCGCCCCGTAATACCAGGGGATGTGGACTTTTGCACACGATTTAATCTCCGAGAGCGGAAAGGTTTTGCGGATGATCCCCGGTCCGGGCCCAAATTGTGCTTCAACCTGCTCCTCATCTACTTCAATGGTCAGGCTGGAAAAGAGCACAACACAAAAAACCAGGATAATCTCGACAACAAGCTGTGTAAAGAAGGCAGTCGGAGAGGTTTTTTTTGTCACTACCATCAAAAAACCAACAAACAGGATGCCCAGGCCACAGGCAATGATGATGAGGTAGCCCGGCTGGGTGTGTTTGTAGGGTGGCATTTCGTTTTTCCTGCTTTGCTTACTTGCAATTGCTATGACACTGGATTGCGGTTGATTGCCGCTGGTTGATTGTACTACGATTTGCCACTTTTTAAAACACCCGATTATGCACCGGTTGTTAGCGGGTGGCAGTTGCAGAGCTAAAGGTTGGTGATAATGACGGGTCGCTCTCCTGGACTAGCTCCAGAAAGGATTCACGGATGGACGGTTCGGGAGCTTTGCGGGCAATCTCATTGGCAATCTGCCACCCACGCTCGCGGTGATACTCCGCTTCCTGATGAAAACCGCGTTGCGCCTCCACCTGGCTGAGCAAAAAGAGGATAGACCACATCATCCGCTGCGAACCAATGGCTTCTGCTGCTGCGTGCGCTTCGTTCAGAACAGAAAGAGCCTGATCATACTTTTCCATTCCAACGAAGGCACGGGCTTTGAAGAACAGCGCGTCGGGGCGATAGGCGTGGATATGCCGAAGGTTGAGCCAGGTAATCACCCCGTCGCTGACCGCGAGAGCCTGCGTTTCGTTGTGTTGGGCCAGCGCAAGCTCGGCCTCGGCCAGGGCCACATGGAGCGATTCGAGCAACACCCCGTTTCTGTTGTGGAGGTCGTCTCGGGCCTGCTGGAGCAATGTCGTGGCTCCCTCCAGGTCGCCTCTGGCGACAAGCAACCGCACCTGAATTGCCAGCACCCACGGGCGCAAAAAGTGATGATAGCGTTCGGTCTTGACGCGGGCCAGCTCAAGCACACTATCGGCCTGTTCGTTTGCCCCCAATGTCCCATAGGCCCACGCCATGTCGGCCCGCAGGCCAATTTGGACCAGGAGATTTCCTCCTGCCTCGCCTTGATAGATAGCCTCTTTCATCGCTTCGATTGCCTGATCCGACTGGCCATATTCCAGGTAGACCAACCCGGCGACAAACTGGCTATTTGCCTGCGCTGCGGCGTTTCCGATAGACTGGCTAATCTGCCTGGCCTCCACCGAAACTGCAATGACCTGCTCGTAGTTGCCCGACAGGAAATGGACCAGCGCATAGCGCGACATCGTATCGGCCAGCATGGGGAGGTCGCCCATCTCGCGCCACAAAACCCATATCTCTTCCAGCAGTTCGCGGCCCCGCGCCAGTTCGCCACTGTGCAGACAGGCCATTGAGAGGTCGCTCAATGTGTAGGCCACCTGCTCCTGATAATTGTGCTTTCGAGCAAGCAAGAGCGATTGTTCACCGGCAACAATCGCTTGCTGTGGGTCGCCTCCGCTAAAAATTGTATGCACCATGACAGCCCGAAGGATGCGCATTTCAGCAGTTTCATCGTTTGTGGTCCGGGCCAGCACGAGATTGTGTTCGAGTAGTTCGGCCCCCTTGTACGGGTTGAAAACCGTGTTGGGGCGGACATAGAGCGAGGCGAGCGCGGTCTGCGCAACCAGGCGCAAGGTTTCGCTGTTTCGTTGCGTGGCCAGGTCTGCCATCTGGTAGTAGTTTCCCAACGCCTCATCAAAGCGGGCCTCCACCTCCAGGATGTGTCCGAGCCGCGGGTAGAGATAGAGGAAATGTTCATTGATTGCCTCGTGTTCATAGGCAACGCGGATGGCGTGGCGAAAGTGGGTAATAGCTTCCAGGTTTGCATAGAGCCGAAAGGCAACATTGCCCGCCAGCGTATAAAACTTCTGGGCGCGGGCATCTCCCGCCCGGTCCAGGTGCAGCGCGAGGAGTGAGGCGAACTCGTCGAGGCGGTCTGGAAAGGTGCGGATATACCAGTCGGCCAGGGCCCGGTGCATCTGCCGCCGCTGTGCGTGGGGCATCAGGTGGTAGACGGCCTCATAGGTGATGATATGCTTGAACCGATAGAAGAGATACTCTTCTCGGGCTGTATCGCGCTGGATCATCCCGATGCGCTCCAGGGCCGCCAGGTCCTCAACCAGGGCATAGGTGGTTATCTCAATCGGGTAGACATCGCGTAGCACCGAGAGCGCGAACGTTGGCCCGATGATGCTGGCCACCTTGAGCGTCAATTGTTGGGTCAGGGTCAGACGGTCAATACGGCTTGTGATGACTCCCTGGATTGTATCGGGCAGCTTGAGCGCGTGCAGGTCTCCGGCCTTCGGGTTTATCCGACATTCGCCCTCTTCTATCGCAATCCATCCCCCATCGCGCAGCGCATAGGCCAGCTCTTCGCTATAAAAGGGGTTTCCCTGGGCTTTGCGGTAGATCAAGGCGGCCACACTCTCCGGAATAAAGGCAACACCCAGACACTGGCAAACCAGCACGGCAGATTCCTCGTAGGTCAGAGCTTCCAGCGTGATTTTGCGGGTGTGCGACGACTGCGCCAGGCGGAGATAGGGTTCTGGCGGGGAGGTGAGCGGACGGGTTGCAATGACGAGGAAGAGCGAGGGAAACTGCTGGCTCAGGGCCAGCACCAACCCCCACGAGGCTGTATCAAACCAGCGGGCCCCTTCGAGAATGAGCAGCGAGGGTTTGTCATCGAGAAACAGGTGCAGCACATCAACCAGAAAATTTCGCGTTGCCTCGGCCATCGCCTGTCCCGTCAGATGGGCGACAATATCGCTCCGGGGCAGCTCCAGGGGCAGCACTGTGTTGAGCAACGAAGCCTGATGGAGCAAAATCGGCTTCTTTGTGAGCAGTTTGAGCACATGCTCGCGCCGTTCGTCCGCATCGCTCACCGTGTCTAGCTCAAAAAGCTGAAAGAAAATGCGCCGCCACGCATAGTAGGGAGTAGATTGCTCAACCGCATCGCTTTCGCTTGCCAGCGTCATAATGGCCATCGCCTGCGCTTGCTCGCGCAAATCTTCAACCAGGCGCGACTTACCCATCCCCGCTTCACCTTCGATAATGAGGACGCTGGCCGCGCCATATCGCCTCTTCCGCTTCTGACCTGGTTCCTCTTTGCGGGCTTGCAGCGATTGGAGCTGGTTTTCCAATACCATCCGCTCAAAATCTCGCCCGATAAGCGCGTGTTGCAATCGCACTGGTGCTTGCACGACCTCGCGGGGGCGAAAGGCGGCAATGGGACGCGACTTTCCTTTTGCCACAATCGGGGACAACTTCTCGAATGTGACCCGCCACCGCGTTGCCTGGTAGGTTGCTCCATCGCAGAGAATGTCGTTGGTAGATGATTGCATCAGCCGTGCCGCGAGATTCACCACATCCCCCAGGATGGTATACTCGCGCCGACGGGCATTCCCTACAACCCCACAGAAAGCCCGTCCGGTTGTTACACCGATAGAACAGGACCAGCCAATCGTCTGGAGGGACTCTCGCACGGCCAGGGCAGCCTGCACCCCCCGGATGGCATCGTCCTCGTGCGAGAGCGGCGGCAGCCCATACACCCCGATCATGACCGCGCCCTTTTCGTCAACGCTGATCTTGTTGATGCTCCCCTCGTAGCGGTAGAGCGAGGTTTGCAGCAGATGGACGGCTGTCTGAATGTGTTCAACTGGCACATCGGGAGCATAGAGGATTGGCAGGTTGATGAACAAGACGGTTATTCGGCGCAGTTCGGCCAGCCACTCGTAGTGTCCCGCAGAAAGACGATTGAGGACCATGCCCGGAATATAGCTTCGTAGCACGGCTTCCATTGCGGGCTTCAGGGCAATCGGCATTGGCAGGCTTATGGATGCGGGCTGGTTGACCGCGTCCAGACGAACGCTCTCTGCCTGGCCGGAGATGGGAAGCGAAGGTGGGTTGGTCGGATGGATGCAGACCGCACCTACACCTTCTCCACGGCAATACTCCTTGACCAGATCCCACGCGGCAGCAGAAAGAATAACCTGGCCTGGCTGCGCTTGCTGCTCTACCAGCATCAACTCCGCCACGGACTCCCCCGTGACAACCCACATCCACCGATCATACACCCCGCCGACATACGCAATCCTGACCTCGCCAATGCCAACCCCGATGCCTACATCCAGATGAACATGGGTGGCAACCCGCTCGTGGTGAAACAACTCTTGCAGAGCCAGGCTACATTGGGCCGCCCGTCGTGTTGCCAGCGGGAGGTCAGATGGGCTGGTTTCCCATAGTGCAAGCAGCGCATCTCCGGCAAAGGTGACAATATCTCCCCCAAGAGCAGTAATCAGCGTGATAAGCTCATCGAAGGTGCTATTGAGAAAGTCGCTTAATTCTTCGGCTCCCTCCGGGCCACGCTGCGCCAACCGCTCGGCCAGCACCGTGAAACCGGAGATGTCGGCAAAGAGCATCGCTGCTGTAATCCGGTCCTCTTCCGGGGCATCAGGGTGCAGGTGCAGGTTGTCCTTTTCGAGACGACGAACAACCAGAGCCGGCACATAGCTCGCAAGCGTTTTGAGCAAATCTACCATTGTCTGGCCGCTTCCTTTGCTTTGTTTAGACAGTCTACGCTTGTCTTGTCTTCTTCATCTTAGTAATCGTTCACGGTATTTGGGCAATCCCTGATTCCTGGGTACGCAAGCGTCTCGCTTGCCCCGATACGGACGCGCCCCCCTCCCAATCCCTCCCCCCGTTGGGGGGAGAGGACAGGTGGGGGCCCCTGAACAATCACAAAGATCTTACCAGAAAAAACGCAGGAGATCCCCTGAATTCGTAGCAGGTCCGTACACAGATTTCTTTAACCGCTTCTGGCCACGTCGTGTGGCCACACTATTCCTCCCATTCTATCGGCTGCTCTTTTCCCCTGAGCAATCACCAGAACTTCTGGCATCGAAAGAAATGCATCCGAAAGTTCTGGCGATCCCGTATTATAGGCAATAGTTTCGACAATTTCTTGCGCATCATTGCGTAGCTCCCGCGTGTGGTCGGTGCGGCCAGCGCGACACTCCAGGTGGCTGAGCAAAAAGAGCACCGGCCACAGACTCCGCCGCGACTCCAGCGACACGGCATCCATCCGCGCTTCCAGCAGCGTTTCGTAGGCCGCGTCTCGCTCTCCAAGCGCGAGGAGCGCACGCGCTTTCAGATAGAGCGCGTCGGCGGTAAAGGGGCGAATCTGGTAGGTGTGGGTGTAGGCAAGCAGGGACGCAACCGCCGTGAGCACCTGGCGATGATTGTGACGGGCCAGGGCTAGCTCGGCTTCGGCCAGCAACCGGTACACAGGCGTGAGGAGAAAATCGCCAGTGCGTGGTTTTGGGGTGGCCTGTATGGCGGCCTCCGCTTCGGCAAGATTGCCACTGCGGAGCAGAAGCCGCGCCAGGATTGCCTGCACCCAGGGGCGGAAGATGTTGTTGTGCTCTTCCGAGCGGGCCAGGGCCAGTTCGGCCAGCACCATCCCCTCCTCAATCGCGCCGAGTGAGCCATAGAGCCAGCCGAGGTCGGCACGGGTGCCTATCTGGATGGAGAGGTTGCCCACCTGCTCTCCGAGGTAGATAGCCTCGCGCATCATCTCCAGGGCCTTGCCCGGCTGTCCCCGCTCCAGGTAGACATGCCCCACCATTGAGAGGCTACTGATCGGGCTGGCCACATTGCCAATCATCTGGCCAATCTGTTCGGCTTCGTGCGAGGCGGCCAGGGCTTCATCGTAGTCGCCAAGCAAAAAATGCCCAAGTGAATAGCGGGACAGACTATCGGCCAGCATAGGGAGATTGTGCAACGCTCGCCAGAGGATGCAGGCCTCTTCAAGCACTTCCTGGCTACGTCCAAGTTGCCCATCGTTGCGGTAGGCCGTCGAGAGGTCGTTCAGGGTGAGAGCTGTCTGCTCGTTGAGATGAAAGCGGTGGGCCAGGCCCAGCGATTGCTCTCCGTAGGCTATCGCCTTCGAGGGCGAATCGCCCGTAAACCCCTCCAGCAGCATCATATTCCAGAGGATACGCGACTCCGACTTTCGGTCGTCCAGGCTGCGGGCCAGGGCGAGGGCCTGCACCAGCAACTCCCTCCCCTGATGGGGGGCGAAGGTGGGGTTCGGGGTAGAGCGTAAGATAGCCTGCGCCATTACTGCAGCCAGCTCCATTTCTGCGTGCTGCTGCTCGCTGGCCGTTGTCTTCATCTGTTCGTAGATGTCCAGCGCAGCATCGTAGTTCCCTTCGAGTTCCAGACACTGTCCAAGCCGTGTATAGAGGTAGAGCAGATCCTCGCTGCTTGCGCGGTGTTTGCGGGCAATCTCCAGCGCATGGCTAAAGTGGGTCACGGCCTCGGCATTTGCATAGAAACGGGCGGCCACATTGCCCGCCAGCGTGTAATACTGCTGCGCTCGCGCATCTTCGGCCTGGGCGAAGTGCTGTGCCAGGAGGGGGGCGAATTCGTCCAGCCGTCCGGCAAACGTCTGCTCATACCATTCGGCAATAGCGCGGTGGATCTGGTGTCGCTGCGCGTGCGACATCAGATTGTAGACCACGTCCTGGCTGATCCCATGCCGAAAATGGTAGCCTGGCTCTGCGCTGGCCTCATTGGGCTGCAAAATGCCTAGCTGCACCAGCGCAGCAAGATCCGCATCAAGGTCGTGCTGCTCGGCTTCGGGGGGGGAAATATCGCGGAGGATATGGACCGAAAATGAGGTGCCAAAGACGCTGGCAACTTTGAGCGTGAGCTGCTGTGTGGGAGTCAGGCGGTCAATGCGGCTGGTAATGACCCCCTGGATTGTGTCGGGCAGGCTGAGCGTGCTCTCCCCATTGGTCGTGGGGGCAATCCAGCAGACTCCATCGGCAATGACGACATCGCCAGAATCGCGCAAGACATAGGCCAGCTCTTCGGTGAAGAGCGGGTTGCCACGGGCTTTTTTGTAGATACTTTCTGCCACAGCTTCTGGAGCACGCTGCACCGCGAGCCGCTGACAGATGAGCCGGAGTGTCTCTTCGAGCGAGAGTGGCTCCAGCCGCAGGTGGCGCATGCGTGGTGAATGAAAGAGGGTTCCAAAGGTCTGGCGCAGCGTATCGGAGAGGGGGCGCGTGGTGATGACCACCAGCAACCGCGGCACCTGCTCGACAACCGCAATCAACAGCGACTTCGAGGCAGAATCCATCCAGTGGACATCCTCAAAAATCAGCAGCGTTTGATTGCGGGCAAGCAACAGTTTCAGGGCATCCAGCAAGAAGGAGCGCGTGGTATCGGCCAGGGTCTGGGCATTCAGCGTTTCTGCCAGATTTATTTCTGGAAATTCCAGCGGAAACACAACATTGAAGAGGGAAATCTGATTCAGCATCATTGGTTCGGAGGCAAACAGATTGACAATGCGCTGCCGGCGCAGTTCGGGGGTTTCCAGGTGTTCCAGCGCAAGGGCCTGCGAAAAAACTTGCCGCCAGGCATAGTAGGGGGTCGTTAGCTCAAGTGCGTCGCCCCCGCCAGAGAGCGAGTTCAGGCCAAGCCGGTCGGCCCGTTCGCGCAGTTCGTGGATGAGGTGCGATTTCCCAATCCCGGCTTCTCCCTCAATCGTCACCACCGAAGCCCCCCCGCGGCTCGTGCCGATGCGCCCGCGCCGCAGCGAGTGGAGATGGGCTATCAGCGTGTTTTTCTCCTTTTCGCGCCCGATAAGCACATTTTGTGGGCGTGAGGGCGGGCCTGTCAGACCAACAGGCCGAAACACGGTCACTGGCTCTGGTTTGCCTTTGATGGAGAGTGGCGCAAGCCCCTCGAAGACCACCCGGGCCTGGGCCGCTTGACAGGTGGCTACATCGCACAGGATGTCATCGGAAGCGGCCTGCATCAACCGCGCCGCTAGATTGACCACATCGCCCAGGATGGTATATTCGCGTCGGCGTTCGTTGCCGACAACGCCACAGAAGGCTCGCCCTGTGGTTATACCAATGGCACACCGCCGCTCTAGCAAACTCAGCGCATCGCGGACGGCGAGGGCTGCCTGCAAACCACGCACCGCGTCATCTTCGTGGGAGAGCGGGGGGAGACCAAACACCCCGATCAAGATAACGCCTTTTTCATCTACACTCAGTTTGTTGACGCTTCCTTCATAGCGATAGAGGGCCGTTTGCAGGGTGCAGATTTCCGACTGGATCTCGTCAAGCGTGAGAACATCCTGCGAAATGTCGGGGAGACAGATAAACAACACAGTAACGAGGCGAAGTTCGGCCAGCCACCCGCCCTGTCCCGCGGCCAGGCGCGTCATCACGACATCGGGGATATAGGCCCGCAATGCTTCGTCTATCCCCGGCCCGCTGGTGGGAGAGGGCAGGGGGAAGAGATACTCGGAAGGCTCCCGAATCGCCTCCAGGATGATCCCTGGCGACAGGGCAAGGGGACGAACGGATGGTGGCACTGAAGAGCTATCAAGAGATCTATCAAGCAGGGCGCGGTCCGCCCGTGCGCGTGGGCTGAGGGAGGGTAGTCCGAAAGAGGGATGACCGAGAGAGGGGGGACCGGTGCGCTGCCCAATGCAATGATGCCCGATAAGATCCCAGGCTTCATCTGAGAGGATAATCTGGCCGGGGCGGGCCCGTTGCTCAATCTGCATTATCTGCATCACGGGCGAGCCCGTAATCAGCCACATCCAGCGTTCATACACCCCCCCCACACACATCAACCGAACCGCTCCCACCCCGATCCCCATGCGAATATCGAGCGGTGGCGGCTCTTCCGCATCCTGTTCGGATGGTTGCTCAAGGAGCTGCTCAGGGAGCTGCCCGGAGACCTGTTCGGAGAGGGGAGAGCGAATGGTATGAGCGCGTTCACGCAGCAGGATGCTGCAATGGGCCGCCCGGTGGGTAATGGCCGCGAGATCCTCGTTGTCGGCAGGCCAGAGAGCCAGCAGCGCATCGCCCGCAAAAACAACAATATCCCCCCCAACCGCAGTGATAGCCGTGATAAACTCATCAAACGTACTATTGAGGAAGCTATTGAGTTCCTCGGCTCCCGATGGGCCACGGCGGGCGAGCTGGTCGGCCAGCGCGGTAAAGCCGGAGAGATCGGCAAACAAGAGCGCAGCCGGAAAACATTCCTCAACGGGGGTGTTGGGAGGTGCGGGAACCTTCAACAACCGGTTCACGACCACCGAAGGAACATAGCAGACAAGACTATCCAGGGTACTCCGAGCGTTTGCGTTATCCATCCCAGGTGGTCTCCACCCTCCTCCAAGCAGCCTACGTTCGACCTCTTATACCAAAACCGGGCAGACAGTTTTACCACAAAGGCACGGAGTACACAAAGGAATCCCCTTTCACAAAGCCTTCGTGCCCTTTGTGTCTTTGTGGTTTTTCCAGGTGTTCAAGCGAACATGGTATTACATCCCACACCCGATGTTGCCTGCTCCACCCGACTTCAGAGAATTGTACCACTAATTTCCTGGCCCATCGGCTCTTCTATCCCCTCAAACACTGCGATACCCATTGCGCCGGGGCCCAGATGGACCGCCGTACTGGGGCTAAACTGGACAATTCGCACCTGTTCGCGGGGGAAGACTGGATCAACCTTTTCAAGCAATTTTTCCACATCCTCTGGCGTGGTTGAGTAGAGCACCATCACTTCCTGCACCATCGGAAAATCCTCAATAAACGTATAGAGACCTTCTATGGCCTTTGCTCGCGTGCGCGTCCGCTCATAGGGAACAATGTCGCCATCGTCAATGAGCATCAGCGGCTTGATGCGTTGCATGGAGCTGATGACGGACGAGGCCAGCGACAACCGCCCCCCCTGTTCCAGATATTCCATTGTATCAACAAAAAAGACCGCGTGGGTATGCCGCATCATGGCGTTGATGAGCTGGCGCACTTCGCCCGGCTCCGCACCCTCTTTTGCGGCCCGCGCTGCTGCCATCACCACAATCCCAAGCCCCATTGAGGCCGACTTGCTGTCAATGAGTTCAATGCGCGTCAGCGAGGCGGGGAGTTTGGCGCAGGCCTGGGTGGCAGAACGAAAAATTTTCCCCAGCCGGTTGCTGAGATGAAGCGAAAAGACATGATCGTATTCAACCGCCATACGCCGATAGAGGTGCTCAAAGATCGTTGGCGCGGGGGGCGCAGTTCCAAAGGTGTGCTTTCCATCCTGAAGATACAGATAAAAATCTTCGCTGGTAATATCTATATTGGCTCGATATGGCCGCCCGTCAATGTGGATCAAGATGGGGACAACCTCGATCCCCAGGTCTCGCACAATTTCGGGGGGAATATCCGCCGTACTATCGGTAACAATTTTTATGCTGCTCATCGCAGACTCCCATAACTCAACCTGATTGCTCCGCTATTACTTTCGCTCTGGTTTGCGAAAGCCTATAAGACATGGTATAGTTTCTCTAGCCCGCTGGCAACTACCTATGATCATTTTTCCTGGCCTTGCAATGCAAGCTATGCAAAAAGATACAGAAAAGAAAAATAGATTGGAGTAAGAAACCAATGGCAAAATGTCAATTTACTGGAAAAAAACCTTCCTTTGGGAATAATGTCAGCCACTCGAAGCGGCACACCCGCCGCACCTGGAAACCCAACATTCAGAAGGTGACAATTACTGATGCCGATGGTAAACGTCGCCAGGTCAGGATGTGCTCAAGCCATCTTCGGACATTGTATAAAGTCCGCTAGGGTTTTCCGCATTTGCCCGATTTGCCTGGCCCGAGTTCAAGGAAAAACCACAAAACCACAAAGGCCACAGAGAGCAACAGAGAGCTATTGATTGTATGTTCTCTTTTCTCCGTGCCTTTGTGGTTCGTCTGTTTATCCGCCGTCTAACCAGAGACACGCTCAGGCTTCGACATATTCCAGCCACCCGTAGGTATCTTCGCGTTCGCCCTGCACCAGACCAAAAAACCGCTCCTGCACCTCGGTCGTGAGCGGGCCGCGTCGCCCATCTCCAACCGGTATCCCATCCACCGACCGGACAGGGGTAATCTCGGCCGCCGTCCCCGTGAAGATGAGTTCGTCGGCAATGTAGAGATATTCGCGGGGGATAAGCTGCTCGCGCACCTCAACGCCCATCTCATCGAAAAAGCGCAACACACTATCGCGGGTGATGCCTTCGAGAATTGACGCGCTCAGGGGCGGGGTATAAACAATGCCATCGCGCACAACAAAGAGATTTTCGCCGCTCCCCTCGCTCACGAAGCCGTTGGGGTCGAGGGCGATACCTTCGCTGTAGCCGTGGCGCAGGGCTTCGAGTTTGATAAGCTGCGAATTGAGATAGTTTCCGCCGGCCTTCGAGAGCGAGGGCATGGTATTGGCGGCAAACCGGTTCCACGACGAGACACACACATCCACGCCCTTTTCCATTGCGTCTGCCCCCAGATATTTCCCCCATTCCATCGTGGCAATTGCCACATCCACGGGGCAGGAGGTGGGGTCCACGCCAATGCTGCCATAGCCACGGTAGACGACCGGGCGAATGTAGCCGGAGCGCAAATGGTTAACGCGCACCGTCTCTTTGACCGCCGCGATCATCTCATCAATCGAGTAGGGGATTTCCGTCCGATAGATTTTTGTCGAATCGAACAACCGCCGGATGTGGGGCGTAAGGCGGAAAACTACAGTTCCGCGGGGGGTTTCGTAGCAGCGGATGCCTTCAAAAAAGCTGGTGCCATAGTGAACCACATGCGACATGACATGCACCGTCACCTGGTCCCATTTCACCAATTGCCCATTAAACCAGATATACTCTGTCTTTTGAATTGCCATGAGTTCTAGCTCCTTAATCCAAACCAACCCTCAGATTGCCAGCGTGCGAGAATTGGTCGCGCCTTGCGAGCGGCCACCGCCCGATGGCTAATGGCGTTTTTGTGTTCTGGCGAGAGTTCCGCCATTGTTTTGTCTTCATCGAGCAGGTAGAAGAGCGGGTCGTAGCCAAACCCGCCCGTTCCTCGCGGCTCACATTCGATAACCCCATGCAGCGTACCCTCGACCAGTTCGATCACCCCGTCGGGGCGCGAGAGCGCGATGACGCAGACGAAGCGAGCCACCCGCTGATGAAACGGTATTCCTTCCATCTTGCTGAGCAGGTATTCAAGCTGCGCGGCCCCGCGCACCCCGCCATACCGCGCCGAATAGATGCCCGGCTCCCCATTGAGGATGGCAACTTCGAGGCCGCTGTCGTCGGCCAGGGTGGGGAGTCCGCTCTGGCGCATGTAGGCAGTGGCTTTTAGTTGCGCATTTTCGGCATAGGTCGTCCCGGTTTCCTCCACCTCGGCCGTAATACCCACCTCGTCAAGTGTCTGGAGGGACAGACTGATCCCCCCTCCGATAGCGTTGAAGATGTGGGCAAATTCTTCTTTTTTGCCGGGGTTGTGCGTTGCGATGAGCAACGAATTGCTTTTTGCCATCATGACATACCCTGCTCTTTGTTCCCTCTTCTCTGCTGATCCCCTTTTCTTCTCTGCTTCTCTACCACCCGATGGGCCCATGCTCCAGAAACCACCCCACCCAGGCAACCAGCGTAAAGCGCAGCACTTTTCCCAACAAACAGGCGATAAGGTAGGTTTGCATACGCATCCGCATGGTGCCCGCGGCAATGCCCGCCAGGTCAATCAACGGCGAGGGGAAGGCAGCCAGGGCAAAGACGGTGAAGCCCCCCCACTTCCGGACCCATCGCTCAATACGCGGGTAGAAGCGCGACCGAGCAGCAAGCGGACTGCCACTATAGCCAGCGATGTAGCCCGTGATTTCGCCCAGGCCCGCCGCAACCCCCGACAACACCCCGACCAACCAGGGGTTGAGCGTTTTCCCCGCGAGCAGGGCTGCTCCCAGGGCTGGCGAGGGCAGGATAATTGTTGCGCTTGCCAGCAGCGTGAGCACAAACACCCCGACATAGCCATAGGCTCCCAACACGTCCATCACATCAGACGGAACAAACGCCAGCAGTACCGCCAGCAGCAGCGTTCCCACCCCCACAAGGATGCTCTGCCACGAAAAGGTGCCCCCCAAGCGAGGATGCACAGCGTCAGCAGCACCAGCACCATCAATAGCACCATCAAGCGATGGTGATAGTGGTGGCACACGCAGGCTGCTATCGGAAGAGTCTCCTCTCATAACAAAGAAGAGTACCGTATATCGTAGCCTGTTGTCAAGAGGCAATTACGCAATTACGCAAAGGGCCGAGAAACCGAAAGAATTTCGAGGAAATACGCTTATACGCTTATGCCCTCCTTGACCTTCTTGTGGTTTCGTAGTACACTATATGCATGATGGCGCATATAGTATTAAAAGATATTATTACCATCCACGCCTCTCTTGCCGACCCGTTGCGGGTTCGGATTGTACGGTTGTTGCTTGAGCGGGAACTGTGCGTCTGCGAACTCGAACGGGTGTTGGATGAGCCGCAATATAAAGTGTCGCGTCATCTGGGCATTTTGAAGCGGGCCGGTGTGGTCAATGATTGGCGTGAAGGGACATGGATGCATTATGAGATTCATCCACAATTGTCATCACAATGGCGTGATGCCCTTGTTGGGCTTTGTCGGGTGTGGGACGAGAGTACGGAGATACAGGCCGATATGGCGCAGTTGAAACAACAGGCAATTCGTGAGCCAGGTGCGCCGGTGGTGTGTGGGATGTGATGCTTTGGGGGAGCCTCTTTTTTTCTGTCGGCATATGTGTTTATGTGCACATATGGTTTTTGAGATAAAGGAATGGGCATATGCAGGTAGTAAAAAATCTTTCCTGGCTTGATCGCTATTTGCCGCTGTGGATATTTTTGGCCATGGCCATGGGTGTGGGTGTGGGGCATTTCTACCCGGCGATTGGCCCGGTATTGGAACGTGTCAAGGTCGCAGATGTTTCGTTGCCTATCGCGCTGGGTCTTTTGTGGATGATGTATCCAGTGCTGGCAAAAGTTCGTTATGATACTCTGGGGGCGTTCTCGTCGCATAGAAAAATGTTTGGCGTGTCGCTGCTGCTCAACTGGGTGCTCGGCCCCATTGTTATGTTTGTATTGGCCTGGGTCTTGCTGGCAGATATGCCAGAATACCGTACCGGGCTTATTCTCGTTGGGCTGGCTCGCTGTATTGCTATGGTGCTTATCTGGAATATGCTGGCTGGTGGTAGCAATGAAACTGCCGCTCTGCTCGTGGCTCTCAATTCCGTCTTTCAAATTATGATGTATTCGATTCTGGGCTACCTCTTCCTTGCCGTGGTTCCACGCTGGCTGGGTGCAGAAGGAATGGTGGTACAGATTTCCATGTGGCAGATTGCGAAGAGTGTATTGGTTTTTCTCGGTATCCCCCTTGTGGCTGGTTTTCTGACGCGGGTGATACTTGTTCGGCAACGAGGGCGTGAATGGTATGATACGGTCTTCATGCCGAAACTTGGCCCTACTGCACTCATCGGGTTGCTGTATACAATTGTGCTGATGTTTTCTATGCAGGGCGAGAAAATTGTGCAATTGCCGTTTGATGTGTTGCGCATTGCCTTGCCCTTGCTGCTCTACTTTGTAATAATGTGGGGTCTGGCGTTTGTGGTGAGTAAAGCAATGGGATTTTCCTATCAGCATACCACGTCGCTGGCTTTTACGGCAGCAGGGAATAACTTTGAGCTGGCGATTGCGGTTGCAGTGGGGCTGTTTGGTATTGCTTCTGGCGAAGCACTGGCAGCAGTCGTAGGGCCGCTTATTGAGGTCCCGACTTTGATCGGTCTGGTATATGTCTCGCTCTGGGCAAAACGTCGTTTCTTTGCCCATGAGACAGCGGATGAGACGACGTTTCCGACGGGGGGATTGCCCTGCGACAAAGCCAGGATCATTACGGGAAAAACCATCGAGTCTGAATAAGGGGAAGAAGAAGAGACAATGAATTTTTCACATCAAGACGATTATGCAGTTAAAAACCAGAAAGCAGAGAAGCAACCTGGTAGGTTGCCATCGTTGCTGCGGCCTGTTGCAATAGGGAGCGTGGTCCTGTTGGTCTGGTGGCTGGCCTATAGCCAGCTTGAGGCAGTATCCAACTGGCTTACAACACAGGTGCTGGGATTGTCGCTGGAGACACACCTGGGTTCTTCGGTGCAGTTCTTTCTCTACGATACGCCAAAAGTGTTGTTGTTGCTGGTCCTGGTCGTGTTTGTCGTCGGGATTATCCGGTCGTTCTTTACCCCGACACGCACACAACGGGTGCTGGCAGGCAAACGAGCATCCGTGGGCAATGTGCTGGCAGCGTTGCTTGGGGTCGTCACCCCGTTTTGCTCGTGCTCTGCTGTGCCATTGTTTATGGGCTTCGTGACGGCGGGTATCCCGCTGGGGGTAACATTCTCCTTTTTGATTGCTGCGCCGATGGTGAATGAGGTTGCGCTGGTGTTGTTATTCGGGCTTTTTGGCTGGGAGATTGCGCTGCTCTATCTGGGCACCGGCTTGCTGCTGGCGATAATAGCCGGTTGGACGATAGGCCGTTTGCGTATGGAGCCGCATGTAGAAGATTGGGTCTATCAAATGCAGGCAGTTTCTCGTGATGAAGCTGAGGAGCAACGGAGTTGGGATGAGCGTCTGGCTGAAGGCCGTGAAGCCGTGCGCGATATTGTCGGCAGGGTCTGGCTCTATGTGGTTTTTGGGATTGCGATTGGGGCGGTTATTCATGGCTACGTTCCCGAAGATTTCATGGCTTCCCTGATGGGGAAAGAGGTCTGGTGGTCGGTGCCGTTGGCGGTAGTGCTGGGTATTCCAATGTATACGAATGCTGCGGGTATCATTCCCATTGTCGAGGCACTGCTGGGCAAGGGAGCGGCACTGGGGACGGTGCTGGCGTTTATGATGGCAGTCATTGCGCTGTCGTTGCCAGAGATGATTATTTTGCGCAAGGTGCTGAAGCCGCGGTTGATAGGAGTGTTTGTCGGCGTGGTGGGTTGTGGTATATTAGTGATCGGGTATTTGTTTAACCTGGTTATTTGAAGAGCAGAGGACGTATCATGAAAACAATAACGCTGTATGGTCCGGGCTGTGCGAAGTGCAAGCAGGCAGAGCAAGTGATCAATAAGGTTGTCGAGGAAATAGACACGGTAACGGTTGAGAAGGTGACGGACTATCAGGTCATTGTTCAGGCAGGAGTAATGGCGACACCGGCAGTGGCTGTGGATGGGGTGATAAAACTTACCGGCCGTGTGCCAAAGGCAAGCGAAGTGAAACAGTGGGTTGCTGAGTAATATCAAATCCGGTTAATGACGTATCATTGCCCTCACTCCCGCCGCTGGTGCCGCACCCTCTCTCTCGCTGGGAGAGGATGCAGGGGGGATGGACGGATAGGTTCTGTGTTTACCCGGAGATGGCATAATATCAGATTGGGATAATCTGTCAGAGAATACGAACCACAGGTGTTTTTCTCAATAACGGGAGAAGAAGGAGGCGTTTACAATGGGAACAACTTCAGGCGAGCAACACCAACCATTGTTGGCATTGTTGGCGGAGCGTGGCGGGTGGAATCTGGTCAACTTGTTGGCGCGGAGTGATTATCATTTTGGGGAATTGAAGGAGCAAACTGCTCTCACAGCAGATACTCTGGAACATTATTTGCAGGTATTGCGGGAATACGGGTTGATCAGTGAACGTCCGAGTGATGCGCAGCCGGACGAGGTGTTTTATCGGTTGGATCTGGATGCAATGCGGGATGCCTTTGCTGCGGCAGGGGCAGCTATTCATCCAGTTATTGGTGGGGGAGAAGATGTTGATACAACAGAATTGGCCCAAAAGAAGCCACGGGTATTGTTTCTGTGTACGGGAAATAGTGCCCGGTCGCAGATTGCAGAAGGGTTGATGCGGCATTTTAGCAAGGGGAATGTTGCGGTTTTTAGTGCTGGCTCGAAGCCTTCGCAGGTACACCCGCTGGCAATCAAGACAATGAACGATGCGGGAATTGATATTAGCAATCAGCGTTCCAAGCATCTGGATGAGTTCGTCGGCCAGCAGTTTGATTATGTGATAACCGTCTGTGACCATCAGCATGAAGCGTGTCCGGTGTTTCCTGGTAATCCAGACCGTATTCACTGGGGGTTTTCCGACCCGGTGAATATCGAAGGGGAAGAGGAACAAGAACATGCATTCAGGTCAACGGCTAATCATCTGCGCAACCTGGTACGTCATTTTCTTATCCTGATAGAGAGAAAGAATTCGTCCGCTTGAAACACTCGAAACAAATGATGCGTATACACCCCCTCCCCCCGATGGCCACCATTACTGCGGCGGGGGCGGCAATCAGTAGCAGCAGCAGCACAACCGTCATTGGCGGGAGGTTGGCCACCCACACATACCACAGCCACGCATCGAAAAGGTGATGGCGGGGGGTGTCGTAGTACCAGAGCCAGAGTTCGCGGCGGTCCCGTTTGACGGTGGGGATAGGCAAGGCTTCGCGGACCGCCAGCGACTTCCCCCCCTGGGAGAAGGCCAGCGTTTCGACGCGCACGCCCAGTTCCTCATCTCGTGGGTTCTCGTCGGTCATATCGTCCGGGTTCCAGGTATCGCTCTGCAACGTCAGTTGTGCCCCGTCCTGCTGCACCATCTCTGGCGCAAGCTGAAACTGTAGGGCCCAGGTTATTTGCTGGCCGGTGAGGTCGCTCTGCTCAACGCCGGCCAGCGGCTCCCCATTGAGGCGCAACCCGAAACGGGCCCGCTCCAGAGGCCAGGGGCGATGGTCGCCTACCACAATGCTCCCTCTTATCGGCTCGGAGCGAACATCGTCAGCATCATAGGGGTAAATCTGCATCGTGGCTTCGGCATAGGTCCAGCGGGGCAGCACCTCGTTTTTGCTGCGGTCTCCCTCGGAGTAGGAGAAGCCATCTCGCAGCACGACCACGCCCGGCGGGGGAGCCACACGCAGCCACCACTCGCTTAGCCGCTCACGCCACAAGCGCAGGTGCCCGACCAGCGGCGAGGCAGCCGGGTTGACAATGCGCTCATGCGTATCGCTTATCTGGATATAGGTATTGTAGTTTGCCAGGATGGGCAAAAGCTGGATGAGGAAGGTGAGGAGCACCAACCCCCCGACCAGCACTGCCCCTACACGAACACGGCGGGCCGCGATGGTTGCCAGCAAGCCCGCCATCGGGAGGTAGGCAAAGGGGAGCGCAAAGAAGAGATAGCGCGGCCCCCAGCTCCCGTCGCCATACCAGGCCGTGAAGCGGCTGTAGAAGGCCAGCGTCACCGTGAGTACCGCCAGGGCCAGCAGGGCCTCGCGCCACTGCTGCCGCCAGCGAAAGCCGATACCAGCAAGCCCCAGAAGGATCGTCGGCGAAAAAACAATAATTCCCTCGCCCGTGCTGAGCGTCAGCCCATACAGCCCTTCGCGCCAGTCGGCATCAAGCAGACCCATGGGATCAAGCCCACCGTAGCCAGTCTTGAAGGGCCCGCCAAAGATGAGCGTATGGTAGAGCAGGAGCAAACCGAATGGCAAGGCCAGTCCGGCCAACCCGAACCCGACCCGCCCGACCAGCGGGGAAACACTGGCCCGCACGCTGCCGCGCCAGCAGACCAGCAACGCATAGCCGGCTATCAGGGGCAGAATGAGGAGCGACTGGGCTTTGACGGCAATGGCACAGGCTGCCGCACCTCCCGCCACGGCCCACCAGACCCCTTGTTCACGCCGCACGCTGTAGGCGCAGAGCACGAGAAAGAAAGTGGCAAGCGGCTCGGCAAAGAACATACGGCTATAGGGCCAGGCCAGGCTCAGCCCATAGAGTAGCCCGACAAGCAAGCCAGTGCGGGAGCTATAGCCGATGGTCCGCACCCAATGATAGAGAATAAGGGCTGTTGCTGCCGTGACAAGGGCCGGCAGCAGCAACACAAAGAGCCGCAGAATAAAACCGCTGGCATAGGGCGGAGCTGCCAGCGCAACGAGCTTGCCAATGAGAATGAAGGGCACCGCCGCCACCGACTGGCCCGGACCGTAGCGGCTATAGGGTTGTCCATCTACGCCCATGTTGGAGGTCATAAGAAAATCGTGGGGTAGGGCAAACGAGCCGCGGGTGACAAAACGCTCGCCCGCCGCCAGCATCGTCTCCTCGTCGGAGGTATAAGTATGCCCGCTCATTGTGAGCAGATACCAACCGAACAACAACAGGAAAAGGGCCACGCCAGGGGATGGCGGGCGGATTGCTCTCACTCTTCTGTTTCTTCCTCTTCCGCGGAAATATCTTTTTCTATTTCATCCAGTCCAACTTCCCGGTCATCACGAGAGCCAGCAAAATCATCGTCAGAATCATCGGTAACATCAGCAATATCGTCATCCAGCAGTTCCTCCACATCGTAGCTATAGTTCATACTGGTCACTTGCCCATAGGGAGAGATTTCGCTGAACTTCACCGGGAGCGAGATTTTGTCGCGCTGGTCGGGGTGCTGGTAGGTCTCGCGGATAAGCAACCGCACCTGGCGGGTGTCGCACTGGGCCACCGCCGTGACAAACTGGTTTCCCCTTTTGACCAGTTCAATATACCGCTTTGCTAACCGCGGTTCAAGCCGTCCGATGACGTTCCCATCAGTATCTGTTGCCAGAACATACTCACCCTCCTGGACCAGCGCAATTTTTTCGCCAACCGTGAGCGATTCGACGGCGGGGGAGCGGGGAGTTTCAATGAGCGTGCTGATAACCGCTTTTCCTGCCTCGGTGACAAACAGGAGCATATCCACCTGTTCCCGATTGTTGCTGGTGGGGCGAAACTGGTCAAGCCCACGTGTCATCATGACCTCAAGACGGGCGAGATTCTTGCGGGCAATAACGTTGGTCGGGCTGATTCGGAGCGTTTGTTGATAGTGCTCGTAGCTTTCGCTATAGCTTCCTAGCTCAAAAAAGGCTTTTCCCAGGCGATTATAGGTCTCCGGGTCTTCCCCCAGAAGCAAAATCTGCCGATTGATTTCAATAACCTCGTTCCATTGATTTTTCGTTGCAAGTTCAACCGCATATTCCTGCAAACGGAGTTTCATCCGTTGCCGCTCATCTTGTTTGGCCAAGTTCGTACTCCTTTTCTTTCGGTTTTTTTTCGTCTGATTTGGATAGAGAGGCAAGAGAACCTTGCAAGCTCCAGGGGCTTGTGTGGCTGATTTGCACGAGAACAAGCTGACCGGTGTAGGAGCCAGGGTATTCAAAAAAAACAAGTTTATTGCTACCACTCCGCCCACGCCACTTGCCGCGGTCCTGCCCCTCCACCAGCACCTCAACGGTCTTTCCCAACAGGCTGGCGTTGATTTCTGTTGCAATGCGCTCTTGACGAGTTTCGAGCATATGTCGGCGTGTCTCCTTTTCTTCCGGGGGCACTGCCAGTGCCGCGTCCTGTTCCATCTCGGCAGCAAGCGTGCCCGGACGGGCCGAAAATGCAGCAATGTGGATTTTATCAAAACGCATTTCCTCGACAAAGGCGAGGGTTTGCTCAAAATACTCGCGGGTTTCGCCCGGATGCCCAACGATGATGTCTGTTGTTATGGCACTGTCGGGCATCGTGGCCCGAATGGCTTGCACCAGTTCGCGGTAGCGTTCCAGGGTGTAGCCGCGTCGCATCAGCTTGAGCACGGCGTTGTGCCCGGACTGAACAGGCAGGTTGATTTCGTGCTGGCAGCGAGGCAGGCGGGCCACGGTCTCAATAATCTGCTGGCTCATCCAGGCCGGGTGCGAGGTAAGAAACCGCAACCGCAGCAATCCGGGTGTATCGTGTACAGCGGCCAGCAGCGTGCTCAGGTCGGGCCGCCCCGGCAGATCGTGCCCCCACGAATCAACGATTTGTCCGAGCAGGATAATCTCTTTTGTTCCGAGGGCAACAAGACGCTGTGCCTCTTCGACAATCTCTTTGAGGGGGCGGCTTCGTTCTTGCCCGCGCCGCATCGGAATGACACAATAGGAACAGGACATATTGCACCCGTACTGGATGGGGATATAGCCACAAACAGGAGGGTTGTTGTTGTCGCGGATGGGCAGGGGGCGAAAGCGGGTTGCAGCTTCTATCGTGGTGCAGCCGGTTGCTGCGAGCGGGGCCAGGCTCACCAGTTCATCCAACGCCGAGGGCGAAACAAAGTAATCTACCATTGGTAGCTTCTCCCGAAAAGGAGAATTGTTGCCAGGGCCGACCATACATCCCCAGAGCACAATGCGCGTATCGGGATACTGATGTTTTATCTGCTGCAACTCTCCCAGTTTTCCCATAACCCGCCGCTCGGCACTGGCGCGAACACTGCACGAATTGATGACAATGAAGCCCGCATCTTGTGGGCGTGCGGCCCGACGGTAGCCAATATACTGCAAGGCCGACTCAAGCCGGGCCGAGTCGGAACTGTTCATCTGGCAACCGACGGTCCATACGTAATACTGCCGAACCCGCGACGATGAGCCGGTGCTGGATGGGCCGGTGTTGGAGGGACCGGTGCTGGAGAGGATAGCATACTTGTTTTTTGTCATACGCTGTCAATGGGTTCCCTGACAGGCGGCCAGGGAGTATTGTTTTGCCTATCACTTTAGTATACCACAGGAGAGAGAGGGAAAAAAAACCAGAATTGAAGACATATTACGAGGGAACCAGCCTATTGCCCGGCGTTGCAACAGGAGGTGTAGCCGTTGGCTCCCCTATCAGGGGAAGCGTGGGCGAACTGATTGGTTGCTGTGTCGGGGGAAGCGTGGGCGAGGGCGTTATTGTTGCTCCTCCTGGTGTGGCGGAGTCCAGGGTGGGCGAAAGCGGAGCGGTAGGCGAAAGCGGGAGCGTGGAGGTGAAAGGAACGATGGCGGCAGGCGTGGGCGTATGGGTGGGGATAAACGTTGCTGTTGGTGATGGGGCCATGGTTGGGGGAACGGGCGTAGGCGAAACCGTGGCCGTCTCCACAAGCGCAAGCGTGGGTGGCGGGCCGGCTACCATCCTGCGGAGATTGTCTCCCAGGGCCCGGACCCCGGCCGGGTCAAAAAAGAAGATGCCTGCTCCCCCGACGATGACAGCCAGGATCATTGCGACACTCCAGAGAATCCAGCGGGGCGGGGGAGAGACAGAGCGCAAGCGGTATTTTGATAAGTTTTTGCCAAATGTCTGCTCAACTGTCCGTATCGAGTAGGTCTGTTCAAATTCTTTGATAATCTGCTGGGCATCGAGTCCCAGGTAGGTTGCATACGAACGCAGCATCTGGAGCGCAAGGGGCCCCTGCGGCAGCAGTGAAAACTTTTCCTCCTCCATTGCCTGGAGGTAGGCCATTCCGATACTAAGTTCGTTTTCGGCCTGCACCAGCGTCACCCGCCGCTTCTTGCGAGCAAGATGCAAGCGTCGTCCCGGCGACGCATCGGCTGGCAACACTTCGTCCTCATCTGGCAATGAAGCAGGGGGCGGTGTTGAGCGGAGTAGAGCCATTTCCTCGGATTCTGGCATAAACACCGAGACCGAAGGCGCATTCGTATAACCCGCATTGCCCGTTTCTGGGGAGGGGCGGAGCCGGTTGGCATCGGTGCCATTTTCGCCCATCGTGGTTTCGTCTTCTGTGCCTGCGTTTTCCGAATCTCCTCCATGGGCGCGTTCATCAGAAACCCCTGCGCTGTCGGAAGGTGCTTCCTGCTCCTGGCCCGTTGATGTGGAGAGGGCCGCAGAGAGGGAGAGCGGATGGATCAGGCCGTTGAGCCGTTTCCGAATACGGACCAGCAGCTCGGTGGTTCGGTAGGGCTTGGAGATATAGTCAATGGCTCCAGCCTCAAGCCCCCGCACAATATCTTCTTCGCGGGCATAGGCACTGAGGACAATGACGGGCTTTTGTATGGCAAACTGTTCAAGGAGCGACCATCCCGCATCCTTTCCCGTTTTTACTTCGAGGATGACGAGGTCGGGGTTGTGCTGGTCAAACAGCGAAACGGCAGGCTTGACGGCACTGATTTTCAGGACTTCGTAGCCTTCCTGTTCAAGGATGGTCCCCAGGCGAGCGAGCAGCGAAAGATCGTCATCTATAACCAGGATAGTAGCCAACAGTCATTCCTCACGATTCTTTTGTCTGGAATATCCCAAACAGAGGGTATTATAACATGGTATTAGAAAAGCATTATTTCGGAACGTTATTTTAAGTTGTTCAGGACACTAATAGAAATTTTACGTCCTGGCGATTTCGCTTGTTATCTGCTTTTTGCTAATTCCATAGCATGCTTTGGTGTATTGTGGTTAACCCAGAAATTCGTTGTCTTACTTTGGCTACATTTTTGGCTACATAGAAACGGGGCTGTCAACGACCACCCGCTGAAGCGGGTGGCTTGGAACTACCCTCCACCGCAATTCCTGTCCGGGGACAGGCTTTGGTTTCATCAAGCGTTCCTTCGGGGGTGGCTGACAAACACCCCATACGCATTAAGCTAAGCAGCAAGGTGGCATAGGAATCCTTTTTCTGGCATCATGCAAAAAAACTGGCAGAAACAGAAAGAGGATTCCCATGACCATTATGCAGGAGATCGCCAAAGCTATGCAA
>DAOTUE010000119.1:0-2690 GCA_034436975.1 Chloroflexaceae bacterium
GTCTTGCCCTCACCAGGCCCGGCACTCGTTATCAGCAGACTTCGGATGGATGCATTGAGCCGCGCAACCTGAATGCCAGTACGCAGCGAGCGGAAGGCCTCGGCGGTGGGCGAGCGGGTGTTATCGAGCGCAACGAGGTAGCCTTCTTTGTATTTGCGCTCTTTTCCTGTCATGCTACGGATAACCCCCTGGGTCGCCATACCATAGACTGTGTCGAGCACTTCGGGCGACTTTATCGTATAGTCTATGTATTCGAGGAGCATCGAGATACCCGCCCCTATCATAAAGCCGACAATTGCAGCCATTACAGAATTCTGAAGGTGTTTCCGAGACAACGGTTTCGTGGGGAACAAAGCCTCATCCACCACAACAGCGGTGTCTATCGGTTTCTCGTCCTCGCTCGACAGCGAAGAGAGGCTATATTGTGCGTCTGCCAGGCGGCTTTGCACATCAAGCCGGGCATAGCGCAATTCGGGCAACAGACCCATAAGGCTGTCAAGTCGCTGACTCTCTGCCTCACTCAACCCCTGACCTTCCGCAACGTCACCTCTCGCGGCAATCTCGCCTCCAGCATTCGTGGGAGAGAGTGCTGCTGTGGAGGTAATTGCTGCGGTGGATGTGAGTGCTGCTGTAGAAGTGATCGCTTCCGATCCCGCCATACGATCTGCTTCATTCGCTCTTGCTCGCTCGACAGCCATTTCTTGCAGGGCCAGAATCTCCTTTTGTGTCTCCTCAATCCGGTTATCGTAGTCGGCAATTTCGGCTTCGAGTGCATTGATAAGTTCCCTAAACCGCTGGCGTTCTGGCGAATTCGCCCGCTGGCGTTGTTCTTCTATCTGCTGCTGCTCAGATTTCTGGCGTTCGCGATCCCTGGTTATGAGCACTGTGGCGGCTGTGTTGGCGAGTTCCTGGGCAATAGCCGGGTCGGGGTGGGTCGCCGAAATGCGAAAGAACTGCGTTTCTTCAACATACGAGCTTGATAATGCTTTCCGCACTTCCTCCTCGTCAACACTGACTTCGGTTTCCTGCATCACAAAGTGAATAAACGAGCGAGTTTCCATCATCTCACTATAAGTTTTCGCCAGCGATGCAACCATCCCATCACGCGTTGAATAGAAGGAAAATTCGGATGGAAGAAACGGACTGACCTGCCCTGGGTTGATAAACAGGGTCGTTGTTGCCTCATATTGTGGGATCTGCCGCTCTGTGTAGACAAATGCGCTACTTGCCCCGATGAGCATCAGAAGAAGAATGAGCCAGATTCGCTTGCGAAAGATGCGCCAGTATTCAAGAAGTTCCATGTAGAGATCCTGCCTTCGTTCGTACCAGGGTTAAAAAGACGAGTGAACGTTGTTAATCCGTCTGCCTTTGCCGCGAGTTCGGCGTTTTGGTTCGGGTTGCGGGGTGCCACTGGCTCGTTCCAGCATATCCGCTTCGACTTCGACACGATTCAGGTTGCCCATAAAGTCTATCAGGATACGCACTCGTTCGCTCGGTTCAACGGGCCCCTGGAAGATTCCATCCAATCCACGCAGGGGGCCTCGCTTTAGCCGCACCGGGTCGCCAATAGCAAAACGATGATCCAGCACCCCTCCCCGCTCATTGATAATCTCGATGCGCTCAGCCATTTCTTCAATGAGCGTTGCGGGGATGGCTTGCGGCTCTCCATCGAAAGAGACCAAGTTGACAATGCCTGGCATCCGCCGGATAGTT
Organism: Chloroflexaceae bacterium; assembly: GCA_034436975.1. GTDB lineage: Bacteria > Chloroflexota > Chloroflexia > Chloroflexales > Chloroflexaceae > JAAUSY01. The sequence continues at coordinate 1,714 of DAOTUE010000119.1, forward strand.
TCCCGGGTCAAAATGTGCAGGTTTATCCGGGCGAAGACGTAGCAGGGAAAAAGTGGATAGCATTCGTCATCCTGAGCACGGCGACGGATTTCGGGAATATAAACGCTCAATCCGCAGGTGTTTTGCAATGTTGCTGCGGCCTGCTTTTCTCTGTTCGGGCGACAATGAACAACGTACCACTGAAACATAGGCTCTCCTTCCCTCTGTATCAGTCCGAGAAATTCGTGCTGGCTGTCGGTAGTGTGGCCTGAATCTTCCTTCCATCGGGTAGGATTTTTGCGTACAGCTACGCCTTTCCAGGAGTGCGTTCGCCTCCGGAATAGCTACCGCATGGTGCAACGGGTATCCAGGTCTTATGTAGTTCCGGTCGGAGCTGACGCTACAACGTACCAGAATGTTGTTGTTGTTGCTGTTTTACGCACAACAAGCCACAGCAGTGTGGAAAGATATAGTGCGAATAGTGTGGATAGCAGGAACTTAAGCTAACGTTGCCGACAACGGCTTCCTGCCTATTTGCTCAAGGTTAATCGTTGATCATTGATCGTAGCCAGTTTTTGCCCTGGTCAATGCCCTGAAATAGCTCGATACAAAATTAAGGACCATGATGCAGGTCTGGATGAGGGCACAGAAGAACAGCACTTCAAGACCAGATCAATTTTCCTCTTCAATTATCTGGAATTAACCTTGCCCGTTCATTGTACCCTATTTCTAGCAACGTGTAAAGGGTTTTTGAAAAAACAAAAAATCTTCGCGGCGTACCTGTTCAGATTCGGTGGTATCGCTCCAGGGAGCGCGGGTAGGATGCCCACCCCGATGCAGGCGAGACGCTTGCGCTCCCAGGGTTTCACCCTCAAATGTGAACAATGACTTCGCGGGGGCGCGAGGATGCCTACAAAGTTGACTTCCTCAATAACTCGTGTATACTAAACCCCATATGCAAAGAGGGAGAAGAAGATAATGTCTGCCAGAGCAGGAAC
>DAOTUE010000120.1:0-2832 GCA_034436975.1 Chloroflexaceae bacterium
GAATCCTGTTCTTGTGGGGAGCCTCGACACCCCTGACGATGCCCATGGCCTGGATGTAGCAGGGAGCTATGCCTACGTTGCAGATTGGAATGGCGGGGTGCAAGTTCTCAGGATAGTTATGCCGTAGCCAGCCCCTCTTCGATCATACCCTACCCCCCACCAGGAGTTTCTGGCTACTGGTGGGGGGTTGTTTGTCCAGGCTTCGAGATGTGGTCGTCAAGGTGCAGGCATTGGATCATCTGCGCTCCACCCCTAAAGAGGGGGCGGGGAGGTGAGGGATGGATAGTTTCTGTGTTTACCCGGAGATGGTATGAACATGTTTTCTGTAGGGTAGTCAGTGCGGGAGATGCATAAGTGTCGCGCAACACAGCACATTGGTCCAGGCCTGGTCGGGAATAGATGCCAGACCGGGCAGGGCCGCCTCTCGTATATCAATGCCAGGATAGGCGCGGCGGGCCTCTGTCAGTATCGCTCCCGATGCATCGTAGCCAGTGGTTGGATAGCCGTGTGCTTCCAACCAGGCCACATCACGCCCGCTGCCACAGCCAATGTCGGCAGTCGCCTGCCCCTGGTGAAAATGTTGTTGGATAAACCGGTAGAGGTCGGCAGGGATAATGTTCCGATAGGTTGCACACAGTGTGGCTGCATCCTGGGTATACACATTGAGCGTCTGCTGGTCCAAGCGAATTCCTCGGTTAGTTGCATAACGCTTTCCTCATTTTTCCCCCCACCACTCAATCAATCCTGGATGGGATGTGGAAACGGCTTGTAGCGCAGCAATGACGGGATGATCCGCGTTGATGGATGGCGAAAGCTGAAGGACCAGCGTGTGCATTCCTCGTGTGAGCGGTATCATCAGCCAGCGCATCGCATAATCGTGAGCAGCTTTTGCCTGGTCAAAGAAAATGTCGCTTTTCTCTGTTTCCGATGGGACAAAACTATTGCGTTTGTAATCGTACAAATCATCAAAGCTAAGATGCACGACGGTCCAGGCTTCCAGCCCTCGACAGGAGTCGTACTGAACAATCCGTACCTGACTGGTATCAATCGGGTACTGATTGGTGATATTTGGATTGGTTGCATCCCAGGTTTGCAAGCCCCATTTCTGAAATGTTTTCGCAACAACCGATTCTGTTGTGCCATTACTGCGTTTCACCAGACGTGGGGGGACGCAGAAGAGCATATCTATCTGGGTGCGTCCCTGATTAGCAAGATCGCGGAGCAGCAGGTTGTGGAGATCTCGCTGGTCTGTGTAATTTCCCTGAATGATAATGATGCGGCCCTGCTCGGAACCGAATGGCTCTACCACCCAGTCCTGCAAGCCAACCTCGGTTGCGAAAGCGTTGGCAAACCGACAGACCCCCGCTTTCAAACGCAGACTTTTGCGGAGCGAGACAATTTGTCGTTGTTCAGTGGGAACGTTTTCTGCCCAGTTGCATCGGACAGAGCCACGGGTAAGTTGGTCGCCACCGTCGGCAATGACAAAGGAATAGTATGGGTAGGCCGCAAACAGGATGTTGCGTTCGTCGGCTGGCCAGTCCTGAGCTTCGTCTATGAAAATGAAATCCCAACTAAATGCCGTATTGTTCTCCTGGATCAGTTCCCTGACACTCGCGCTATGGGCTGAAAGAAGCATTTCCAGGCTCATTTTGTAGTCATTGTAGCGTTCGATGAAATCGTTGCACTGGTCGGGTAAAATCCCAAAGCCTTGCATAAGCTGGTAGAAAAAGGAATGCGCGGTTTGCACGGCAATACTTTGCTGTGCTACACCGTCGCGCACATCCATCAAGGCAAGCAAACGGCGGATGTCTGCTACCAGGGCCCGATTGTAGGTCAGAATGAGCACTCTGGCCTTGCGATGCTCATAGAGAACGTGAGCCAGTTTGAGGAGCGTTGCGGTCTTGCCTGTTCCTCCCCGCCCTTGAATAATGAGCAACTGGGAGCCAAGTTTGGCAACATAGGCTGGCACCTGTCCAGTCAGAGTACCCGCACGGATAACTCCCTTGATTTTTGTGTTTTCAATGTCGGTGGATTGTAATTTCCGTGTTTCACTGAAGACGCGAATGGCGTTGGGCATATCGCCGCCAGCATTGCTCTGAAGTTTTTTTGCTCTGGTGTTCCAGAAGGGGCGAGTATGTAAGCGAAATCGTTCCAGGATGGTGTTCCAGGATGCATCCTGGCCAATGAGATTGTGAGGAAGGGGTGGCAGGCGGGTTTCGGGGACATTGCGAAGCCAGATGAGATTGACAATGAAGGGGGGCTTGATCTCCTGGGTTTCCAGAAACCCTTTGACGGCAAATCGTTGCTTGAAGTTTTGCTCGGAGACGTTGTGCCAGCGGTCGTGGTATTGCACTTCAACGTTTGTACCGACAACGCGCACACGGTTTGGGGAGTGGTCTTTGATCTCAATGACCATACACAGACTTCCCAGGTAGAGCGGGCGGGTATCGCCTGGCGCGGGGGGAAGCTGGTACGGGGTGGTGGTATGGAACAGAACGAGCAGGTCAATGTCGCACACTGGCTGCCCGTAACATTTTGCCGTTGCAACCAGGGTGAGTTGATGCTGTGAACTGGATGCAATATCGGGCCAGGCAGCGTTAATACGGCTTGCAAGGTCGTTCGCCGCCTGGTATTCGGGAGTGCTGGTTGAACCAATAATGTTGAGCACGGGTTCCTTCTTCTTTCCGTTGATCTCTTCTACCGCACCTCAAGCCCCGATGCTACCTCTTTCAGCAACGTATTCACGTTTGCGATAATCTCATCTGTCGGGGACTGATCGTGACCAAGTTCAATCCGCAGGTGGAATTGTATGCCGCACGCTGCCGCAGCCGT
>DAOTUE010000121.1:0-3259 GCA_034436975.1 Chloroflexaceae bacterium
GGCCAATTTCTACGCTTCGGCTCATATCTGGGAAGAGCAAACAATTTCGTTCGACTATACACTCACCCACCGGGAATCACAACCGGTGCGGCAGGTACTTGGATTTTATTCACTGGATGGTGGGGACAAGTGGCAACCAGCAATACCCACATCTGCGACCCCGACAACGGACCTGGCTACATCCCCCGGTGGTACAACCCACACCTACACCTGGAACGTGCTTGAGAGCGGGTTCATGGGGCAAAGTGACAACGTTGTCTTTCGCCTGAAAGCTATTCCTGCTATCACCACTCCTTCCAACCACATCGCGGGACCGTATCAACATGGCTCTCATGCAACCAGTACCTTTCCACTCCGTGTGCGCGGAACCCAGATTCGCGTGTTGTATAAGGGAGAACCAGCAGGCGAAGCCCTTGTCTATCGCCTGCCAGCCGGTCAGATCCGTGGGGCACAGGCCATTGGTGGTAACGATGAGGCGACCGGGGGAGAACCGTTTCGTACCAACGCACTGGGCTATCTTGAAGGACGCGATACACTCCAGATTGGTGACAAACTGGTTGCGCTCCTCCCGATAGATTCGACCAGTACCTACACGCTCTACCACACCAGTGCTGCTCCCAACTCACAAGGATTAAATTTCTTCCCTATCGAGGAACCAGGTCTCCAAACTCTGACGGTCTCACCAGAAAACCCGTTTCTCCTCTTCAACCTGGATGTTTCGCTGGAGTGGGATAGCCGCCGCGATGATGCCTTTCTCGCACGGTTGCGTTACGACCTGTCCCGTACTTCGGAGTTACTCTTTGACTGGACCAATGGCCAGGCCGCGCTGGGAACATTACAGGTTTTTCAAGACCACGACTACTGGAATGAATCGCATGTACGTATCTATGCAACCAACCGCCTGCGTCCCAATGCAGAACAGGGAGGGATTGTCACCGAAGAAACCGTTGATCCTGAGCACGAAACAATTTCCTACAATCCGGGACAGGTGCGAATGGGGGCCGTCTGGAATCGCTTCGGAGAACCATCTGGCAATCTGAACGAAGATTGGCCACGTACCCTGGCCCATGAATTGGGACATTATTGCTTCTTCCTGGATGACAACTATATCGGGCTGAATGAAGAAGGGGTGCTGGTGCCAGTAGACACTTGCTCCGGCGCAATGAGCGATCCCTACCGAGACGATTATAGTGAGTTTGTCGCTCCCTCACAGTGGCTTCCCCAGTGTGAACAATCGCTCTCACACCAGCTAACAGGTCGTTCCGACTGGGAGACAATGGCCACGTTCTACCCGATGCTCAATGCCCTGCCGCTCAACAGGGGACCAAACGGGCTACCATTGGATGTCACCGATATTACATTCATCTCACCACTGTCGCCCACCAGTGCCCTGGATGTTCCCATTTTCTATCTCAACTACAATGGCGGGCGGCTGAAGCCTGGCTCCAGTGCGCGTGCGCTCCTCTTCCAGCGCGATGAAACGCTGGAAGAAACCTATCCCTGGATACTTGATCTGGGCCGTCCACGGCTTGACCAGATTGAGGCCCGTGGGGCACGACCGGGGGACCGGCTTTGCGTCTATGAACCAGACGAGCAGCGAATTGGATGCGAGGTCATTACCGCTGGCGATGATCAGCTCGAAGTCTTTTCCATTGAGTGGCAACCAGAGATTGTTATTTCTCCCGTTACATCGCATACGATCAATCTTGCAGTTTCAAATGTTTCCGCCGGACAACAACTCTATGCCCGCATCTACCCTGAGCAAGACCCCGCCCGCACGATTTCCCTTACTCTCCAGTCGGGTGACACCTATACCGGCACATTCCACCTGAATGAACCTGCTGTCCAGGGATATGTGCAGGTCTGGACCGAGACCAATCAGGGAAATCCCCCACGCGAGAGCATTACCGACTACTCAATGGGGGGCAATCCAGGTCGGCGCAAGTCTCGTGCAGGTCGGCGCAAGTCTCGTGCAGCCCCGGCTGTTTCCTCGGATGGGCAAGTCATTGTCTATGGCGATGATATTGACTTTGAAGAAGGGGAGTTCTACACTCTTCAGGCAGTCAGCCGTCTCCCATCTATTCCATCCTGGATGACCCCAGTTGGGCAAGCCTACTGGCTTTCTGCTTCCAACAATGCTCCAGATCTGGTGCGGACTTCAATAAGTTTTGGCTACCTGGGAAATGAAGTTTCCACTGGGGAGGAAAACTGGTTGCGCGTATATTTCTGGGATGCAGAAAATCAGGAATGGAATAAACTTCCCACGTCACTTGACACCTATCAGAATGTAGCATCTGCCCCCAGTCGTGGACCCGGCTTATATGCGCTCATGTCTAGCATTGAATTACCAATGAGAAGCGAGGGATGGAATCTCTTTGCCTATCCAGTCCAGGTCACGCGCCCAGTACAGGATGCTCTGCAATCTGTTGCTGGACACTACACTACCGTCTATGCCTACGAAGCTGGTGATACGGAACCGTGGAAAATCTACGACACAACGGTAGAAGAATGGGTCAATACCCTTGAAACGCTGTCGTTTGGAAAAGGATACTGGCTTTTTGTCACCCAACCAGTGACGGTTTCGCTCAAAGGCTCGGCAGATAGTGCCGCTCAACTGGAAAGCACCTTACCCAATCCACCAGCAACATACTATGGACTATTGGAGCCAACGGACACATTTCAGCCTGTCGCTGGAATGCAAGTCACGGCAACTATCAGTGAGACAGTGTGTGGGGAAAGTGAGGTACAACTCATTGAGGGCAAGCCTGCTGTACGCATCCATGTTGAGGCAGAATGGATCGGGGGCAACGAAGGATGTGGGAAGCCAGGTCGCCTCGTGACCCTGACCGTTGGTTCATCCCGCCTCCCCGAAACGTATGTCTGGGACAACACCAGGGTACACAACTTGAATGGACAGGATGATCGAACAGTATATCTGCCACTGGTTGTCAGGTGACCAAATGAAACCCGCCTATCTACCCGCCCTGAAGGGCGGTAGCTTGCGGCGGGTTTCTCGGAAGGCTTTAGCCCGCCGAAAACAAAGGCCCATTGTAGTGTAAAATATCGTTCAGAAGTCGGCACAATATCAAGGCAGCGACCCGGCCTTATGTTCGCCCCTTGCGGCGGCAACGGCACGCTTGTGCTTCGGATGTGGCGGTGCGCTTCGATGGGTTGCCCGGCGAGGTGCTCCAGATCGATTGGGGCGAGGTGCGGCGATTTCCCTTCACCAGGTCTGATTTGCAGGGACAAACGCGCTACT
>DAOTUE010000122.1:0-5300 GCA_034436975.1 Chloroflexaceae bacterium
TTTCCTCTCTCAAGGCTCTCTGTGTCGTTCTCTGTGTTATCCTCGCTGTCCTGTCGCTCCGAACCATTGTCATGATTGCCATTACCGTCCGGGTCGGTTGCAATAGTAACATCTTGCGGAAAAAGAGCGAGCGTTGCTAACAATACGACCAGTATCAATCCGCCAGCAAGTAATCGTGCGCTTCGAGAAATCATATTTCCTCCTCAAACCACCTCTAAGAAGCCTACAAAACCATTTAATCTACGAGGATTGGTATGAGAACCAACCATCGCATCCGTTCCGCTTGCCTCCAGTTTGCTTGTATCCAGAAGCCGCCGGTTTACTGGGATGTCCTCAAGGAACGAGCGGCGTAACTCACCATCGGTAATATCTTGGGCTTGCTGATAAAGTATTGTCGTAGCCGTGAGTAGAACATCCGTTGCACGGTTGTCGTGGTTTGTAGAGAGCACCCGATAGCAGGTTTCAAAAACAAGAAATGGACAGTCGGCCCCGGCAAAGGATGTGTTCTCTTGCTGATAACTGAGGATCTCTTCAACATACTCGCGGGCCTGTGCTAGATCCCCCCGGGCCAGGGCGACCAGAGCATGTCCGGCTTGTGCTTCCACAACCCGGCTCCCCATCTCCAGGTCTCGCCATATGGCCAGGGCCTGCTCATAGCAATCTGCCGCTTCTGCCAATAGACCGGCTCCACGGTGGGCATGCCCTAGCGAGAGAATGGCATCGCCCTCGGCAAATGGCTCGCCATTCTTGCGGGCAATCTCAAGCGCAAGCTGGCTATGGGTTTGGGCAGCAGCATAGTCTCCGCGAAAATACGCAAGTAGCCCCATGCTGGCCAGTATCCAGCTTTCTTCCCCACGAGCACCGATTGCACGGACTTGCAAGAGCGCAGTTTCAAAGGACCGCTCCGCTTGTTCGTAGACCCCTAGATCAAGATAGATCCAGCCAAGATTGCTGTAAAACCATCCTGTGCCCTTCTGGTCGCCAATAGCCTGGCAAATACGCAAGCCTTCCTCAAAACAAGTCATTGCCCGCGAAAATGCTCCCTGTTCACGATAGAGTTGTCCGAGATTTCCCAACGTGTTCCCAATACCCCACTGGTTGCCAATAGCACGATATATCTCCAGGGCTTGCTTGTAGTAAGAAATCGCCTTTTCAAAATCGCCACAATCACATGCATCGGAGCCGAGCGAGTCAAGCGTGTTTGCTTCACCCTGCTGATTGTGCAGAGAGCGATACAGGAGAAGAGCATGCTCATCAAACTGGATAGCATCATCGTAATTACCTTCAAAATAAGCTATTGTCCCAAGCTGATGGAGCACTTCTGCTTCGAGATCGGAAAAATTGCCCGATTGCACCAAAGAGAGGGCATGCTCCAGTTTCTCTTTCGCCTGCTGATACTGTGCCTGCCAACGCAATGCTTTTCCCCATTCAAGGTAGCCCTTTGCTTGAAGATAGCCTGTTTGCTCTAATCTGGTATAGGCAATAGCTTGCTTTGCGGCTAAAATTGCCATAAAATAACATCCGGTCATCACACCATAATGGGATTGTCGCAGGGCAATGTCGGCCTGTCGCTGTCGGTCTTGCATCTGCCTGGCCAGCAAGGCCAGGTTAGCCAGATCCCATGATTGCTCCTCACGCCGACCGAGGCGGTCATACACTTGCTCACGTAAGCCCAACAGCGTATAGTGGGCCACCAGATCACCATTGGGGGTAAGGTGCAGGGCACGGCTGAGGTGGGCAATAGCCTCTACATTGGCAAAAAGGTTCGCTGCTTGCTCCCCTGCCCGGTGGGAATAAAGCCGCTCTTGCTCACTCTTGCCTGCCCGCCCATAGTGATACGCAAGATCGGGATAGTAGGAAGCAAGTTCATTTGCGTACAAAAGTTCGATGGTTTCTGCCGCTAACGTGTGGAGATCCGCCAATCTTGCCTGTAGCTGCATTTCGTAGATCGTATCGCGCAGCAACGAGTGGAGAAAAACACATCGTTCATCGCCGAAAAGTGTCCAGATGCGCTCTTGCTCCACCTGATGAATATGGTTCAGAACCTGCGTATCATTGTCTAGCATAGTGGAGAGTACATGAACAATGAATTCACGTCCCAGCACCGACGCAGTCTGAACAACTTGGCGGAGGTGGATATTCAGCCGGTCAAGGCGAGCTACCAGGACGGCGGTAATACTCACGGGAACGTTGATAGTGTCATTGTCGTTCAGAGACCAGCACTGGTGCTCATCCTGTGATATTGCTCCACGTTCATGTAGATCGAGCGTAATTTGTTCAATAAAAAAAGGGTTTCCACTGGTTTTTTGTACAAGGAAATTCAGGAGATTTTCAGCAATAGATCCCGCCAGTATCGCTTCAGCAAAGGATCGTGTTTCCTCTGCTCCAAACGAAGACAGTTCCATGAACTGCTGAGGGACATTCGCGCTAACTGGTACTTCAATTTTGCTCCCATCATCGTGATAACGGCTCAGACAGAGAACAGCCAGCGGAAAATCATGCATTGCATAGGAAAGCTGTTTGAGCATTTCAAATGAGTTTTCATCGAGCCATTGAAGGTTTTCGATCTGGAGAACAACCGGCTGGCGCAAGCTCTCTGCCAGAAAAAAGACCTTGAGGGCCTGTAACGTGTTCTCAAACCGCAATTGTGGAGAAATCCACTCATAGAGTTCATCATCATCCCAGAAAAGATCGACCATCGCGCCGAGAAAAGAGCGAGTACGTTTCAATTCTGAGGCAATATCCCTGGCGACCGGTTTTTTCTCTTGCATCTGAGAAACAGAAGCTACCAGCGTTTCCCAGATGTGGGTGAAGTTAGCTCTGTTCATTTCGGAAGTTTGCTCCAATGATTGCTGAAAGTAGTTCCGCAACGTATATCGAAAAGGATTCAGTGATTGGCGCAAAACATTGTCAGCCGGGCAGATAAACCACCTCAAGGGAAAAGTATCGAGTAAACGCTGTCGCATCTCATAGGCCAGTCGGCTTTTGCCAAGGCCCGCTTCCCCGTACATCGTCAAGAAGCCGGCATGATTCCCGCGAAAGATAGGCCATATCCATTGCGTGATCCGGTCAATATCGCGTAGCCGCCCGACTAGTTGCCCCTGGTATAGTCCAGTTTCTTCGACAACCGGGCGGGAAATCACCTGCGAGACCTGGACGGGTTGGACTTTCCCCTTGAAGGCAAAAGAGCCAAGCCATTCCAGATTATATCCTTTTGCCTGCAACTGGTCTGCAACTGAAGAATTAGCCCATATCTTTCCCCAATCCGCTTTCATCATAAGGCGAGCCGCCAGATTTACCACATCCCCAATCGCGGTATATTCAGCCCGTTCATCCCCACCAACCATCCCGGCATACACAGTGCCGCAGGTCAGACCTGCTCGCCATCTCACTGGCGGTTCCCACTCACGTAACGTCAGAAGGGCATCGGTGGCTCGCTCAATGTCCCGCTCATGTCCCCGCGGGGCACCAAAAATGAGGAGGATAACACCCCCTTTGTCACCAAAATCAAGTTTATTGAAATAACCATCGTAGGCTTCGGTCAGCATCAATACCGTTGAGGCAAAGATATTGAGTACATGGTGGTCGGCTGGCTCTTGGAAAGACAGAAATGCGATAGTAACCTGGCGAAACTCTCCCTGAGCACTACTCCCAGCCAGTTCGATGACACGGTCCGGGATAAACGACCGTATCAGCTTTTGTGCATCATGGGGAACGACGGGAGTGTTCTCCCTCGGCTGTTCTTGATCAGGTTTCTGGATAGAGATGTGTTTGTTTCCCTGCTTTGCGAAGATGGATGAAACCGAGGCCTGGATATGTTCCAGAGCGATATGATGCATCATAATTTCTCCGCGTCCAGCTTCATGCTCAGCCTGTGCACAACGATCTATCGCTTGCCCGCGGAAAAAATAGGTCAGAAGCGGAACAGTATCACCCTTTTCAGACGTATTTCCCAGAATACCCCACACGACCTGCCCGATCCCAAGCCCGATTTTGACATTGACGGGAAAGATCCCATAGGGGGTCTCGATGGTATTATGCACAAGAAAAAACTGTTGGATAGATACAGCAGTCCGTGCTGCGCGAAGAGCAGCTTCTTCCTGGTTTGCCTGAACAGGAAAAATAGCTGTAAAAGCATCTCCTGCAAAAGTGGTAATAATACCTTCTTGTGCATAAACCGCCTGTACCAATGAACGGAAAATGGTATTGAGGGATTCAGTCAAGGCTTCGGCCCCACCCTTCTTGTGCTGCATCAGCGTTTCCGTCAGAGCTGTGAAGCCGGAAATATCAACAAAAATAGATGCAGCTTCACATTCACCCCAGAAGCATCGCTCCTGAAGATGGGCCAGGATAGGATGGGGAACAAGAGTATGCAAGGAGATTTCTCCTCATATTATGTAATAAATTCCAGGACAGAGGGGAATTGGAAGCGTCATCGAGAACGATCTTGCGTCAATTTCTTATTTTAATTATACCCCATTTTCAATACCTTCACCAATTATTCGGGCCTAGGTGTCCAACGACAACTTAAAATACCCCCTGACGACAATTAAAACTACCGATCAACCACCCTTCTCTTTTCCCCCTCATTCGCCTATGATGGTCTCTCGGAAACGCATATCAGGAGACCAGCATGAAGACAGACAAAGAGGTTCTTTTGATGAAACGGGAACGGAAAAAAGGAAAAACCCAGATCCAGGCGGCTGCCGCGAGCGGGATGTGCCCGCGCACCGCCAGCAAATACGAACGGCTCGGACAATTGCCCAGTCAGCTCACGCACCCCCACCCCTGGCGCACCCGCGACAATCCCTTTGCCCAGGACTGGCCCTGGGTGCAGGAGCAGTTGGAACGCGACCAGGGTCTGGACATGGCGGGCTTTGTGCCCAGTGGGGTTTCCAAAGAGTTGCATCAGAACGGGATATATGGCACGATAGTGGCGGTGGGCATTGCTCATGGTATGGGGAATCTCCTTTCTAGGAAAATTAAAGAAGATGATACCAGAGAATGCCCCCTGCTCTTTCAACAGGGATATGAACATGTTTTCTGTAGGGTAGTCAGTTGTCGTTTGACAGGTCGCTGGCGTTGTTCCAATTCCTCAACCGACAAATGTTGGGTTATGTGTAATTGTCTTATATTTCCATTATACACCCGGTTTTGGTATGATTCCCTTTCACCTCAAGCCCCGATGCTACCTCTTTCAGCAACGTATTCACGTTTGCGATAATCTCATCTGTCGGGGACTGATCGTGACCAAGTTCAATCCGCAGGTGGAATTGTATGCCGCACGCTGCCGCAGCCGT
>DAOTUE010000123.1:0-14956 GCA_034436975.1 Chloroflexaceae bacterium
TGCAGAGAGTGCCTTGTACAACAGTCTAGCACACTCATTCAGTCGTGACAACCAGGAGAAAGGAGGATGGCGGCACTTCCTCCACCCGCTGAAGCAGGTGGTTTCCTGCGCCGCCACTTTTATGAAAATTAAATAGTAATGATTCTAAATTCCAGGTAAAAAAACTGATTCCTCAGTGTTCCTCAGATCTCCCGGATTTACCCGATTTATTAGTCTGCCTGGAATGGTAGCCCTCTCCGATGCTGGTCGTGTGGTGAGCGGTGTCGGTATGAGGGTTGACATAGGGCCAGCGGCTATGGTGCCGTCGTTTGCGGCCTCGCCGCCCCCCTTTCTTCTCACACCTTCCATGCTCGCAGTCTATCTCATGCCCTCCGGTCAGAGACATCGTGCGACCCGCAGCACGACAGGCAGGACACACTCCATAGACAACCAGCGCATGGTGATCAATCTGACAGCCAGTCAATTCACTCACCTGCTCAAGGATATGATCAAGCGATTCGACATGGACATCGGCAATATACTCGCAATAGCGACAAACAACATTGATATGGGGGGCAAGATCCAGGTCGTAGTGGGCATGGTCGTGATTGGCAATGTCAAGCTGGTGAATCAGTCCGAGTTCTTTCAGCGTATCTATGGTATTGTAGACAGTTGCCTGGCTGATCATCGGAAAGACACTCCGCACACGCTCGAAAATTTCGGCTACGGTGGGATGCCCGCCATGCTCAACGAGGGCCTGGCACACCGCGTACCGCTGCGGGGTCGCTCGTTTGCCGGCCGCTTCGAGCTGGCCTAACAACTCGTCAATTTGTGTCTGTGTTGTACTCATCTTCTTGATTGAACCTTAATTTAGAATGCTTCTAAATTCGAGCCTATGGTAGCATAGCTTTTTCCTGGTGTCAAGGATGTGCGCCTATGCTATAATGCTGGTATGAAGTATATCCAATGGCACAGCATACTCTCAGCCAGCACCCTGTGGAGCTAACCGGTGCGTTTGCTTGTTCTCACGCCCTACCCGCCCTACCCCCTCCACAGTGGCGGCGCACTCCGCATGTACCATCTCCTGCGCTTCCTGTCTCATCATCACACTGTCACCCTGCTCACCTTTGCCCCCGATGAAGCCGCAGTCGCACTGCTGGAGCCGCTGCGAGAATGGTGCCGCGTCGTCGCCGTCGTGGGTCCGCCTCGGCGGAGCCTGGTCCGGCGGGGTTGGGATAGTCTCACCTCACGACAACCAGATATGTCCTTTCGCAATCAATCGCCCGTCTACCGTGAGATGCTCTTTCGCCTTCTCCAGGCCGAGCCGTTCGACGTGGTGCAGGCCGAAAGCATTGAGATGGCGGGGTATGGGCTGGAGATTGCCGCGAAGCAGCAACCAGGCCCGCCCCTCACGCCGTTGCTTGTGCTTGATGAATTTAACGCAGAATATGTTATCCAACAGCGGGCGGCCCATACCAGTCTCACCGCTCTTGCCGCATGGTTCAGGCCCTCCCGCCTTACCCCCGTGCCCGGCCCACCCATTGCCCCCCGGCTTCTGCTGTCCGCTCCCTATTCGCTCATTCAATGGCGCAAACTGGTTGCCTACGAGCGTCGCCTGCTCCGCAGCTACCATCATACCATTGCTGTTTCCGAAGAGGACCGCCAGGCCTTGCACCGGCTCTATGCCCAGGCTCACATCAGTATTGTTCCAAACGGGGTAGATACCAGCCACTTTTCACCTGCCACGCTCCCTTCGCCCTCGCCTGCCACTATGCACGGTCATCCTCTTACCCTCGTGTTCACGGGGAGCCTGGACTATCGCCCCAACATAGACGCGGTGGAGTGGTTTGTGCAGGCTGTCTTGCCGCTCGTGCAGCAGCATACTCCCATTGTCCGCCTGACCATTGTCGGGCGACAGCCGGACGCATCCATACGGAGCCTGCACAATGGGAAAACCATCGAAGTTGTGGGCAATGTGCCCGATGTGCGCCCATATATTGCCAGGGCCAACGTCTATATTGTCCCCATGCGAATCGGGGGGGGCGTGCGGCTCAAACTGCTCGAAGCACTGGCTATGCAGGTTCCAGTCGTCTCTACTTCAATGGGGGCAGAGGGGGTGCTGGGGCTACACGACGAGAACCACCTGTTGCTGGCAGATGACGCAGAAGCGTTCTCCCGCGCCATCTGCCGCTTGCTCAACGACCCGACAACAGCCCGTCGTCTAGGGGAAGCCGGGCGCGATTTCGTATGTACCCACTACGACTGGCGCATCATTGTCCCCCGGCTCAACCAGGTGTATGAGCAACACCACAGGACGAATGCTACGGAACACAGATAAACCATCTTGGAATGGGGGCATGGCGGATTGCTGCATAGCCAGAGAGTTCGTGGATAGAAGAGAGAATTTCCTCTCGTTCCACCGGGTTATCGTAGCTCTGCATCAAATACTTGATGGGAGCGACAAACTCCGCAGCGGGGTGAAAGCTATATACTGTCTCTCCCCCGACGGTCCGGCTAGCAGTGACAACCCTATCCTCAGCCATTTCCTGGATGGCCTGCCGGACACTCCAGATGTCTCGGCAGCATCGCTCAGCCAGCGTTTCCGGGGTGGCTTCCAGGCGAGAGTCTTCGTAGAAGATGAGCAACAGGTGGAGTTTGGTATGGGTATCTATTGCCCGTTCAAGCAACGATTGGATATTCAAGTCAGCCATTGACTTTCTCCTTTCGGGATCGTCAGTGATCCCTTCTTTCCAACGGGTTGGTGATTACATCCCACCGCCAAAGCTGGTGGGTTCTACGGGCTACCTTTATAAAGCAGCACGTTTCGACAACAACTTGTTGTGTTCAGTATACGCCCCTCAGGACCCCTGCAAGTTACATACCGCTTACCGGTTGCGTCGAACAGATTCCTCCCATCCTCCCCTTGTGAAAAAGTATACAACACTTTCTTTCCCCGGCCTACCCCTGCTCTTCCTTTTCAACGTCGCATCCTTGTGAGCATGTGAGCATAGTGAGCATTGACAACAGCCGAGAGGATCGAGTATACTTTTCTATAAATGGTATGAGTGTATGGTTTGACCTCGTAGCTCAATTGGATAGAGCGTCGGCCTCCGGAGCCGAAGGTTGCTGGTTCGATCCCAGTCGAGGTCGCCATTAGATTCTTTGGCACAATACGCGCATCCGTCTACCATCGTATCATCCCTTTTCCCCCTTTCCGGGCGTATGCGTTGGCCCCCCCGCCCTCTGGATGGGGGAAGATTTTTTTGATGGGGTAGAGGATCATCAATTAGAGGAGGTGCAACAATGCGGAGATCCCCCCGCCGGCCCACGAAAAGAGGAACCTCATGCCTGAGCAAAACAGTTCTGCTCGGTGTGGTTGTGCTATTTCTTGTGGCTGGCTATGCCCAGTTTGTCCGACCGGCTGCTGGTAAATACATTGCCAACCAGGTGAGCAAGTATCTCGGATTGGGTCAACCCCCTGGATGGAGTGATAGCGGGAGTGCAACTCCCGGCTCTTCTGATGCCCAACGTCGCATCCAGGAGCAGGCCAGTAATACAATGCCGACGGCTATTGCGGCCCTGCCCCGTGGCGAAGTTCGAGTAACAGACACGCAGATAAACCGCTACCTTGCCGCCAATCCTGAAGCGTTGAAGCCACTTGAATCGGCAACGGTGGCGTTTGTGCCAGGCCAGGCCCGCGCCACCATTGAGGCCCTCGGCACGACCAACCAGGTGACATTTGGCGTGGCGGTGCAGAATGGCAAGGTGACAGTCGTTGAGCCTGATCTGGATGGCCCGCTTGGATACCTGATCTCGTTTGAAGACCTGACCCGCACGCTTGAACGCCAGCTCAATGAGCAACTCCAGGCGCAGGAACGGGCCATTACAAGTGTGCAGATTGAGCAGGGAGCCATTGTCGCCGTGTTTGATTGAGCGTTGCGTGCTAAAGAGAGAGTAATCGTTCAGCCCCCCCCACCTGTCCTCCCCCCCAGTGGGGGGAGGGATTGGAGAGAGAAGCCCGATACGCCCGATACGCCCGATATGTTTGATAGAGTTAGAGGAAGAACCCTATGTCCCAACAGAATGACCCTTATTATAGCCTGCGCCATTCTGTGTCTCATGTAATGGCTCAGGCCGTGCTTGAACTGTTCCCCGAAGGGAAGCTGGCCATAGGCCCGCCCATTGAACATGGCTTTTACTACGATTTTGACCTGCCGCGGGCCCTCACCCCCGACGACCTGGGAGACATCGAAACGCGCATGCGCCGCATTGTTGCCGAACAGCACCCCTTTACCCGCCGCGTGATAGATGCCGACGAAGCCCGCACCCTCTTCATGGACCAGCCCTACAAGCTGGAGTTGATAGAAGGGTTGCTCAAGGGGCAGGATGAGTATGGCGAAGCGGGAAGCGGATCTACCGAGATTTCGACCTATCGGCACGATGCCTTTGAGGACCTGTGCCGCGGGCCCCACCTGGAAAACACCTCCCAGATTCCCGCCGACGGGTTCAAATTGCTGAGTATTGCCGGGGCCTACTGGCGTGGTGATGAGCGCAACCCGATGCTTCAGCGTATCTATGGCACAGCCTGGAATACCAGGGAGGAACTGGAGCACTACCTCTGGAAGCAAGAAGAAGCGAGGAAGCGCGACCACCGCCGGCTGGGGAAAGAACTCGATCTTTTCAGCGTGTCCGACGATGTGGGGCCGGGCCTCATCCTCTGGCACCCGAAGGGCGCGAGAATCCGCGTCTTGTTTGAGGATTTCATCCGCCAGGCCCACCTGGAGCATGGCTACGAGTGGGTCTTTTCGCCACACATTGGCCGCGCCCACCTGTGGCATACCTCCGGGCATCTCGATTTCTACCAGGAAAGTATGTATGCGCCGATGGATATTGAGGGCGAGGAGTATTACATCAAGCCGATGAACTGCCCCTTTCATATCCATATCTACCAGAGCCATTTGCGCTCCTACCGCGACCTGCCCCAACGATACGCCGAATTTGGCACAGTCTATCGCTACGAGCGGAGCGGCACGCTGCATGGGTTGGCGCGGGTGCGTGGCTTTACCCAGGATGATGCGCACATCTTCTGCCGTCCCGACCAGGTGGAAGAAGAGATCAGCCGGGCCCTGGAGTTTTCGCTCTTTGTGCTGCGAACAATAGGGTTGCGCGATTTCAAAGCCTATCTCTCCACGCTACCTGAGAAACACGTTGGCGAAACGGCCGACTGGGACCGCGCCACCGAGGCCCTGCGCCGCGCTGTCGAAGCCCACGACCTCCCCTACGAAGTGGATGAGGGCGGCGGCGCGTTCTATGGGCCGAAAATTGATCTCAAGGTGAAAGATGCTCTGGAGCGCGAATGGCAACTCAGTACGATCCAGTTCGACTTCAACCTCGCCGAGCGGTTTAACCTGGAATTTATCGGGGAAGATGGACAGGCCCATCGCCCCTACATGGTCCATCGTGCCCTGATGGGTAGCATCGAGCGGTTTATGGGGGTGCTCATTGAGCACTATGCGGGGGCTTTTCCGCTGTGGCTCTCGCCCGTGCAGGTACAGATTATCCCCATTGCCGACCGCCACATTGACTATGCTGGCACGCTCCAGCAGCGCATGAAAGCTCTGGGGTTGCGCGTGGAGATGGACGCAAGCAAGGACCGTATGCAGGCAAAAATCCGCAATGCCCAGCTACAAAAAATTCCCTACATGCTGATCATTGGCGACAAAGAGCAGACAAACAACGCCGTTTCGGTGCGGATGCGCTCCGGCGAGGATCTGGGGTCTATGCCAGTGGATGCGTTTCTGGAGCGCGTGCAGTCGGAAAATTCCGCACGAACGTAGCAGAACGGAGCGATAGAAGAAAGCGGGCAACGAGCGAGAAGAGGAAAGAAGGAAACGATACCATCTATGAAACATTTTCTCATAGGGTTTGCCGTCGGGGCCCCTATTGGCGCATCTATTGTCTTGCTGGTTACGCCTATATCGGGCAGAGACCTTCTGGGGGCGGTGGCTTCCCATGTGAGTGGAGCCATTGAGGGCGGCAAACAGGCCGCAGCCCGCCACGAAGCGATGCTATGGGAGGAATTTCGGGGCAAGCTGCAAGGCCCCATTGAGGAAACACGCTCCGAGAAACCAGACAAACCAGAAGCACCAGAAGAAGTTGTTGTCTATGAGGAGCCAGGAAATGATGACGACGACAGGTCATGATGGATGAGGAGATTGTCCCTTTTCCCCTGCTTGCAATTGTCGGTCAGCCGGAGCTAAAAACGGCCCTCATCCTGGGGCTTATCAACCCGCAGGTCGGGGGGGTGTTGCTGCTCGGCCCCTATGGCGTGGGAAAAACAACCGCCGTGCGCGGCCTGCTCGACATTATGCCGATGGTTGAGCGTGAGGAGCGGGACCGCGACGACAAGCCCCACACGATCCAGATGCCCATGCAGCTTGTTGAGCTACCGCTCAATGCTCGCATTGAAGATGTGGTTGGCGGCATCAACGAACGGATCGCCCTGGAGCAGCGACAGGTGGTGCTTGAAGAGGGCGTGCTGGCAAAGGCCCACAAAAACCTGCTCTATGTGGATGAAATCAATCTGCTGGACCAGCACGTTGTGGATGTTATTCTTGATGCGGCGGCCCAGGGGCGCACGATGGTGCGGCGCGGGGCCTATACCCGCCTCTTCCCTTCGCAGTTTGTGCTCATTGGTTCGATGAACCCGGAAGAGGGCAATCTGCGCCCGCAAATTATGGACCGCTTCGGGCTGCGCGTGTGGGTGCCTCCCCTCTCCGATGGGACACAGCGGCTAGAGGTCTACCGTCGGAGTCAGGCGTTTCGCAACGACCCCCAGACGTTTCGCCACTTCTACGCCGAACAGACCACCGCCCTCTGCGAGGAGGTGGAAGTAGCCCGCGAATTGCTCCCCCATGTAACCGTCCCTCCCGACATAGAAGATATTGCCCTGCACCTGGTACAAAAACTCAAGATTCCCTCGCACCGCGCCGAAATAGCCCTGCTCGAAGCGGCCCGCGCCCGTGCCGCCGCCGACTTCCGGAGCCGAGTCTCCATTGAAGATGTTCAGCGGATAGCTCCCCTCGCCCTGCGCCAGCGGTATAGCGCGATACTCGATTCCTATGCCACACAGATAGAGAAGGAAAATGATGTCATTGAGCAGGTGTTGACGGGGATAGTTGCCGTGCCCCCACTGTCGGGAACACAACAATCCCCGCGGCGCAGCACGGTGCAGCAGCTTGAGGAGCCATGATCTACTGCAACACCTCACTCTTGACTGTCTTGAAATTCACGCGGGTTAGCTCGGCTATCTCAACACATTGCTTGAACTGCTGCACCTGCCTCCAGTGGAGCCGTTTGTCGCGTAGCCCCTCAATGGAGATGAGATGCTTGAGCATATTGATTTTGTCTGCGTCAAGGTGAAACACCTTGAAAAACTCAATGTTTCTATCCTCAAACTGCTGCTCCAGATATTCCCTGTTACCGTTGACCTCCTCAACCAGCGTGTCGAGCAGCAACCGACCCTCTTCCTCGAAATAGAGAAAATAGAGAATATCCTCAATATGGGGGTATCGTTCGCTGGCAAGCTGTATCGCCATCGTGTGGTCAAAGTGGTAATCATCGTAGAAGCACGCCACCTCGTAGCCATTGACATAGATGCGGTAGCCCCATCCCCAGTTTTCATCGTGGAAAAAGTAGAGCAGCGAAACAAATTTGGAAAACTCGATCAGCAAGTCAACCGTTGTAGCCAGTTTCAGTTTGTCATCTTCAATGAAGAGGACGGCCCACCGCTCGTTGAGCGGACGGACGAAAAAGGGCATTGAGGCGTGGGACATCCAGGCTTGCACATGGTCGGCGTGCCTCTTGAGAAACAAAATCCCCGCGGTGTACTTGTCTCCTGTGGTTGATGGTATCATTTCATGGATTATTGGATTATTCGTTCTTCTCTGGCCGACGCAACCGTATTCTGGCTTCGTAAGGGTTGACTGTGTTCGCCCCCCCCCCGCGCTCTCTGGCCTCTGGGAGCACAAGCGTCTCGCTTGCCCCGATGCAGGCCTGGCCCCCCTCCCAATCCCTCCCCCTACCGGGGGGAGGACAGGTAGGGGGATGAACGATTACGGATGCCCACACTCCCAGACGCTCCCCTATTTGCTACGTGTTCGTGCTGCTGCTCCCCTCAATGGCAATGGCTTTGATGAGGTCGCGGTTCATTCGGGCGATGGTATCCAGGTGGATTTCTTTCGGGCAGGCTCTGGCACATTCGCCAATGTTGGTACACCCGCCAAAATCGTTGTCGTCCATCGTTTGCACCATATTGAGCACCCGTTTGGGGTGTTCGGGGCGGCCCTGCGGCAGCAAACCAAGATGGGAGATTTTGGCCGCGGCAAAGAGCATAGCCGACGCATTCGGGCAGGCCGCCACGCACGCCCCGCACCCGATGCAGGCCGCCGCGTCCATTGCCAGCTCAGCCGCTTCTTTGGGGACGAGGGTGACGTGGGCATCGGGAGCGGTGCCTGTCGGCGCAGTAATAAACCCGCCATTCTGGATGATGCGGTCAAACCCGCTGCGGTCCACAATGAGGTCCTTGATAATGGGAAACCCCTTTGCCCGCCAGGGTTCGATGGTAATGGTCTCCCCATCGCGGAAGTTTCGCATATGAAGCTGGCAGGTGGTGGTGCGGTGTTTGTGCTGCCCGTGGGCTATACCGTTGATCACCAGCCCGCACATCCCGCAAATCCCCTCGCGGCAGTCGTGGTCAAAGGCAACAGGCTCTTCTCCCTTTTCCGTCAGTTGCTCATTAAGCACATCGAGCATTTCCAGAAAGGACATATCCGGGCTGATGTCCTCAATCCGATAGCTGACCAGCTTCCCCCGCGCCCGGGCGTTCTTCTGCCGCCAGATGCGTAATGTCAGTCTCATTTCTCTTTCCCTCATTTATAACTTCGCTGCGAGAGTGTCACTTCACGAAATTCCAGTGGTTCCTTGTTCAGAACAGGCTCATGGCCCAGGCCGGCGTATTCCCAGGCCGCAACGTAGGTGAATTCCTGGTCGTTTCGCAGGGCCTCGCCGTCGGGGGTCTGGCTTTCCTCGCGGAAATGCCCGCCACACGACTCGGCGCGGTGGAGCGCGTCGCGGCACATCAGTTCGGCCAGCTCGATGAAGTCGGCCACGCGCCCGGCCCGCTCCAGCGATTGGTTGAGTTCGTCTCCCTCGCCGGGGACACGGACGTTGTGCCAGAATTCCTCGCGGAGCTGTGGCAGTTTGTTGAGGGCCTGCCTGAGTCCCTGCTCATTGCGAGCCATTCCGCAGTATTCCCACATCAGCCGCCCCAGTTGCTTGTGAAACGAGTCTACGGTGCGCTCGCCTTGAATGTTCAGTAGCTTGCTATTCATATCGGTTATTTGTACTTCCACCTCGCGGAACGCATCGTGGTCAGTTCCGTGTGCTGGCAGGTTGGCGCGGGCCAGGTAGTCGCCAATGGTATAGGGGAGAATGAAGTAGCCATCGGCCAGCCCTTGCATCAATGCGCTGGCCCCCAGCCGGTTCGCTCCGTGGTCGGA
The DNA here is from genome assembly GCA_034436975.1 of Chloroflexaceae bacterium. Lineage (GTDB taxonomy): Bacteria > Chloroflexota > Chloroflexia > Chloroflexales > Chloroflexaceae > JAAUSY01. Next base: position 9,540 of record DAOTUE010000123.1, read on the forward strand.
GAAATTCGCCTCGCCAATAACGAACAGGCCCGGCAGGTTGCTCATCAGGTTGTAGTCTACCCACAGCCCGCCCATTGTGTAGTGGATGGCGGGGTATATTCGCATGGGGACTTTGTAGGGGTTTTCGGCGGTAATCTGCTGGTACATATCGAAGAGGTTGCCGTAGCGTTCGGCGATCCCCTTCTTGCCCAGCCGGTCCATAGCATCGCTGAAATCGAGGTAAACTCCATAGCCGGTTGAGCCAACGCCATACCCTTCGTCGCAGACAGCTTTTGCATTGCGCGAGGCAACATCACGCGGGACAAGATTTCCAAAGCTAGGATAGCGGGTCTCCAGGTAGTAGTTTCGTTCCTCTTCGGGGATCTGGTTGGGGGGGCGGGTGTCGCCCTTCTTCTTTGGTACCCAGATGCGCCCATCGTTTCGCAGCGATTCGCTCATCAACGTGAGTTTCGATTGATGGTCGCCGGTTACAGGAATGCAGGTCGGGTGGATCTGGGTGTAGCAAGGGTTGGCAAAGCAGGCACCGCGCCGGTAGGCCCGCCAGATGGCGGTGGTGTTGCTGCCCATTGCGTTGGTCGAGAGAAAGAAGACATTGCCATAGCCGCCCGTTGCCAGCACCACTGCATCACCAATAAATGACTCGATCTTGCCGGTTATCAGGTTGCGCGTCACAATTCCCCGTGCCTGGCCATCTATCACTACCAGATCGAGCATTTCGGTGCGCGGATACATCTTGACCTTGCCCAGCCCGACCTGGCGCGAGAGCGACTGGTAGGCTCCGAGCAAGAGTTGCTGGCCCGTCTGCCCGCGGGCGTAGAAGGTGCGCGATACCTGGGCCCCGCCGAAGGAGCGATTGTCGAGCAACCCGCCATATTCCCGTGCAAAGGGCACCCCCTGAGCAACGCACTGGTCAATGATGCTGACGCTGACCTGGGCCAGGCGGTAGACGTTTGCCTCGCGTGAGCGGTAGTCTCCCCCCTTCACCGTATCGTAAAACAGGCGGTAGATGCTGTCGCCATCGTTGCGGTAGTTCTTGGCCGCATTGATACCGCCCTGCGCCGCGATGCTGTGGGCCCGCCGCGGGCTATCCTGGTAGCAGAAGTTGAGCACATCGTAGCCCAGTTCGGCCAGCGAAGCCGCCGCCGACGCACCAGCCAACCCCGTCCCTACAACGATAATCGTATACTTGCGCTTGTTGGCCGGGTTGACCAGCTTCAGGTCGAAGCGGTGACGGTCCCATTGTTCGTGGACAGGGTAGGGGGGGACATTTGCATTGAGTGTAGTCGCCATTATCTTTTTTCTTTACTCCTCTCGTTTACGAGAACCATTTACGAGATCCATTTACGAGATCCATCCGGCAAGAACGGCAACCGGAATTGAGATATTGCCGATGAGGACGGCTGCGGTTACGAGGGCCGCCACCCACCGCCAGACCATGCTATACCTTCGGTTATTTAGCCCGACAGTCTGGAACATGCTCCAGATGCCGTGGAGCATATGGGCCCCCAGGGCCACCAGCGCGGCAATGTAGAAAAGAGAGACGAGCGGCATCTGGAAACCAGAAACAACATTATAGTATACTTCGCCGGGGACGAAGGTGGGGTGGAACGTGCCCGTGGTAAAGTGCATAATGTGGTAGAACACGAAGAAAGCGATGGCCAGTCCTCCCAGACGCATCATTTGTCCGATATAGAGGGAGGCCGAGGGTTTCCGTTCATCGTAGGGAGCCGAGCGGGCCGCGTTGGCCATCCCCCAGAGCTGCAAGGCGGTGAGGATGTGTAGCCCGACGGCAACCAGGAGGACAATCCGCACAAGCCACAGGGCCTGTGTGTGGAAGAAAAATGGTGCGCCCACCTCGCGCAACCATTCGGCATAGTGGTTGAGGCTTTCTGCTCCCAGGTATATCTTGAGATTGCCCAGCATATGGACAAAGACGTACCCGGCAAGGATAAGCCCCGTTACCGCCATGATGACTTTTTTGCCAATTGATGTGCGGTAGATAAGCTGTACTGCTGACATAAACCTGTTCATTCCTTTTGCGGGGAGGTCTCCCCCCTCCGCGCTTCTCATAGCTGCTTTTCCTTTTACCTATCCTACCATCGTCCTACATGACAATCGTTCAGCCCCCCACCTGGTCTCCCCCCGCCGTGGGGAGGGATTGGGAGGAGTGCCGCGTCCGCATCGGGGCGAGCGGGACGCTTGCGCTGCCAGAGATTGTCCCAACACAGTGAATGCTTACCCTACATATCCAACTTGACTTTTGCCCCAAACTGCTTTTGCTCCTTCGAGGGGAAGTAGGTCAGGCAGGCTGCGTCGAGCAGGTCCGGGTTGAGCGTCACACTTTCCATGTTGTAGCTGGCAATAGAGATCATCTGGTCAATAATATCACGCGGTTGACACATGCGGAAGGGGCGGTTTTCGGGGGTAAACCAGCGTGCTACCAGGTAATCCAGTCCACGGTCATCGTAGGGCACCTTGCGGATTTTGCACATAATTCTCCAGATGTCGCGCCACTGTCGCTCCGTCGGGTCTATCACCTCGAACTTGTATTTGATACGACGAAGGAGCGCGTCGTCGCCTATCTGGTGGGGGTCGAGGTTCGTCGAGAACATTGTCAACTGGTCGAAGGGGATCTGCATTTTTTGCCCTGTTATTGTGGTAATGAAGTCGTATTGTTTTTCGAGCGGGACAATCCAGCGGTTGAGCAAGTAGAAAGGATTGACGCGCTGGCGGCCAAAGTCGTCTATCAGGAAGATACCGCAGTTGGCTTTCATCTGGAAGGGAGCCTCATACATCTTCGACTTTTCGTTGTAGATGAGGTCCAGTCCCTCAAGCGTCAGTTCGCCCCCCACAATAACAACAGGACGTTTGATGCATATCCAGCGTCTATCATATTCAATATCGTCGGGCAATGGCTCTTTGGGGATTTCATGCACGATAGAGTCGTACATTTTGATGATGGCTCCGTCGGCTTCTATCGTTATTGGGATAAAGATGGGGTCGCCAAGCAGGTTGGCGATACGTTCGGCAATACTCGTCTTGCCGTTGCCCGGATAGCCAAAGAGCATCATTGAGGTGCCGGAGTTGACCGCCGGCCCGACCATGTTGAGGATTGATTCTTCAATGATCAGGTCGCTGAAGGCGCGGCGGATGCTGCGGCGGGTCACTTTGACGTTGCGAATTGTCTGGGCCTTGACCGACTTGATCCACTCTTCAAGCGGGACGGGGGCTGAATCTGCGTATGAAGTCTTTGTAAGGGCATCGGCGGCGAGGGCCGTTCCGCGTGGCGTGAGGACATATTCATAGTTGATGTCGCCATAGCCCCGTTGTCCACCAATATCCACAACTTCCGTCTGGCGCATTTCTATGAGCAGGGGTTCAATAACGCCGTAGCCCAGGCAGATGGTATCGCGTATATCCGCACCGGTGGGGCGGCCCTTGTTGTAGATAATACGGAGGATGTGTTCCTGGATAAACGTTTTGTTCAGTCCAGTTTCTTCAATGCTCCTGGGTTCCGGGGGAATAAACGTGTTTTTGTAGACAGGCATGGATGCTTCGTCGGTCGGGTGTGGGTCGCCAAGCGTCCGGATGGTCTTGATGTCCTTTCCTTCGGTGCGGGCTTCGGCTATCAACCGTTCCAGGTCTTCCTTGTGAAACCCCAGATGCAGCAGGGCTTCGTCATCCTGTGCGGCTGTTGCCTCTTTGATGCATTCATAGAGTGCGCGGGCAACAACATATTTTACCCCTTCAACGTAGAGATGGTGACAGTATTCCTGTTCTCGCACATAACAATCGCGGGGGTGTTCGGGGGTAGACTTCATTTCTTCGTATGATTGCTGATCGAGGAGATAACGCATAATAGAGCCTCCAGAATGTCAGTGCCATTCAGTTTTCATGTCTGTTCTGAGTATAAAAGACAATCCAGCAGTATTATTATCGTTCCTTTGATATGTGGCATTCTGTTGCATTCTCTATCCTTTTACTCCAGACAATTGTTCGCTGTTTTTCGAGGAGTCGGCAATCGTGGGTACGAGCAGACGATGGTTCTCCTGCGACCCGACGAAAAGCCAGGCGACCTGTTGAATAGATGCTGTTCACCTGCTTGAACCATTTCTCCTTGACCAGCACCAGATCGCCTTTGCGGAACCCGTCCAGTTCCGCGTTGACCTGGTAGCGCACCCGTCCCTTCCCTTTGACCGGGAGCGCATGGTCCTGTCTGCGTGTCCGTCCCGGACGGAACGTCACCGACCAGAAGCAGTTACGACTGAATGGCACCCCATCGCCTGTTTGCAGCGTTGCGATGCAGAGCGCGTCTCCATCGTGCGCCTTCTCTAATCCCAATGCCTTCCGAAACGCGGCAGTTTCATACCCGTACACCAGCGAGACGGGGGCTCTCCGTCGTAACTGGTCGTACAGGTAGGTTTTGCCCTGCATCGTGTGCTGTGCAATCTGGTCGAGGTGTCCCGACATGCCCGTCTGGTTCAGGGTGATGATCCCTGCGTGAACCTTCCGATGACAGGACGAACATAGCGTGATCAGATTGGTGAGCGTGTCCTTGCCCCCGTGTTCACGATGGACAATATGATGGGCTTCCAATCGTCTCCCGGTGCGGGTTCCACAGTGCTGGCACTGAGAGCGATCCCGCATCAAGCAGGCGATCCGCAGGTTCTCATCCAGGCGGGTCGGGGCTTGATAGTGCCTGCCGTGCAGGGTTGGATTGTTCAAACGGGCAAGGTCTACCTGAACATCCTCGACCACAATCTTGCTGATGGGCAGCGGGATGCGTTCCACGACGCGCACGACCTCCTCTGCGTTTGTGCGGATGCCTGGGGGCAATCGCCCGCTCCGTTTGCTGCTTCCCCGGTTCAAAAACCGAGGTTGGCGATACCGCAGACGGTTGCGTCGTTGTCTGCGGTGGCCGCGTCGGGCATCCATCTTTTCCTTCACGTCGCGGCGGTGGTGGATTTCGCCAGAGAGAAGCACGTGTCCGTTTCCCACGGCACTGAAACCGGTGACCGAACTCCCCTTATCGATTCCGAGCGTCACATCCTGGACATGGGCTTCACAATCCCATGTCAACTGGATGGTAAATGGACGGTAGCCCACAATTCGCGCCCGGCCATCCCGCAGGAGCTTGCGTGCCTTTGCTGGTTTGCACGGCATCAGCGGCGCACCATCCTTGTTTTTCACGGACACCAACATACTGGTATGGTCTCCTTTCAGCGTGTGATGCCCCTTGACGTTGTTGCGTGGGGTTGTCACGACTGGCTCACCGTCACCTTTCGGCTACCCTTAAAGCCAGTCCACAGAGCAGGGAACTGGGACACGATCCCCTGGTGTGCTTCACCCGCGCAACGGCTGCTCCGAAGAGCCGTCTGGTAGCTCCATGCCAGAGATTTCTATGGTTTAGGAACTAT
>DAOTUE010000124.1:0-6782 GCA_034436975.1 Chloroflexaceae bacterium
ATGAGCCAATGAGCACCGATGAAATGACCGGCACTGACGAAATGGACAATGAGCCAATGAGCACCGATGAAATGACCGGCACCGACGAAACGGAATAATACCAGATCTGTCTGATCACTTGTTATTGCCCTTACTCCTGCCGCGTGCGTGCTCCCTCTCCTGACGGGAAAGGGGGAAGGGGGAGAGGGACGGATAGTTTCTGTGTTTACCCGGAGATGGTATAAGCCAGGTGGATACTGAGCCACAAGGCGAAATATAATATCGCTACCTCAATCAAGAGACACAACAAAAAACTCGCCCGTCAGGAAGCGGTCTTTCGGTCCACTCCCTGGCGGGCGTGGCTTGGAATGCGGACTTTTGCTGTTTTGGTAATGAACTGGTATCATTCCTTGTACTGGATTTCTGCCCTGTGCTCAACCAGGCAGAGAGACACACCGGCCGGGAAAGGTAGACAGAAAAAATATGGTGCGAAGACAGATTGATGCTTCCCAGATAATCATCTGGGCCATCGGGGGCGGGCTACTCCTCATGATTATTGCTGGCTCCGTCTCAACGCTACTCGCGGGAGAATACACGCTCAAACAGTGGCTCAACCTCATTGTGTTTGGCCTTGCTCAGGGGTCCATTTACGCGCTCATTGCTCTGGGCTACACAATGGTCTACGGGGTGCTTGGCCTCATCAATTTTGCCCACGGCGAGGTGTTTATGGGGGGCGCATTCAGTGCCTATTTCCTGGCCGACTTTCTCAACCGACACCGCCTCATCGGGACACGATTTATCGAGGTGGGGCGGAGCGACACTGCGTTTTTCGACCTCCACCCCGTGCTGAGTTTGCTGGCTATTCTTGCCCTCTCCGCCGCTATTTCCACAACGATTGCCATTGTACTCGAACGGGTGGCCTATCGCCCGCTGCGGGGCACCCCCCGCCTGGTTGTGCTCATTACTGCTATCGGAGCTTCCTTCTTCTTGCAATACACCTTTCGGGGGTTCTTCGGGTCGGGGGTAAAAACCTACCCGGAATTCGATATGATGCAGGGAAAATGGACCCTCGTTGAGGGGAGCGGAATAATTGAGGGAGGGGGGAATATCGGCACCATAGCCGAAACTGGCTTCGGGATAGACAAACCCCTGGTGATTGTTTTTGTCAGTGCGCTGCTTATGCTTGGCCTGCTCTATCTCTTCATCCAGAAGACGAAAACAGGCCAGGCCATTCGGGCTGTTTCGGAAGATAGGGATACCGCTGCGTTGATGGGCATCAACGTTGATCGGACAATCTCCACCACCTTTGCCGTTGGTGGGTTTATGGCTGGCATCGCCGGGGTGCTCTACGCACTCATCTACAATCAGGTCAATTTTTATATGGGATTTGTTCCGGGGATAAAGGCCTTTACGGCCGCCGTCCTGGGGGGGATCGGAAACCTGCCCGGTGCAGCAATTGGCGGGTTGTTCCTGGGCATCTTTGAGTCGGTCGGCCCCTCGCTCTTCCTCAATGGACTGGGGGTGCCGGCATTTTACCAACTCAAGGACGTTATCGCGTTTACCATGCTCGTGCTTATCTTGATCTTCCGTCCGACGGGTATTCTGGGAGAACGTCTGGCCACGAAACGAGTATGAGCGGAGAGATATGGTAGCTATGCCCAGAATGTCCCATTCAATAGTCCAATCAATGGTCCAGTCGTCGGTCCGGACCGGCTTGATAGGTGGGGCCGTCATATTCCATTTTTGCCTGGTGGGAATGTTTGAACGGTTTGCCGAGCGGCAGCTTGTCGGTGAAGTGCTCTCTCTAGGTTATGCCATGTTGGGTGGTTTTTTGATAGTTGCTGGCTATCTTGCCGCACGCCGGATCGCCCCCCCCCACATCCAGGCCTTTCTCGCCGCAACCTTTGCCGGGAGCATCATCGGGCTAATGCTCTTGATGCTGGCCATCGTCACCAGCGTTGTCAACCTGAATGCTATCTTTGTTTTTGCCTCGCCGCGTCTGGTCTCGCTGCTCACTATGGGGCAGGGCACTGAAACGGTTGTCGGGTTACTCTTCCCCTTTGGCGTGGGAACGCTGGGGGGGGCAGTGGGTGGCTTGCTGGCGATATTGCCCCGGCAATGGCGACGCATGCTCATTCTATCCCTGATCATTGTTGTGCTGGTCGGAATGTTGCGCGGGGTCATCGCCGTGTTGCTGCCCGATGCAATCAGCGACTTCCTTTTCACCAATAGTGGCCTGACTGTTGTGGGGAGCATTGTTGTTTTTGCTCTCACGGTAGGTGTGCTTCTTCTGCGGGTCTTCTATCAATCCTATCGCTCCCGCCGGCCCGCCTCATTCCCCCGCCTGCCGGAGGCCGGGCAGGCGCGCTCCTGGAAATGGTGGGTCGGGTTTGTCGGGCTAAACCTGTTTTTGCTCACCTTCCCGATGTGGTCGAAAGCCTTTTTGAGCAATGCGGCAAACTTTGTCGGGCTGTATATCATCATGGGGATGGGGCTGAACCTGGTTATTGGCTTTGCCGGTATGCTCGACCTGGGATTTGTGGCCTTCTATGCCATTGGAGCCTATACAATGGCCGTTCTCACCTCGCCAGTGTTGGGGCCCAATCTTTTTGGCACGCCGCAGGGAGAAGGGTTTCTCACTTTCTGGCAGGCTCTCCCCTTTTCCATGCTGTTTGCTATGATAGGTGGGGCTTTGCTTGCGCTTCCCATTTTGAAAATGCGCGGCGACTATCTGGCCATTGCAACGCTTGGCTTTGGGGAGATTATCCGCATTCTTGTGTTGTCCGACTTCCTCAAGCCCTATCTTGGTGGAGCACAGGGGATTACCCGCATTGCCGCGCCGAACTTCCCCGGTTTCACGCTTCCCGACTGGCTCATCCCCGATTTTCTCGCCAGCGGTAGCGTCTCTATACCCGATACCATCAAAAACCCGCAACATTTCTACTACCTCATTCTGTTTGGGTGCTTCCTGGCCTGGTTCCTTGTTAGCCGTCTGAAGAACTCGCGGGTAGGGCGGGCCTGGATGGCCATACGCGAAGATGAAGATGTCGCGCAGGCTATGGGCATCAACCGTGTGCTCTCGAAGCTGTGGGCCTTTGTCATCGGGGCTTTTCTTGGCGGCTTGAGCGGGGGAATGTTTGCCGGCTACATCGGCTCGGTGGTGCCGCGGAGTTTCGATCTGCTCATCTCTATCAATGTGCTGTCGCTCATCATTGTCGGCGGTATGGGGAGTTTGCCGGGCATTGTCGTTGGTGCACTGGCCATGGTCGGGTTGCCCGAACTCCTCCGCGAATTTGCCGAATACCGCATGCTTGTCTACGGGGCTGTTATCGTGGCGATGATGCTCTTCCGCCCCCAGGGCCTCTGGCCCGATGTGGTAGTGGCCCGCGAGATTGAGGAGGCAAAGGAGACAGGCACGAGAAAACCCTCGCCAGCAGAACAACCCGCACAACGAACCATGCAGGCCCCCCCCCCCCCCGCACAACCGGAACAACCTGCACAACCAATGCCATCGGATGCAGCAGGAGAGGATGTTGCTCCCTCTGCCAGCGCACCGCCCGCCGAAATCCACGAACCGCCAGAACCGGCTGGCCCGCCAGAACTCGCACCGGAAATCCTCGTTGCCAGTGGGATAACAAAGCGGTTCGGGGGACTGGTTGCTGTCAACTCGCTGGATCTGGTCATTCGGGAGAAAACAATCCATAGCGTCATTGGTCCCAATGGGGCAGGAAAAACCAGCTTTTTCAATTGTGTTACTGGCTTCTACACGCCCGAAGAGGGCGAGATCTATTTCCACTCAAAACCTATCCGCGGACTGCGCCCGGACCAGATAGCCAGAGAGGGTATCGCCCGCACCTATCAGAATATCCGCCTTTTTGAAAACCTGACTGCGCTTGAAAATGTTATTCTCGGTATGCACGGATATTTTCATACAAATGTCTTCGATGCCATCATCCACACCCCCCGCTTTGTGCATGAGGAGCGCGAAGCCGAAGCAGAGGCTCGACAATTGATGGCCTTTGTCGGGCTGGCGGGCAAAGAAACAACCGTGGCCCGCAACCTGGCCTATGGCGACCAGCGTCGGTTGGAGGTAGCGCGGGCCCTGGCCGTGCGCCCCCCGGCCAACAAAGCCAACCGAAAAAACAACCAGCAAAACGGATCTTCTCCATCGCTTGCTGCTCGTTCGCGTTTGCTCCTGCTTGATGAGCCAACTGCCGGTATGAACCCACGAGAAACCGAGGCAATGATACATCTTGCCCGCCGGCTGCGCGATGAACTTGGCCTCACCATTTTGCTCATTGAGCACGATATGCGCGTGGTGATGAGCATTTCGGATATTGTCACGGTGCTGGACTTTGGCGAAAAGATAGCTGAAGGCTCTCCCGACCAGGTGCGCTCCGACCCGCGGGTTATCGAGGCCTACCTGGGAACGGGAGCGGTGGACGAACACGCAGACCTGCCACACCCTGCATCTGCTCCGGAGGCAACCTGACCCATGCTTACGCTGAATAGTGTCCACGCATTCTATGGGCACATCCACGCACTGAAGGGGATCTCGCTTACCGTTGAAGAGGGCGAAATCGTCACGCTCATTGGCTCGAATGGCGCAGGCAAAACGACAACGCTGAATACCATTAGCGGACTTGTCAAACCACAGAAGGGGGAAATTATCCTTGATGAACAGCGCATTGAGCATCTCCCGCCCCACCAGGTGGCGCGGTTTGGCGTTGCCCAGTCTCCCGAAGGGCGCAAGATATTCGGGCGCATGACGGTGTGCGAAAACCTGGCAATGGGAGCATTTAGCCGCACAGACAAAGAGGGGATTCGTTCGGATATGGAGCATGTGCTAACACTCTTCCCCCGCCTGCGCGAACGTATCAACCAGCTTGGCGGCACCCTGTCGGGGGGCGAACAACAGATGCTGGCCATCGGACGCGCACTGATGAGCCGGCCCCGCATTCTCCTGCTTGACGAGCCTTCGATGGGACTGGCTCCCATCCTCGTGGAGCAAATCTTCGAGATTATTCGCAATATCAACCGCGAAGGGACAACGATTTTGCTGGTTGAACAAAACGCCCAGATGGCCCTCTCGATTGCCTCTCGTGGCTATGTGCTGGAGACAGGTTCTATTGTGCTTCAGGGAGAGGCCAGCGACCTGCTGACCAACCCGAAGGTGCGCGAGGCCTATCTCGGCGGCCAGGCGGCCAGGTAGCCAACCCGTTTGTTATCAAACTGTCACGCAGAGGGCTGACAAGCCGTGTTTTCTGGTATCATACTACCCTGTAGGGGCAGGTGTTCTCTCTTGATTGACTGACTGACTGTCTGAAACCCTTATGAACACAGGAGATGCGGACTATGATATTGCAGCCAGAAATGCTCGTCCATCATCGCTATCGTATCATGCGCCTGATCGGGCGGGGGGGCATGGGGGAAGTGTATGAAGCGATAGATGAACGCCTTGCCAGAACGGTCGCTCTCAAGCAGACGTTGGCGGATAAGCCCGAACTCCGCCAGGCCTTCGAGCGCGAGGCCCATATCCTGGCTGGCTTACGCCACCCCGCGTTGCCTGTGGTCATTGACCATTTCTTGCTAGATGATGGGCAGTTTCTTGTAATGGATTTCATCCAGGGCGACGACCTGGCCGATCTCCTCATTCAGCAGGGTGAGCCTTTTCCCCTGGAACAGGTGCTTGAGTGGGGGCAACAAATACTCCATGCGCTCGACTATTTGCACCAGCAATATCCGCCGGTTATTCACCGTGACATCAAGCCACAAAATCTGAAACTTACCCCGGAAGGGACCATTGTGCTGCTTGATTTTGGCCTTGCCAAAGGTGCAGCAAACGTCTCTTCCTTTTCCTCTTCCAGCAAGAGCGCGGTCAGTACCATTGGCTATACGCCTCAGTATGCCCCGCTTGAGCAGATAGAGGGGACCGGCACCGGCCCATCGAGCGACCTCTATGCGCTGGCGGCAACCCTCTATCATCTTCTGACAGGTACGCCCCCACCCAATGCACTAAAACGGGCCAACGCCTTGATGAATGAGCGGCCCGACCCGTTCCGTCCTGTTCATGTGGTCAATCCAACGATCCCGCTTGCGGTTGGGCAGGTGTTGCACCAGGCTCTCGCCTTGCAACCAGCAAAGCGTCCCGCCAGTGCCGTGGCTATGCTGGCCGCTCTCAAGGATGCGCAACATACGGACGCGCAACATACGGACGCGCAACATACGGACGCGCAATCTTTCCCATCTCCTATTGTTACTCAGTTTCGATTTCAGGGTAATAATGAGCAAAAACAAATCTTGCTGGCAGGAAGTGGTACGGAAGGAGAAGGGAGCGGAGAAGAAAATACCTACCTGAGAGAGCTTGTGTATTCCTCTCGCAGGAAGGATGTACAAAAGAAATCTCCGTGGCTATGGCTGGCAATGGGAGTGGTGTTACTGCTTGCTCTTGTCATCATGGTTCCGCCGAGGCTTTTGCCTTCGGCTGATGATCTGGCAGCAACGGGGCTTCTCCCCTCGGTTTCCCCATCTGCACAGGATGTGCCGGCTTCAGCACCAGCGGGGCCGACGGAGCCAATGGGGCCAGCAGGGAAACAGTATTCGGTTGTGCCTGTTCTCCTGCTTACTCGCACATCAGATACGCCCCTGCCCCTGCCCACCGATACGCCCCTGTCCCCGCCCACCGATACGCCCCTGCCCCTGCCCACCGATACGCCCCTGCCCCTGCCCACCGATACACCCCCGCGTCCCTGCACGGGATATTCTTCAACCGGCGAAATTTTGGCGATACCGTCATCGGTAAT
>DAOTUE010000125.1:0-2212 GCA_034436975.1 Chloroflexaceae bacterium
GGTTATCCCGCGGGTGCTGGCGAATGTCCCCCAGGCCTCGCTCCCCTACATTGCCCCGACCTGGCTCACACCCGATGGCAAGATGGACACTGAGAAGCTGCTGGAGGCGTTTCTCGCGTTCTGGCGGCAACACGGGGAGCCATTGCTCAAGAGTGCGCCCTACCACGAAATCGCGCCCCACCTGGTGATGATGGCGTTTCTGCACCGCGTGGTGAACGCGGGCGGCACGATTGAGCGGGAGTATGCGATTGGCACGAGGCGGATGGATCTGTGCGTGCGCTATGGCGAGGTGACGCTGGCAATGGAGTTGAAAACATGGCGAGATACCGACAAGAAAGCCGACCCGCTAGATGAGGGGCTGAAGCAACTTGATGCCTACCTCGCCGGCCTGGGGCTGGAGACGGGCTGGCTCGTCATCTTCGACCAGCGCAGCGACCTGCCTGACATTGGGGAGCGGCTGATGACGGAGCCAGCGACCACGCCCGCGGGGAGACGGGTGATTGTGGTGTGGGCGTGAAATGCTTGTTCCTTTGTTTCTGTAATCGTTCAGTCCCCCCACCTCCCCCCACTGAGGGGAGGGATTGGGAGGGGGGATGTGTGACCGCATTGGGGCAAGCGAGACACTTGCGCTCCCAGGGACTGGGGATTGCCCGAACACCGTGAACGCTTACTTCAGTTTGGTTGCTGTTATAGAAACACTCGGTGTGTATCGTACTCCCTACTGGCCACGTGAACGACGCACACAAATCCTTCGTTATGGTTCAATTATTCAACCAAAGTTGAGCAAGCCCTTGCCGCCTTAGAGCAACGGGGCTTTATCCTCACCGACGCGGTGCAGCGTATCTGGGCGGGTGAGCGGGACGCGGCGGGCCTGTCCCCGGTCCTGTCCTGGATCTGCTTCCTTGCTCATAGCCGCCACAGGGTATTACAATACAAAACCGTGCGGCATCATACCATACCTTCATATACCTTCCCCCCTGTGGCAACTGCCCCATCGCCGTAGGCGTGATGGAAAAGCAAAAAACCGCCAGATCAGCAGCGGTTTAATCTGGTAGCATCTTTAACACCATAACACCTTTGGTGTGAAACCTGGTGTACGAGACTGGCGGGCGGGGTGGGATTCGAACCCACGAGGGCTTGCACCCTACGGCATTTCCAATGCCGCGCACTAGACCAACTATGCGACCCGCCCCCATTTCAGGCCTTCAGACCAGGCACCGGGTTTCTCACCAGGACCTATGATTGATTGTACCAGATGGATGCTGCCAATGCAACCGCTATGGACCTATGGACCGACACCTTATGACCGAAGGAACCCGCCGCAAGCCACGCCACTTTAGTGGCAGTGGTCAGGCGGGTTTCTCGCAGGCTTCAGCCCTTGCGCTCGCACAACGTTTGTGCTATAGTGTAGATATGGATGTTGAATGCAACAGTAAAACCTACGATCTTCACTATCAGCGTGATGAGCATCGGGTGCATCTCGTGGTCTATCACCTGGTCTGGTGCCCAAAACGGCGCAAGGCGGTGCTTACGGGGGCCATTGCCCAGGAGTGCCAAACACTCATTGCGCAGGTTTGTGTTGAACAGGGGTGGACGCTCCTGGAATTGGCAATCCAACCCGACCACATTCATCTGTTTGTCCAGGTGTTTCCCTCTACCAGTGCGGCAGATGTTATCAAGCTGGTGAAAGGACGCACAAGCCGGGAGTTGCGGCAGAAGTATGCCGTGCTACGGAAACTGCCCTCTCTCTGGACACGGAGCTATTTCGTAAGCACGGCTGGTCGTGTGTCGCAGGAAACCATTCAGCACTATATCGCTGCACAAAAGGGAATGTAATGATCCGAACCCACATCGAACCGTGTCACTTGAATCGCGCCGAAGCCGATGCGCTCAACCACGCCAGTGGCGAACGTTACACGCAGGTGATGCTCTTTCACTGGCGCACCTATCGCCATACCGGGCACTGGCTCTCGCAGAATGGAGCCGAACGCTGGAACGATAGGGTCAATGCAGGGCAACCAACCATTCTCCATGCCCATTCTATTGATGCAGCACAGCAAGGCTTCTACAAGGCCTGCAAGACCGCCCGCGAATGCCGCAAGGCGGGCATCGAGACCCACTATCCTCACAAGCGGAAGAAGTACCGCACAACCATCTGGAAGCAAAGTGGTATCCGACGTGATGGCGATGTCATCTTGCTATCCCGCGCCCG
>DAOTUE010000126.1:0-10937 GCA_034436975.1 Chloroflexaceae bacterium
CCGGAGCTGGACGGGGTGGTTGTCAGCCACCCCCGAAGGAACGCCTGATGAAACCAAAGCCTGTCCCCGGACAGGAATTGCGGTGGAGGGTAGTTCCAAGCCACCCGCTTCAGCGGGTGGTCGTTGACAGAGAGTGAGTGAAACCGTAAGCGTTCACGGTGTTCGGACAACACCTGATCCCTGGGAGCGCAAGCGTCTTGCTTGCCCCGATGCGGGCAAAGCCCACCCTCCCAATCCCTCCCCACGCTGGGGGGGACAGGTGGGGGGACTGAACGATTACAGAAGATGTGGTGCTGTGATGCGGGTAATTACGGGAACAGCCAGAGGACACCGCCTGCGGGCCCCGCCCGGCCTGGGGACCCGCCCTATGCTTGACCGGGTCAAGGAATCGCTTTTTTCGATTCTGGAAGGGTATGGGGCTATCCACGGACGGGTGCTCGACCTGTATGCGGGCACGGGGGCCCTGGGTATCGAGTGTCTCTCACGCGGGGCGGAGCAAGCCGATTTTGTCGAACAAAACCCCGCTGTTTGCCGCATCATCCGCCAGAACCTAGCCCACACGAAGCTGCACGAGCGTGGAACAGTGTACTGCATGCCCGTTGCCCGCTACATCGGGAGGAATCCAGGCAAAGGCAAAACCTATGATATAATCATCATGGACCCGCCGTATGCCGACTCGCAGATAGACGAAACGCTGCACACGTTGGCAACATTACCACTCAATGTGGTTGAGGGGGTGCTCGTGCTTGGGCATTCGCCACGGTTTGCGCCCCAGGAAGCCTATGGCCCCTACGAACGGTTGACACACCGTCGTGTTGGCGATAGCTGCTTTTCTATCTATGAGCGAGTCGTCCGATAAGCGGTCCGCCCGGTGAGCAAGCATCTTGCCCGGTGAGTTGGATCAGGCAGAAGAGAAGGATAGGGAAGGTGAGAGTTGCGCTCTACCCCGGAAGTTTTGACCCGGCAACCAATGGGCATATAGATACGGCTATTCGCGCAGCGCGGATATTTGACCGGGTGGTTATGGCCGTGTTTGACCGCCCCAACAAAAATATCCTCTTCTCGACAGCAGAGCGGGCCGCGCTCTTGAAGCAGGCTGTCGAAGGGTACCCGCGCATCCGGGTCGAATCATATCACACGTTGACCGTCCACTATGCCCGCCATATTGGAGCAAATGTTATTGTGCGGGGACTCCGTGATGTGAGCGATTTTCAACACGAGTTTCAGATGGCACAGATTAACCAGACGATAGACGCAGATATAGATGTTGTCGTCTTTATGGCAAACCGCAAGTTTACGTTTTTGAGTTCCAGCGCAGTGCGCGAAATTGTCGCTCTGGGCGGCGATGTGGGGGAATTTGTACCCCACCATATCGCCCAGGCTCTCTACGAAAAATATAGGTTGAACGCAGCAAAGGAACTGAGCACAAATCGGGTAAGGGGGTGACTGGTCATTGAACTGGACGATTTGATAGACGAGCTCGAAGAAGTCCTGGCAGAGGGCCGCCGTGTTCCGCTGACGCGACGGTTGATGGTTGATGAGGAACGGATGCTCGATGTGATAGATCGCATGCGGGTGGCTGTTCCTGAAGAATTGAAACAGGCGCGGCGCATTGTCCAGGAACAGGACCGGCTCCTGAAGGAAGCCCAGGGGCGGCTTCAGCAAACGCTCGATGAGCAGGGCTTGCTTGCAGCCATCGAAGAGGAACGCCAACGCTTGCTGCAAGAGGCAGAACAAGAAGCATCCCAGGTGCGCGATGGCGCGGATGAGTATGCCCATAAAGTGCTCAAAGATCTTGATGAGTATTTGATGAAAATTTTGACGAATGTGCGGAACGGGCTGAAAGCCCTTTCGTAAGCGTCTTCTTACCCTTTTTTGACGTATTCTTGCAAAATCGGGCGAAAGCCTGAGTATCGGCAAACGGTATGACGAACCTCAAGTTTAATGTAGCCCAGTTGCTCCGTGAAGAAATCGGGGCGCGGCGAAACTACACCTTTCAAAATGAACAACTCCGCCTGGATGAGACGCTTGTGGCTCGTCAGCTTGGGGGAAAGGTGCAGTTTACGCGCACAGCGAGCGGAGTTTTTGTCCAGGTTCGGGCCAGCGGGCTGGTGCGGATGGTCTGTGTGCGCTCGTTAGAAGAGTTCGACCAGCCGATTGCTCTTGATATGGCCGATGAGTTTCATTCGGTGATAGATGTTGTTTCGGCAGAGCCGCAACCAGAGCCAACAGAAGAAGATCCCTTTTTTCTTGATACATTTCATATGGCCGACATTGGCGAATATATCCGCGAGTATGCGCTGCTTGAGCTACCGCTCAACCCGGTTTGCGAGGCCTGGCGGCAGCATCCCATCCGCTACACCGTTCAATCCGAGGGTCTCGAAGAACCCTCGGCTGAGGGAAAAACGGAAGAAGCGATAGATGCGCGTCTGGAAGTATTGAAAAACTGGCGCAAAGCCTGAATGCCTATGCGCCTGAATGCCTATGCGTAAGATGTCATCGCTCAGGGCCCCCCCATCTGGCCTCCCCCCACTGGAGGGATGGATTGGGAGGGGGGACGCGTCCGCATCGGGGCAAGCAAGACGCTTGCGCTCCCAGGGATTGTCCGAACACCGTGAATGCTTACCGTAAGATTACTGGTTAGAGGTAGAGAGATTGATAGTTTAGCGAAGGAGTAGTTGAATTATGGGGGCCCAACCCAAACAAAAAGTATCGCGCCATCGGCGGGGAAACCGCCGCCAGCATCAGCGGCTGGCGATGCCAACGCTGGTTATCTGCTCAAGCTGCGGAGAGTTGATGCAGGCCCACCGCGTATGCAAAGCGTGTGGGAAATATCGGGGGCGGCAGGTTATTCGCATTGAAGAGAGCGAATAAGCCCCAAAAGCAGGAGACCAGAGAGCAGAAGACCAGGGAGCAGAAGAGGGAGCACATAAGCCCCAGGAGCAAGTATGACACGTTATGCGGCAATCACAGGGTGGGGGATGGTGGTCCCCGAACAGGTTTTGACAAACGCCGACCTTGAAAAGATGGTTGATACGTCGGATGAGTGGATTCGCACACGCACGGGGATTGTTGAGCGACGGATTGCCGGTCCAGAGGAGTATACCTCGACGCTCGCAACCTCCGCCGGGCGGGCCGCGATGGAACGCGCTGGCGTGTCGCCCGATGAGGTTGATCTGGTTATTGTTGCAACCTGTACCCCCGATTGCCCGATACCCTCAACGGCGTGTGTAGTGCAGGCGCAGCTTGGCCTACCCCGGGCCGGGGCGTTCGATGTTGTTGCAGCATGCAGCGGCTTTGTCTACGGAATGAGTGTGGCCACCAGCATGATCCGCGGTGGGGGACACCAGACGATCTTGCTCATCGCTGCCGATCTCCTTACCCGGGCGGTCAACTGGAAAGACCGCAACACCTGTATTCTCTTTGGCGATGGGGCCGGGGCGGTCGTGTTGCAAGCAACCGAGGAACCGTTCGGTTTGCTCTCGTCGGTGCTCCGATCCGATGGGGAACACGAAGGATTGATGATTGTTGAAGCGGGCGGCACTCGCCTGCCTATCACCCACGACTTGATAGAAGAAGACCGCCATTGTGTCGTGATGCAAGGCCGTGAGGTGTTCAAATATGCCGTGCGTGGGTTGGTCGAATCATCGCACCAGGCCATTGCAGATGCGGGCCTGACAATGGACGATATTCGCCTGGTCGTTCCACACCAGGCCAATTTCCGCATCATTGATGCATTGATAAAACGATTAGAACTTCCCCCTGAACGGGTTGTGGTAAATATAGAACGCTATGGAAATACCTCCGGTGCATCGGTGCCCATTGCGCTCAATGAAGCCGCCGAAGCGGGCCGCTTGTACAAAGGTGATTATGTCCTGCTCACGGCATTTGGAGCAGGGTTTGCCTGGGCCTCGGCAGTAGTCCGCTGGGGACACTGACCGCAATACAAGAATAGTGTGTCATTGATGACCAGTGATGGTTGAGGTTGACCGCCAGCAAAGATGTTTCCGATCAGGACGAAGCATAGAATTGCTGGTGAGGTATGACCCGCTCACTGGTTGTTGATTGTGACAAGGAAGGGTAATAGGGACGATGACTGTTGCATGGGTTTTTCCCGGTCAGGGATCACAGGTGGTTGGGATGGGGCGCGATTTGTATGCGCAGGTGCCGGCAGCCCGCGATATATTTGATCAGGCTGATGATGTGCTTGATCTCAACATTGCCCGGCTGTGCTTCGAGGGGCCCGAGAGCGATCTAACCTCAACCGTAAATGCACAGCCAGCCTTGCTAACCGTGAGCGTGGCTCTGCTCCGGGCCATCAAAACGATGCTCCCGGAGGGGCAGTCAACAGGCCCGCAGGTTGTGGCGGGCCACAGTCTGGGCGAGTATTCGGCCCTGGTTGCAGGGGGGAGTATGGATTTTGTCACGGCCCTGCGGTTGGTGCGCCGACGCGGGGAATTGATGGGAGCATCGAGCCGTGGCTCAATGGCGGCTATCATTGGTCTCGATGAGCAGGACATTGACCGCATCTGTGCCGAGGTGCTGGCCCAGACGGGCGGGCCGCTCGTCATTGCCAACTACAACGCGCCGGGTCAGTTTGTCATCAGTGGGGCCTGTGCTGCCGTTGAAGAGGCAGGCAAACGGGCAAAAGAAGCAAAAGCACGGCGGGTCGTTCCTCTTCGGGTAAGCGGTGGGTTTCACTCTCCCTTGATGGACCGTGCCACCGAGGGGATGGTCGAAGCTGTGGCCCAATCGGAAATCGCCGCCCCCCAGGTTCCGCTCATTGCCAATGTCACCGCAACCATGCTCCACACGGCAGAGGATGTTCGCCAGGAACTTGTCGCGCAGGTTATGTCGCCCGTGCGCTGGATTGCTTCGGTGCAACACATGGTTGCCCTGGGAATTTCCGATTTTGTCGAAATTGGACCGGGCAATGTCCTGACCGGCTTGATCAAGCGAATTGCTCCCGATGCCAGGCTCGTGAATGTGCGAAATGTAGAAGAGGTACGCGCCTTTGCCGCAAGCTGCGGGTAGACGGGGCATAATCGTTCAGCCCCCACCGGACCTTCCTCCAGTGGAGGAGAGGGATAGGCAGGGGGGGGCGCATCGGGGCAAGCAAAACGCTTGCGCTCTCAGGGATTAGAGGATTGTCCGAACACAGTGAATGGTTACAACAGGACGATACAGGAGCCAGATGGCTAGATAGCACGATGAATGGGTGTTTAGAAAAGAGAAAGCAATGGACCTGGCCGGCCATGTCGCGGTGGTGACAGGGGCCTCCCGCGGGATCGGACGCGCCACAGCCCTTGAGCTGGCCCACCTGGGAGCATACGTTGTTGTCAACTATCGTCACAACGAAGCCGCCGCACAGGAGGTGGTGGAGCGGATTATCCAGACAGGATGCGCGGCTCGCTCCTATGCTGCTGATATACGTGATGCTCCGGCTATTCAAGCAATAATTGAGACAACCCTGGAGGACCAGGGTCGTCTTGATGTCTGGGTCAACAATGCGGGCATCACCGCCGACGCTCCCTTTTTGCGCCTGACCGACGAACAGTGGAACAGTGTGCTGGAGACTGATCTCACCGCTGTTTTTCAATGTTGTCAGGCTGTGCTCCCGACCATGCAAAAGCAACATTATGGGCGTATTATCAACGTTGGCTCGCTGGCAGGACTGGTTGGCAATGTGGGGCAGGCCAACTATGTGGCAGCAAAAGCAGGGTTGGTGGGGTTTTCGCGTTCGCTGGCCCGCGAAGTTGCCAGCGATGGTATTACCGTCAACATTGTCGCACCAGGCTATATCGAAACCGATATGATAGAGAGCGTCCCGCCCGCCCTGCGCCAGTGGGCCCTGAGTGCTATCGCTATGGGCCGTTTTGGCCAGCCGGAAGAGGTCGCCGTTGCTATCGGGTTTCTTGCCTCACCGAGAGCGTCATACATCACCGGGCAGGTATTGACCATTGACGGTGGATGGGTTATGCCATAGTGGATTTTTCCGAACAGGTGGCGATTGTGACGGGTGGCTCGCGGGGCATCGGGCGGGCCGTGGTGCATATGCTGGCGGAGCGCGGGGCGCGGGTGCTCTTTTGCTATTGCACCAATAGCGAGGCAGCCCGCGAAACTGTGCTGCAAGGGGCACACCTGCCGGGCGAAATTGTGGCCCATCAAACCGACGTGCGCGACCCCGCCGCCGTCGCCGCGCTCGTGGCCCTGGCAACGGGTCGCTGGCATCGCCTCGATGTCCTGATCACCTGTGCCCGCCAGACCCATCAGGCCCCTTTGGACAAGGTTTCACTCTCCCAATGGCAAACCTTGCTTGCCACAAACCTGACCGGCGTTTCCCACACCTGCCGGGCTGCGCTACGCCCGATGATAAAGCGTCGCTACGGGCGCATTGTGAATGTGGCTTCGCTCTATGGAGCCAGCGGCTTTCCGGGGCAATCGGCCTATGCAGCGGCAATGGGGGGCGTGCTTGGGCTGACCCGTGCGCTGGCGCGAGAGGTTGCCCCCTGGAATATCACCGTGAATGCCATTGCGCCGGGCCTCGTCGGCGTTGAAGCGTGCGAATCGCTCACCCCGGAGGTGCGCCGATGGGGAGAAAATATCATTGCAATGCACCGTTCGGGGCGGCCCGAAGAAGCCGCCGCTGCCGCCGTCTTTCTGGCCTCATCCCTCGCATCCTACATTACCGGGCAGGTTCTGGCCGTAGATGGGGGATGGACGATGGCCGGTTGAGTTTGGATTGTTCTTCCGCCGCTGCACGAGCCACTGCTTGCTCTTCCTCAACCATCTGCAAAAACACCTCGACAACCGCCGGGTCAAAGTGGCGACCGGACTGCTTGTGAATATGCTCCCGCACCTCATCATAGCTCCAGCCAGGGCGGTAGGGACGGTTGGAGAGCAGCGCATCCCACACATCTACCACAGCAAAAATCCGCGCTGTCAGCGGGATTTGCTGCCCTTTCAAGCCCCGCGGGTAGCCGCTGCCGTCCCATTTCTCGTGGTGACAATAGGGAATATCCAGGGCCGGACGCAAAAAGGGAATATGCGAGAGCCATTGATAGGCATAGGTCGGGTGCTGCTGCATCATCTTCCGCTCCGCCGGGGTAAGCGTTTCAGACTTGAGCAAAATGGTGTCGGGAATAGCCATCTTGCCAATATCATGCAGCTGGGCCCCACGCCGAATATGCACCAGTTCCTCATCATCAAACCCCATTTTGCGGGCCAGTCGGAGCGTCAGGTCGGTCACGCGCTGGCTGTGCCCCTGCGTTTCCGCGTCGCGCATTTCCAGGGCACGGGCCCAGCCGGCAATCGTCGTATCGTAGGAGAGGGTAAGCTCATCATTGGTGCTGCGGAGACGGCTAAACAATTCCGCATGCTCAATGGCGATGGCGGCCTGCCCGGCCAGCGTTGTCAGGAAATCTACCCATTCCTGACCGGGCGTGAGCGGCCCCCGGCAAAAGAGCTCCAGCACTCCTTTGAGTTCACCGCTGGCAATGAGCGGCATACAATGGTAGGTAACAATCCCCTCCGCTTCCAGCAATGTTTTTCTCCCACAACTGGTGGTACACTGCCGAATGTCCGGGATACTGGTGAGATGTCGCTCTGAAAGCACCTGACTGAAGCAGCAGGCTTCCGGCGGCATCCGCAGACGTAAGGTGTTCTCGGAGGCAAAGCCATACCCGACAGCGTATTCTAGTTCCTGCATTCTTCGATTGAAGAGCAACACATCGGCAGCATCCACCTTGAGCACGGCGGAAACCTGCTCAAGCAGGGTTGTTAGAATTTTGTGAAGATCGAAATGCGAGGTAATCACCTGGTCTAGCGTGTGGAGAGCCTGCACCTGTTGCAAGTGTCGTCTGGTTTGCTCGTGCAGCGTGATGCGATGGATGGCACTGGCCGCCATATCGCCAATCGCTTTTAGCATAAAGATGTCTTCGTCTTTTGTTTTCTGATGACACCCGATGCAGAGCGTCCCGATAGTTTTGTCCTGGGCAATCAGCGGGACACAGTGGGCCGCGGGGGAACGGATGAGACCAAGCGGCGAGCGGCGTTGCGGGGTAAGGTATTCAATTGTCCGAAGGCTTTTTTCCATTCGCCAGGCCTGCGGCTCCGGTCCATAGATAAGCAGGGCAGCCTCTTCCATATGCAACAGCGTGATCACCTGGTCGAGAAGAATAGGGATCATATCGGCGTGGTTGGAAGCCTTCCGGAGAGCGGCCGCAACTTTGATAACCACCTCGCGGCTATGCTCATAGCGAACCCGTTCAGTAATATCGCTCGCAATGCCTTGCAATCCGATAGTCTGGCCATTTTGTAGGAGGGGGCGGCTGGAGCTACGCACCCAGCGGATGCTTCCATCTCTGGTGACAATGCGATATTCCAGCGAGGCGAGTTCGCCCATTTTGCGCTGATGATATGCCCGGACAACGAAGGGGATGTCTTCCGAGTAGACCAGGTCCGTAAACGAGCGGCCAATGATTTCCGAGGAGGAGTAGCCAGTCAGTTGCGTAATCACCGGGTTGGCGTAGATAAACTTTCCCTGCTCATCAAGCGTGTAGAGAAGATCGCTGATGTTCTCTACCAATTCGCGGTAGCTTTCCTCAGAAGCGATGTGGCGTTCGACGCGGGCAAGGACACTCCCGATCAACCCGCCGACCCCTTCGATAGTTGGTTGCACCCAGGCCCCAATCTCCTCCTGCGTATGGGTTGCCAACACGAGTGCTGCAATAATCTTGTTGTGGTGTGCAATGGGGAAGAGGGCCGAGGCCCGCAGCCCTTCCACCATCCTCCATCCCCGCGTATCTGGCAGGATAAGGGGGGGCGTGTAGAGGCTGTTCCCTTCGAGGGTAGCGCGGGCGATAGCCGTATCACCCTTGTAGCAACGGTGGGCCTGGACAAATTCGGGGGAAACTCCGACAGCCTCTATCAACGTCAGATCCCCCGTCTGCTGTTCTACAAGGTACAAGCCGCCTGCATCAATGCCGTTGAGGTGAAGAAGAGCCTGGAGAATATGGCGGGCGGCTTCGGTCAGGGTGGTGGCGGTATTCAGGGAGACGGCGAGATCACGCTGGAAACGAAGGGTCTCCAGCTCCTGTTCAAATTCCTGTTCGCGCCGCGTTGCGGAAATTATCTGTTGTGGCCCATAATGCATCCGCTACCGCCAACTTCTCCCGATAATTCTCAATGAATAATCTAACGAGAAGGATTATTTGTAAAGAAACCGTTTGTGAACCATATACCCCATCTTAACACATTTTTTTGACAGATGCAGGGGAGAGGAAGTGAATTTTGTGTAGAGATATGGATACCAAAAAGCGAGGTTTCTCACCTGAACCCCCTCCGCTTATCGCACAATTGGGAGCACGATGGTGAAGGTGCTGCCTTGACCGGGCGTGCTCGTCACCTGGATATACCCCCCATGCTGCTGGACAATCTGGCTGCTGATGGCCAGCTCCAGGCCGGTGCCCTCGTTCTTTGTCGTAACAAACGGCTCGAAAATGCGTGGCTGGATGTCAGCAGGAATGCCATGGCCGGTGTCGCTGATGGCAATGCAAATCGCTGCTTTGTCTCTCACCTTCCGAACATTGATCCCCAGTTCCCCCTCATCGGGCATTGCATCAAGTGCATTGATGAGCAGATTGAGCAAAACCTGGGTCAATTCATCGGCGTGCCCCTGAACAGCGGGCAGGTTGTCCTCAAGGTCGCGCCTGACAATAACCCGCTGGTCGCGGAGCCGCTTGCCAATCAGGAGCATGAGCCGTTCAACCAGGTCGGGGATATGCACAGCCCCGAAGGTGGAGATACTGGGATGATAGAGATCGAGCAACTGACGGACAATCCGCCCGACGCGCTGGATCTCCTTTTGCGCGTGGGCAAGGATCGTCTCGCGTTCGGCATCGGTTGTGAGGCGGGCCATTGCCAGAGCAGTCTGGAGCGACTGGAGCGGCGTATTGATTTCGTGGGCAACGCTGGCGGCCAGCCTCCCGCTGGCGGCAAACCGTTCATTCTCAATGACACGGGCCTGGAGCTTCTTTCGCTCGCTCACATCCTGCACCACGATAATCATGCCGGTTGCTTCTCCTTCACTATCGGTCATCGTTGAGCTACTGACCTCGGCGGGAAAGCGGCTCCCATCGCTGCGGACCATCGTACACTCGCGGTTTTTCAACAGGACACACCAGGCCGCAGGGGATGGCGCATCGCTGCCGGCCGGGGCCGTGCGATTGTCGGGGGCCATCAATGATGGGAGCGTCTGCTCACACAGCAGGTCAACGGTTTCGTATCCAAAGAGGAGCGCGGCCTGCTGATTGCAAAAGCTGATATTCTGCTGCATATCGGTAAGCAAAATCGCTTCGGGTAGCGTTTCGATGAGCGTTCGGTAGCGTTCCTCATTCTTTCTGCGTTCGGCTATTTCCTCTTGCAGGGACCTGTTGGCTTGCTGAAGTTCGGCGGTGCGCTCCTGAAGCAGCTTCTCCCAAAAGGTCTGGGGTGGCAGCCCTTCATCAGGCTTACCGGGTTGTCTCTCCATACGTCGTATCATCCTCACTGGCAGAAGATTCCTGCCAGTGGAAAGTATAGCATAATTGTCCGCTCATTTTCCCCTCTTCTTAATAGAGATTTCATCACGGTTTCTCACAATGTTCACGGTTTCTTTCTATGCTGTGAAGATAGGCAAAGATATTGCCTATATGGGAATAGATTGGAAGAAAAAGGAGAAAGGTATGATGCGATCTCTCTATGGGCTGGTACGATTGCCGGCAGTATTGCTGGTTCTGGTTCTGGTGCTTGTTGTTGCAAGCGGGTGTATCAAAACATCGGAGTCAATAAGGGAGCAACCAACCCACACCCCCGCCCCCACCGAGGAGACCGACGCGGAAGACACTGAGGACACGGAAGAGACCGACGCGGAAGACGTAGAAGAGACTGACGCGGAA
>DAOTUE010000127.1:0-44119 GCA_034436975.1 Chloroflexaceae bacterium
ATGCGGAAACGGTATTTCCCAGAGGCACCAGCGGGCGAAAGCCAAGCTCCCTGGAACGCTGATGACGGGCGATGAGAGCAGCCCGGTTGCGCTTACCCACGGTTAAAAAGGCCCCCTGGGGCGGGTGGACGCGAGATGGCTTCCTCCATCGTATCGGATTGGCGAGCGCAACCAGATCGCCGGTCCAGGCTCCCAGTCCTGAACTGGTCGTCCTCGGTCGTGGCTACGTCGGGACGTAAAAGACGCTTGTGGACTGCGGGTAAGCCCTTCAAGTGAGAAGGCGATGCAGGTGGAAGCAGGAATTTTGGAAATGGACAAAGCGTACTTTCGAGTACATTTGAACACAAAGAAAGTAGCAGTAACGAGGCACCATGTCCTATGCCCATTTTACGCTTGAACAAATGAGCAAAACGTTCTCCCTCACCCTTGAAGAGGGGCACGACCTGTTTTCGGCGGTGCCGAAGGGGGAGATCAATGCGTTTTTGCGTGGCTACCTGGAGCATACCGTCCCCCTGGCCCTGGCCATAGGCACCGAAAAGGCAAAATCGGAAATGATCATTGCGCCCATCCTGGTTGAATTGCGCCGCCAGTTGGACAACCAGATCAGCCTCTTCTCCGGGGTCGAGTTTTCCGTTGCTCCTGAGCAAGGGCTAAATGGGGTATGCGATTTTCTCATCAGCCGCTCCCGCCAGCAAATCTACATCACCTGTCCGGTGATTGCCCTTGTTGAGGCAAAGAATGATAGCATCAAGAGCGGGTTGGCCCAGTGTATGGCTGAAATGGTTGCCGCGCAGCTTTTCAATGAGCGAGAGGGAAACAGCCTCGATGTTGTCTATGGGGCAGTTACGAGTGGGAGCCAGTGGAAATTTCTCAAACTGCAATCGGATACGATGTTTGTTGATCTGCGAGATTATTTTATTGACAACCTTGAGAAAATCATGGGGATTCTCATCTGGATGGTAGTGGGGGAAGAGACGGTATGCAACTGACCTTCTGGATGTATCAGGGCACGGCCCACCACGGCGCGGCCCGCATCGCCAACAGTATGCGCGGGGTGCAGGTGGTGTTCCACGCACCGCAGGGTGATGACTACGTGAATACGATTTTTGCCATGCTGGAGCGCACGCCCGACCTCCCGCGCATGCATACGAGCGTGGTGAGTGGGCGCGACCTGGCCCAGGGAAGCATCCGCCTGCCCGAAACGCTCCGCCAGGTTGAAGCGGCAACCCGCCCCGACCTGATCATTGTCGTTTCCAGTTGCAGCACCGTGCTGCTCCAGGAAGATTTGCACCGTGTGGCGAAGCAAGCGGGCCTGCAAACCGATCTCCTGGTCTACGATGTCAACCCCTACCGCGTGCAGGAGGTAGCCGCCGCCGATGGTCTCTTCACGCAGCTTGTGCAACGATACGCCCGTGCTCAACCACTCCACCCCACCCCCTGTGTCAATCTGCTCGGGCCGGCCTCGCTCGGCTTCCATGCCCGCTCCGATCTCATCTGTTTGCGTCGTCTGCTGGCCTCGCTTGGCGTGGCGGTGCAGGGTGTTGCACCGTGGGGAGCCAGTATTGCCGACCTGGAGCGACTGCCGGGCGCGTGGGTCAACATTGCCCCCTACCGAGAACTGGGGCAGCAGGCGGCCCGCTGGCTGGAGCAGCAACATGGCACACCGGCCCTCTGCGATGCGCCTGTTGGCGTGCGCCCCACGCTGGCCTGGCTACATCGCCTGGTTGAGATGCTCAACGAGGTGGGGCAGCGCACAAACGGGCCAGAGGTTGCCATGCCCCCGCTGGAAGCCTTCTCGCTCGACGGCCTGAGCACACCGAGCAGCGTCCCCTGGTTTGCCCGCACCGCCGATATGGAGAGTTTCAGTCGCAAGCAGGCTCTCGTGTTTGGCGATGCTACCCATACCGTCGGCGTGGCCAGGTTTCTCCACGATGAGCTAGGAATGACGATAGCCAGCGTGGGAACCTACCTGCCCGATGAGGCCAAATGGATACGGGAGCAGCTTTCGGGCTACCTGCAAGCGGATCTCTTCGTCACCGAGCGGTTCCAGGATGTGGCGGCAACGATTGCAGAGCACACGCCCGACCTTGTCTGCGGGACGCAAATGGAGCGGCACAGTTCGCGCAAGCTCGATGTACCCTGTATGGTCATTGCCCCTCCCACGCACATTGAAAACCACCTGCTCGGCTATTACCCCATGCTTGGTTTCGATGGGGCCGATGTGATAGCGGACCGGGTCTACACCAGCACAAAACTGGGGATGGAAAAGCATCTGATTGATATGTTTGGCGATGCCGGACTGGAGTACACAGAAGGGCCAGCGCAGCGCGAGGGCACAACACCACAACAAGTGCCTCCGTCCGCCCCGGCCCCTGTCGCCCCACCGCAGGCCGCGCCGGCTGGCGGCTCTGCCGCGGCTATCGCCTGGACTCCCGAAGCCGAAGCCATGCTCAAAAAGGTGCCCTTCTTTGTCCGCGGGAAGGCCCGCAAAAATACAGAGAAATTTGCAAAAGAGCAAGGGTATCATACAATTACGGGAGAGATTTTTCGAGAAGCAAAAGAAGCAATTGGCGGGTAGGTATTATGAGTTTAATCCTTGCGGTCTATGGCAAAGGCGGAATAGGCAAGAGTACCACGAGCGCGAACCTCTCGGCGGCCCTCGCGTTGCGGGGGGTAAAGGTGTTGCAAATTGGCTGCGACCCCAAGCACGATAGCACATTTCCCCTCACCGGCACGCTGCAAAGTACCGTGATAGATGCGCTGGACGAGGTGGATTTTCACCATGAGGAAGTGCTGGTCTCCGATGTGGTGAAGACGGGGTTTGCCGGGGTAGATACGATTGAAGCGGGGGGGCCGCCCGCCGGGAGCGGTTGCGGCGGCTACGTCGTGGGCGAAACGGTCAAGCTGCTCCGCGAGTTTGGCCTCTACGATAAGTATGATGTCATCCTGTTCGATGTGCTTGGCGATGTGGTATGCGGCGGGTTCAGCGCACCGCTTCACCATGCCGACTACGCGCTCATCATTGCCTGCAACGATTTCGACAGTATCTTTGCTGCCAACCGCCTGTGTATGGCCGTGGAACAAAAAAGTTTGCGCTACGATGTGCGACTGGCCGGCATCATCGCCAACCGCGTTGACCATGAACACGGCGGGGGTGTGACGCTGCTCAACCAGTTTGCCGAATTGGTCGGGACACGACTGGTGGCCGAGGTGCCCTATCACGGACTCATCCGACGGAGCCGCCTGGCCGGAAAGACGCTCTTTGAGATGGAAGATCCGGCTCAGGCAACCTGTATCGCTCCCTTTGAAAAGCTGGCCGATTATCTCTTGAACAATCCGGCGGGAGTTGTGCCGAAACCCATTGGCGATAGAGAAATTTTTGAAGTGATTGGTGGTTGGCGGTAGTCCTATGAAAAAACCTCTTCTCGATACGCAAAATCACAAAGAACACCTGCGGACCTATTTCGATGGCATCGGGTTTGAGCGTTGGGCCGCCATCTATGGTGAGGGCGAGGTATCGTCCATACGCCGCACCGTGCGCCGCGGGCACGCTATGATGATGACCCGCGCCGAAGCGTGGCTCACAGAGCATGCATTGCCAGCCGGGGCCCATATCTTCGATGCGGGATGCGGGACAGGACTCTTTAGCATCCGCCTGGCAAAGCAGGGCTTTCAGGTGACAGCCACCGATATTTCCCATCAGATGGTCTGCACGGCCAGCGAGCAGGCCGCGAAGGCAGGGGTAGGCGACCAGATACGCTTTGCCGTGGGCGACCTGGAGAGCGTCGGGGGGAGCTATGATGCGGTGGTCTGCTTCGATGTGCTGATCCACTACCCGCGCCCGGCATTCGAGCAACTGTGCCGCCACCTGGCCCGCATCTGCCGTGGCCCGCTCATCCTGACCTACGCTCCCCACAATCGCTTGCTGGCTCTCAAACACTGGGTGGGGGGGCATTTTCCCCACAGCCAGCGTCGGACCGACATTCAGATGATGCCTGAAGCAGTTGTCAGACAAACGCTTGCCTCGACAGGGATGCTGGTCCATCGGAGGACCCGCGTAAGCTGCGGGTTCTACCATGTCGTTCTGCTGGAGGCTCTGCCAGTGGAGACCGGCAAGTAATCCGGGGAAAGACCAGAGACAGACAATGGCAATCACAGAAGAACGAATTGGCTCACTTGAAGCAACGCTGGCCTGGTTTATGCAGGAGAGCAGGGCTATGATGCGTAAACTGGATAGGAATACAGAAGAAATCCGTGCGGAAACGGAGGCCATCAACCGTCGCACAGACGAAATGAAGGCCGAGTTCCAGGAGATAATCGCCACGATTGAGCGGAAGACTGACCAGATTCGCCAGGAGACGGAGGAATATGCGGAGCGGACCAGGGCCATTGAGCAAAAAACTGACCAGATGATGAAGGAAGAACGGGCCGCCCGCGAAGAGTTCAGCCGGCGCACGGACAAAATTAGCGAAGATGGCGAAGCCGCCCGTAAAGAATTTAACAAACGATGGGGCGAACTGGCCAATAAGTTTGGAACGCTGGTAGAAGATATTGTTGTTCCAAACCTTCCCGGCATTGCAAGAGATGTCTTCGGCTTTACCGATATTGATGATTTTATGGTAAGAAGACTGATACGAAACAAGCGAGACCGCTCAAAACGGCGCGAATTTGATGTTATTGTCGTTGGTGACGTGGATGACGAAACGGGCAAAAAAAGAATTATTATTAACGAAACAAAATCCCATGTTCGCAAAGATTATATCAATAGTTTTATCGAAGCCCTTGAAGAACTCCCGGAGTATTTTCCCGAATACCGCGATGCGGTTATTATTCCCATTTTTGCTTCCCTGTATATTCCAGAGGAAATGGTAAAGTATCTCACCAGCCACCGCATCTATGCGATGGTTATGGGCGAGGGAACGATGGATATTGTCAATTTTCAGCAGCTACAAGCGGGGGAAACGGGAGACCCGAATGGTCGGTTCTCTGGAAAAAGGACAGATTGAGAATGCACGCCAGAACAGGTATCTATTCACAGCGTCCTGTTCTCCGTAGATTGAAGGTCATGTTTTCACCTGGGCTATATATGGTTTGGTTCGTTTGTTCCGGTATCCTACCACTCTTTGCATAGAAACAGGGGGGTTGTATGCGCTTTGTTTTCCTGACGATGGAAGTCACGAATAATGCGGCATTGCGAGCGTCTGCCGAAATGCTGCGGGGCGATTATCACATTGACGTTGGGATAGGTCTCTACAATGTTGCATTGTTGCGCGGGGAAGAGGCCTGGCAACGGTTGGCAGAAGATGCCGCCAGAGCCGATTTCATCTTTGGTTCGATGTTGTTTAGTGAGGACATTGTCCGCCCATTGCAGCGTATCCTGGGGCAGGCATCCTGTCCTATCTGCATCATTACCAGCAACCCCGCCCTGATTCGCCTGACGCGCCTGGGGAAATTCAATCTCTATTCATATGGAACGGAGCAGGAAGCTGCTTCGGGAACCGGGCGGATCAGACAATGGATTAGCAAGCTGCGCCCCGGCCACGGCCACGGCGAGAGCCAGCGTCAACTAACCCTGGTGCGCGGGCTGAGCAAGCTGCTCAAGGTCATTCCGGGCAAGTCCCGCGATCTCTACAATTACATTGTCTCCCATCAATACTGGCTCAATGGCTCGGCGGAAAACCTGAGCCGTATGCTCCTGATGGTGACAGAACGCTATGTCCCTGGCTACAAGGGAAAACTCCCCGTGCAGGACCCGCTTATCTATCCCGACGTTGCGCTCTACCATCCCGACGCGCCGGAGCCGTTTACCTCGCTGGCGAGTTTTCAGAAATGGCAGCGGAGCCGCAAGCTGAGGTTTGATAAAGGACGGATCGGGTTGCTCACGATGCGGGCCGCCGCCCTGGGAGGCAACACCGAGCACATCGCGGCTCTGACTCGTGCCCTTGAAGCGCGTGGGGTTGAGGTGCGTGTTGCCTACAGCGGGGGACTGGATTTTCGCCCGGCCATCACAAAGTTTTTTAGCAACAACAAGGCAAAGAGCACCAGGAAGAAAGGGGACAACCAGTCCGAATCGGCTGCTATTGACCTGCTGCTCAACGGCACAGGGTTCTCGCTGGTTGGCGGGCCCGCCGAGAGCCGCCCCCACGACTCGCGGGAAATCCTGGAGATGCTCGACGTGGGCTACCTGGATATGATTCCGCTGGCGTTTCAGCATGTTGAGGAGTGGCAGCGCGATGATATTGGCCTGGCCCCCATCCAGCTTGCGCTCAGCGTTGCCGTGCCCGAACTCGACGGAGCCGCCGAGCCGCGGGTCTACGGTGGTCCGACAAACGGTTGCGACCGCACCGCTCCCATCCAGGACCAGATAGAACTCACCGCAAACCGCGTGGTCCGGCGCATCGGTATGCGGAACAAAGCCAATGCGGAGAAGAACATCGCCATCGTCCTCTTCAACTTCCCGCCCAACCTGGGCAGTGTCGGCACTGCTGCCTACCTGGATGTGTTCGCCAGTCTACACCGTCTGTTGTTGGAACTGAAAAAGGATGGCTACACGCTTGAGGTGCCCTCTACTCCCGAAGCCCTGCGCCAGGCTGTAGTCGAGGGTAATCAGCTTGTCTATGGCACCGATGGCAACGTTGCCGAGCAGTTCCCCGTTTCAAACTACCTACGCCTCTTCCCCGCATACAAGGATATTGAGCCATTCTGGGGGCGTGCTCCCGGCGAATTGCTCAACGATGGCAAGAGTTTTTACATTCTTGGGCGCAGGTTTGGCAATGTGTTTGTCGGGCAGCAGCCCGGCTTCGGCTACGAGCGCGACCCGATGCGTCTCCTGATGGCGAAAGATGCTGCCCCGCACCACGGCTTCGCCGCATTCTATACCTGGATTGAGCATGTGTTTGAAGCCGATGCGGTTATCCACTTTGGCACCCACGGGGCCCTCGAATTTATGCCCGGCAAGCAGGCCGGCTTGAGTAGCTCCTGCTGGCCCACACGGTTGCTTGGGAGTTTGCCCAATATCTATTACTATTGTGTCAACAATCCCAGTGAGGGGACGATTGCCAAGCGGCGCGGCGCAGCTACACTCGTGAGCTATATGGTGCCACCCCTGAAGCACGCCGGCCTCTACAAGGGGTTGCGGTTGCTCAAAGATAGCCTGGATACCTACCGCCAGAATCCCTCGCCAGAGTTGCTAGAGGACATTCGCACCCAGGCGGAAAAGCTGGATATTACTGTTGAGATGCAGCAATATGCTCAGGCAGGAAATCCCCCGCCCGTCAATGGCCACCTTCCCAATTCTCCTTCCAACGGACGACAGCCGGCGGGGGCAAACGGCCAGCACCCCGACACCGATAGCCAGAGCCAGGTGATTATGAGCGACGATACCTACATTGCGGCTCTGGCCCACGAGTTGCTTCAGGTGGAGCAGCGGATGATCCCGATGGGGCTGCATGTGCTGGGCCGCCCTGCAACAACAGCCGAACTGGCCGACATTCTCGCGCTGGTGGCAAACTTTACGCAGCCGGATACCTCGCTCGCTCCGCTCCCCCAGATGGTCGCGGCCAACCTGGGCTGGAACTATGAGGACCTGCGGGCCCGTCTGAAAGTTGACCACCGCGCTCAGCAGCACTGGGAGAAGATCGAGACAATTTGCCGCGAAGCAATGGTCCATTTTGTCCAGGGGGATACGAGCCATACACATCCTGCCAACAAACACCCCGACAAACACGCGAACGAATGGCAGACCAGCAAGCAACTCCAGGAAACCTATCCCTCGCGCCGCGCTGCCGCCGATGCTTCGCTCCAGCAGGCCGCCAGCATCAAACCCGGCACCCTCAACAAGCTGTGGGATTTTCTCAACGATCTGGCCATCCGCATTGTTGATGAGCAGGAGATCAACGGGTTGCTGCGGGCCTTGCACGGGGGCTACATCTCGCCCTCGCCCGGCAACGATGTTGTCCGCAACCCCGCCGTTGTCCCCACCGGGCGCAACCTGCATGGTCTCGATCCCTTCCGTATGCCCTCACGCTTTGCCCAGGAGAATGGCTCCCGCCTGGTTGAAGAGATGCTTGAGCAGATGCGGGGCAACCAGGGGAGCCTTCCCGAAACCATTGCAATGGTGCTCTGGGGAACCGACAACCTCAAGAGCGATGGCGAGGGGGTTGCGCAGGTGCTGGCCCTGCTTGGGGCGCGGGCCGCTCAGGACGAACTGGGCAACATCAGCGATGTGGTGCTCATTCCGCTGGAAGAGTTGGGCCGCCCGCGGATTGATGTTGTCGTGACCGTAAGCGGCATTTTCCGCGACCTGCTCACCCACCAGATGCGGTTACTTGATAAGGCGGTGCGACTGGCGGCCAGTGCCGAAGAACCGCTGGAACAGAACTTTGTCCGCAAACACGTCATTGACCAGGCCGCAGAACTCAATGTCAGCCTGGACGAAGCCGCCACCCGCATTTTTGCCAATGCGCCCGGTAGCTACGGCGCAAACGTCAACCACCTGGTTGAGAGCGGCACCTGGGACGAGGAGCAACAGCTTGGCGAAGCCTTCCTCACACGCAAGAGTTTTTCGCTGATGCCGGGCGGCGACTGGCGCGAAGTGCGCCCCATTATGGAGCAAGCCCTCTCCACGGTTGATGCCACCTTCCAGAACATTGATAGCTTTGAGATTGGTATCAGCGATGTTGACCACTACTACGAGTATCTTGGCGGGGTGACAAAGAGTGTGGAAATGCTCCGCAAGAAACGCCCGAATGTGATGGTTGCCGATGCCATCGCCACATCCGGGCGGCTCAGCTCGCTGGAGCAAATGGTCCGGCTGGAATCGCGGGCCAAACTGCTCAACCCGCGCTGGTACGAGTCTATGCTCAACCACGGCTACGAGGGGGTACACGAGATTGAAACTCGCGTCAACAACACCTATGGCTGGAGTGCGACAGCCTCCGCCGTGGAAGGGTGGGTCTACCAGGGAGTGGCCGAAACCTACCTGCTCGATGCGGAGATGCGCGACCGGCTGGCAAAACTGAACCCCCACGCCACGGCGGGCATTACCCGTCGGCTACTCGAAGCCAACTCCCGCGGGTTCTGGGATGCCGACGAAGCCACGCTCGAAGAACTCCGCCAGATCTACGACGACCTGGAGGACCGCCTGGAGGGGGTTGACCAGATGGAGCGGAGCGTTGGTTGATGTTGCTTGACTAGAATCTGGTATAATATGCCCTCAGATATTCGCTCACTGTGTCTATAGAGAAAGGAATGGGAAAATATGAACAGGAGTGTACTGGCGGCATTGTCTGTGCTGGTAGCCATATTCGTGCTGGTCTCTTGTGCGAACACAGGAGACCATGGGGATGCAGGAGACCATGGGGATGCCCATTGGAGCTATAAAGGTTCGACAGGGCCGGAGAACTGGGGACGACTGAGCCGCGCCTACCGCACCTGCGCGGCAGGGAAGAGCCAGTCGCCCATCAACATTGTTGAGACTACTGAAAGCCAATCCTTGCAGGAGCTTATTGTTGGGTATGAGCCATTTTCCCCAACAGTCGTGCTCAATAATGGGCATACGATCAGGGTGAACGTTCCGACAACCGGAACGCTGACCTTTGAGGGAACGCCCTATCGGTTGTTGCAATATCACTTTCACAGTCCAAGTGAGCATGCCATCAATGGGGAGTTGTCTGATATGGAATTGCACCTCGTTCACCAGAGCGAGGCCGGAGATTTGCTTGTTGTTGGCGTGATGCTTGAGGCGGGCGAAACCGAAAACCCGGTGCTGGCCCGGTTCTGGGATGCGATACCAACGGAAGAAGGGGAAGAAGAGGTGTCCACGACCGTTGACATTGCAAACATTCTTCCCTCCGATGGGATGTACTATACCTATGAAGGTTCGCTAACCACGCCACCCTGTTCCGAAGGAGTACGCTGGATTGTGATGAAAACCCCCGTGGAGATTTCGCAAGAACAGGTGGATGCGTATGCAGCATTTCTTGGGGGGACAAACCGCCCGCTTCAGGCCTTGAATGGACGCACGATTGAGGTGAAGAGTTTCGGTTTTGTCCGAGAGTAGTTGAGGCAAGAAAGACGTTAGCATTCACGGGATTCGAGCAATCCCCTCTCAAGAGGGTAGGTCAGTCTGCACAGCGTTCTGATGCTTCAGAAGCCCTCACCCCAAACCCCTCCCCTGCTGGGAGAGAGGCTTCAGAATCCCCTTCTCCCGTGGAGAGAAGGGGGCAGGAGGAGAGGGAAGTTCCGCTCCCCTCCCAATCCCTCCCCCGCCGGGGGGAGGACAGGTGGGGGGATTATGCTGTTTTGAAAGCAAATCGGTATGAGAGATCCCAATCCATCCCCCGAATGGAGAGAGGCCAGGTGGTAGGGCGTGCCCGATTGATTACTCATCGCTGGTAGGGGGAGTGATAGTGGGGGTTTTTGTTGGCTCCACAACAAGGCAGGTAAAATAGAGCACCATTTCGCGGCTCCCGCGGACAAGCACTTCAACCCGGTGGGAGCCGCTGTACTCAGTCCCTATCATCAGGTGCATCCTGTAGTATCCCCCGATGTCGCTGATACCACCACCAACAATCTCGTCATCAAATGAGAGCAGCAG
The DNA here is from genome assembly GCA_034436975.1 of Chloroflexaceae bacterium. Classification (GTDB taxonomy): domain Bacteria; phylum Chloroflexota; class Chloroflexia; order Chloroflexales; family Chloroflexaceae; genus JAAUSY01. Next base: position 10,598 of record DAOTUE010000127.1, read on the forward strand.
CGAGGTCAACGGCGGGGCATTTTGCCCCCGTATCTGAAAGGAAGACCCCGGAGGACACACCCGCTCAACCCCGTTGGTCAGGAGCATGGTATCTGTTGGGATCGTGGTGCTGGTCGGGGACAATGTCGGGGTTGGTGCTTCGTCCGTGTCGGAGGCTTGTGCAGCCGGAAGAATGTTTTGTGTCGGGGTGGATGAAGCGGTCACATCGGGGGTCGGGCCACTGGTTGGCGTATCGGTTGGGGAACTGGTGGGGTCGGATGCTTCCGGGACGGGCGTGGGAGAAGCAACCTTTGCCGTTTGTGTGGCGGCCTGGTTGGTGGCGGCCTCAACCGTGGCTGTCTCTCGGGCCGCTGTTTGCACAACCTGGTTGGTTGCTTCCAGGGCCGCCCGGGTCCGAACAATAGGATACCTTGCTGTTGCTGTCTGTGCTACCGAGGTATCTTCCAGTGCTTTTGCTTCCACTGTTTCCTGGCGAGAAATTTTTGTCGCCTCGATTTTTTGTGCCGTGCCTGTCTGGGCTGCTGCAACAATAGCCGTCTGGGTCATCGGGTAGTTCTCAGGCGTTGCAGTATTGTCGGCTTGTTCCTGGGGGTTTGCTTCGGGAAAAGCGGTGGCGGGAGATGAGCCGGGAGCAACCAGTACCAGACCAATGAGAATCAGTCCAGTTATCACAACACTGAAGGGCCAGAACACGTCTCTTGACCCACTGGTATTGCCCGCATTTCTTGGCAACGAGATATTCCCTCACCATTTCAACATGACACTTGACGTTACCGCTTTTCTACTTTAACACATTTCTCTCTCTGTGACACTCCGCACGCGCTCAAGTGCGGCGGCTTCTTGCGTGCGCTCCCCACGGGAGTCCGCACAACCAGCCACTTGCCCCGTGCCCAGGGAACTACGCATGCTCCACTTATCGCCGAAGCGACAGCCGCGTTGGAAAGGTCCATTCCCAAGCCCTGAATACCGCTCGTCTGCCACAATGGGCCGTTGGTTTGTGGGAGGGGAATACCTGAAAGGTATTGTACCACAAGCATTGCCGTCATCAAAGTCTTTCGCCATTCGGCGGGCTAAAGCCTTCCGAGAAACCCGCCTATCTACCCGCCCTGAAGGGCGGTAGCTTGCGGCGGGTTTCATTTGGTCAGGTATCCCCATTATCTCTATTGCTGGCGTTCCTCCTCCTGAAGCAACATGGTGGGGCGATGGCGGAGCAGATGCGTCGGAAGATTTGTCGGCATCAACGCCCGCAGTCCCCCCGGCACAACCGCTACAGTCATTGGTGTATACCCGATGGTATCGCCATCCACCTGCACGGGCAGCGATGGGCGGGCGGCTATCTCCACGGTGCGAGCGCGATAGTAGGTAATCTCCGGGTTGTGGTCATACCGCCGGCGCAAGATGGCAACCGCATGCACCAGCGCACTCCAGAGGCCATTGCCCCTGATGACGCACACATCAAGCAACCCATCGTCTATGGTGGCCTGGTGAGTAATTTTGACCACGCCCCCGTAGAGCTGGCTGTTGCCAATGACAATCATCAGGACGCGCCCTCGAATCTGCCTGCCATCGAGCCACAACCGCGCACGGGTGCCGCGAATATGCAGCAGCTTTCGTATGCCGCGCACAACATAGGCAATGACCCCGAACCGCCGCTTGGCTTCTGAGTCAACGCTGGCGGTAATAGCCGCGTCGAATCCCACCCCGGCCATCAGCAGAAAATAGCGTCCCCCGGCGCGGCCCAGGTCAATCGGGTGGACGCGGCATTGCAGCAGGGCCTCGGCGGCCAGCCGCGGTTGGAGCGGCAAGCCCAGTTCACGCGCCCACACATTCACCGTGCCGAAGGGTAGCGTCCCCAGGGCCGTCTGGCTCCCCACCAGCCCATTGACCACCTCATTGATCGTTCCATCGCCCCCGGCCGCCGCCACCATATCGTATCCCTGACTGGCAGCCTGACGAGCCAGCGTAATCGCATCGCCGGGGCCATTGGTGGGGTGCATCTCCACCTGCCAACCGTGGGTACGCCAGGTATCCGCCGCGGCCTCAAGCTGCTGGTACAATTCTTCGGCCTGGCCTGCTTTCGGGTTAAAAATAATCATCGTATGCACTATTCAGTATCTCTCAATTCATCGTTTCATCGTTCAATCAATCAATCAATTCCTCGTTCAATCAATTCCTCGCTCATTTCGGTCTTCATCATGATCTCACTGGCCACGGGCAACGTAAATGAAAAGGTACTGCCCACTCCAACCTCACTCTCAGCCCATATCCTGCCGCCGTGCATCTCAACGAGCGAACGCACAATGTGCAGTCCAAGCCCGGCCCCCCCGATGCGGCGGGTGTTGGTATTGTCCACACGATAAAATTTCTCCCAGATATGCGGCAGGTCTTCGGGCGAAATGCCAATGCCCTGATCGCGCACGCAGACAAGCACCCACTCGCCGGGCGGGTGGTCGTCGGGGAGCGTGGGGGTGCCGGGCGCGTCGGGCGCATCGTGAATAACAGGTCGGGCGATAATCTCTATCTCCGTTCCCCGGTAGCTATACTTGATAGCGTTGGTTATTAGATTGAGCAACACCTGCTTGATCTTGTCGCGGTCTATATAGACCTTTGGCATCGGCTCGCCTATGCGGATGAGCATCCGATGGTATTCCAGCGTCCCCAACTGACTTGTGATTTCGCCGATAACCTGCCGCAGGATGACGCTCCAGCGATTGAGTTTTATCCGCCCCGACTCGATGCGGGAAACACTGAGCAAATCTTCGACAAGCTGCGAAAGGTGGTTGGCCTGGTCATACACTGTCTGGATAAACTGCCGTTGCTCTGAAGGGGCAAAATCGCGGGCCAGCAGCAGCTCGGTGTAGCCGAGAATGGATGTCAGCGGTGTTCGTAGCTCGTGCGACACAATCGAGACAAACTCGTTTTTGAGGCGGTCCAACTCACGCTCGTGGGTGACATCGTTGACCAGCCAGAGCCGGCCGGTCATCTGCCCCCGACTGTCGTGCGTGGGACCGGAAAGCACATGCAGCTCCTGGTCGGGGTTGATAAGCTGGATGTTGGTGATATGAGTTTCGTGTGGGGTATGCTGCCCGCGGTTGCAAAACTCAACGAGCGTGAGCGGATCGGACAACCGCGGCAGCAGCGCATCCACCAGATCGAGCGGGATATGGGTCGGGCGGTTGGCGGGAGTATCTTCAATACCCCAGACTGAAGCCCATGCGGGGTTTGTTCGCAGCACACGCCCGCTCGTGTCGAAGAGAGCCAGGCCCGTCGGCAAACTCGAAAAGACCTGCCCAAGCTGCGCCCCACTCTCCACCCGGTCGCGGTAGTAGATGGCGTGGGAGAGGGGCAGTCCGGCCCGCTCGCAGAGTGCATTGACAAACGCCAGTTCCGTATCGCCAAAAGCGGCAGAACGGGGGCTATCGAGCACAAGCACGGCGAGAACCCGTTCTCCCTGGCGAATGGGAGCGGCCAGCTCGGCCCGCAGATTTGCCGCCACGGGTTGCAAGTCGTCCTCCAGCGTCACATCGCGCACAAGCAGGGCCCGCCCGGTGCGGGCGGCCCGCCCGGCCAGGCCCGTGTCCCATTTCCAGCGGGGATGTGGCTCTCCCGAAAGACCTGCCTGCTGCATCTGCGGGGTATATCCCTCGTATACCTGCATCACCAGTTCGGCCCGCTCATGATCAACCAGGCAGATAGCCCCCGCTTCTGCCCCGGTTTCGTCGAGCGACCAGCGCAGCAAGAGCGTGAGTAATTTGTGCAATGGTTGCGGCTCCTGGATTTCCTGTTCGAGCACAGCCAGCAGCGGGGCCCGCGCCAGCAGTTCATCGGTCAATGGAGCGGTTGATGAGGCGTTGGAACCACGACGCAATATCTGGAGATTGGGCGCGGTATTTTGCTGCAATCGCTCTCCCTCCTGCGCGATACTTGCAGCAAGCTGTGGGAGCAGGGCTGCAATCACCCCTCTCACCCCGGCCCCAATCGGCTCGGGACCATCGGTCCGCAGCTCCAGCACCCCCCAGAGCTGGCTGTTCCACACAATCGGGGCCCCAAGATACTCCGTCGGACCCCTGTTTTCCTCCGCTTCCTCTGGGTTGCCACTCGCCACAAGGGAACGAGTGATAATCTGCCCCTGCCCTTCCATTGCGGTCTGGCGCATCAGTCCATTGTCCCAGGGATAGGTGGGCGGGTCGGGAAAGAAAAATTGCTGGCGTTGGGAGCCACGCCGTGCCGACTGAAACCAGCAGGTAAGCCGAACATCGTGGCAGGGGAGCCGATCTCTCATCTCCTTGAGCAGGGTTTTGAGCCGAAGGGCAAGGGACCGCCGCTCATAGAGCAACCGGCTCAACTCTCCGAGCAACACGAGCGTTTCTGCGGGTGCGGAAGGTGGATCAGGTGTCGGTTCCTTTTTCGTGTTGTTGTTCTCAGGCATTATATCTATATTCATGCTAGACAGCATCATACCATTAAATTGCGCAATTGAGAATGACGAGAAATCTTTCTTTCTGGTTTATGGTATCATGAAGGAAGAAAGGGAGGGGACAAACATCCGCTTACTGATGTGCGCAGCTCTGTTTTACCTCCACATCTGAACACTTACCAGAAGGAAGCATATGTATCGTGTAATCATCACCGGTTCCAGTGGCCAGATTGGGACCAATCTGGCCCTCCGTTTGCAAAACGAAGGACACAGCGTTTTTGGCGTGGACCGCCGTATCAATACCTGGACGGACGCATTTCCTACCTTGCTGCAAGATTTGCAGGCCCCCTACCGCGATTTTAGCGGGGGCATTGGAAACGCGCCCTACCCCCCTGCTGATATTGTCGTCCACCTGGCCGCCAACGCCAAAGTCCATCAGCTTGTGCGCGAGCCACACCGCGCCCTGGAAAATATCAACAGTACCTTCAATGTGCTCGAATACTGTCGCGCCAACAATCTCCCGATTATCTTCTCCTCCTCCCGCGAGGTGTATGGCGATATTCGCCGCTACATTACCGGCGAAGAGCAAGCAGAATTTAAGTATACGGAAAGCCCCTATTCGGCCAGCAAGATCGCTGGCGAGGCTCTCATCTATTCCTATGCCCGCTGCTATGGTCTGCGCTACATCGTGTTTCGGTTTTCCAATGTCTATGGCCGCTACGACGATGACCTGGAACGCATGGAGCGGGTTATCCCGCTGTTCATCAAGCGGATTAACCAGGGGTTGCCGGTGACAGTCTACGGTGCCGAAAAGGTCCTGGATTTCACCTATGTGGATGATTGCGTGGATGGGATTATCCGCGGTATTGAGCGATTGCTCGCTGGCCAGGTATCGCAGCGGACGATTAACCTGGCCTATGGCCAGGGGAATACGCTTGTCCATATGGCCAAACTGGTTGGGAAAGCGTTGAAGGTGGAGCCACAGATCAATGTCGAGCCAACAAAGCTCTCCGGTGAAGTCACCCATTATATCGCCAATATCACCCTGGCACGGGAATTGTTGGGCTATGTGCCGCAAGTTCCCCTGGATGAAGGGATTGCGCGTGCGGTGGCCTGGGCAACGCAAAGGAAGCAGGAATAAAGAAAGCAGGAATGATGAGAACCTCCCCCTACGAACAAGAACCGCTTGAGCAACAAGCACAGCATCCCTCCACGCCTTCCTGTGGGCAAGAAGCCGCTCTGGCCAGCCGTGAGCGCGAGCCATTGGCTCCGGACGGGGAAACCAGGCTACCTCAGCCCGCCGCTCCCGACCCGCAACGCATGGCGGAGGTGTTGGCCAACATTCAGACGGTTTCGGCAGCTCTGGTCGGAACACTCAGTCTTGAGAAAATTCTGCATGGACTGATGGCGCGGGTGATGCAGGTGTTGCCTGGGGTTGAGGCCGGGTTGCTCTGGCTCTACGACCGCCGCAGCGGAAAACTGCGGATGGCTTCATTTCATGGGCTTACGCTCGACCCCTCGCTCCTCGGAGCCTTGCAAACCTGCCAGATTGTCCCCGGCGAGGGGGTGGCGGGCCAGGCCTTCCAGGCCAACGATCTGGTATCTGTGGTGGGGCAAACCGGCTACCATACAATGGTCAGCTATACCAGCACCCAGAACAAAGCCCTGTTTCAAAAGATTGGGGAGCAGATACCTCATGCGCTTCTGGTGTTCTGCCTGCCGCTCCAGCGGGAGGGTGAGACTATCGGAGTAATGGAATTGATGCATTTTTTGCCGCAGCCGGCCCCTCCGGAGCAGCCGGACCAACCGGAACAGGAGAAAAGGCCCCCTGATGAACACTTCGTCCTCAATACCATGTCCCCTTTCTGTTTGCAGGTGCTCCACACCTTCGCCAATACCATTGCCGCGGCTATCCGGAGTGCCCAGATCTACGAAGAAACCCAGAAGAATTGCCAGCGGCTCGGGGCGTTTGATGCGGTTGTGACAGCTATCAGTACCGCGACCGATTTGCAAGACCTGATGGAAAATGTTCTTGATGTTGTGCTGAATCTGTTGCCAGTCTCGTCGGGGATCATTCTGCTGCTCGATCCTTCTACATCCACGCTCCGGGCGGGAGCCGCGCACGGCCTGCCCGGCGACTACGTCCGCTCGCTCTCGGCGGTGCCTGTGGTGGGCGCAGCGTGCGAAGAGGTGTTTACCTATGGGCAGCCAACGCTCCGTCCGCTTATCGAGGAGCGCGGCGAGGCGGCTCTGCTTGACCTCGGCCTGGAAAGTTGCGCCTACCTCCCGCTGCTGGCTGGTGGGACGGTGGTCGGGGTGCTTGGCTTGTTTGGCGATGGCTCACTGCCCCGCAGTCTTGACCTGACTTCGCTGATGCCTCTGAGCAACCAGGTCGGGTTTGCCATTGCCAACGTGCGGCTCTACGAAGCCAGCCAGCTTGAGCGCAACAAACTGAATACCGTGATCAACAGCATTGCCGAAGGGGTTTTTCTCTGCGATAGCAAGGGCCGCCTGGTGCTGGCAAACGAAGCCGCTATGGAGTTGCTCAGCCTGGATTCTGTCCCGTTTGAGCAACCGCTGAGTGAGATGACCGAATTCTATAGTATCCGCGACCTTAGCGGTGAGCCGATGGCTCTGGAAAAACTCCCGATGGTCCGCGCCCTCGCCGGCGAGGTGTTCCACGATTACCGCGTGTTGCTCCACGGGGCAAGCGGCAACAACAGCGTAATGAGTTTTAGCGGTGCGCCAACCCGCTCGAATGGGGGCGAAATTGAGGGGGCCGTGGTTATCTTCCGCGACATTACCGCAAACCAGCGACTCGAACGGGCCAAAGATGACTTTCTGGCAGTGACAGCCCATGAACTGCGTAGCCCGCTGGCTTCGGTCCGCAGCTATGCCGATATGCTGCTCTCGCGCAAATGGCAGAACAGCGAATCGGACCCCCGCGATGTGCGCGGCCTCTCTATTCTCTCGCAGCAAGTGACCCATATGCTCCGGATGGTAGACAATTTGCTGGATGTCTCCAAGTTAGATGCCGGGCGGATTGAACTCCAGCTCCAGCAGGTCAATCTTGTGCTGCTGGCCAACCAGGTGCTCGACCAGCGTCGCCCCGAAGCCGGTAGCCGCGAGCTTCTGCTGGAGAGCGACCAGTCCGAAATCATGGTTCCGTGTGACCAGCTTCGCATCCGGCAGGTGTTGACTAACCTGGTCGGCAATGCAATCAAATACAGCCCACCAGAAAGCACTATCAAGGTCTATCTCAGGGTGATTGAGCGGGGGGGGCCGGAAGGAAAAACAGAGACCGGTCCGCTTATTGCCCCCGCTCCAACACGGCGAGAGGTACTTGTATCGGTGGCGAACAACGGCCCCCTCATCACGCCCGAACAGCAGGCCCGCCTCTTCCAGCGATTCTACCGGGCCAGTGGCCGCCGCCGCGCAGAGGGGCTTGGCCTGGGTCTCTATCTGAGCCGTGAGTTTGTGCTGATGCACCACGGAGAAATCTGGGTTGAGAGTGTCGAGGGTATTGGCAATGCGTTCTATTTCACCCTGCCAATCAATACTCCTTCCTCTGCCTCTGGTGTGGAGGGCACGCCCGAACAGGCCGGCTGATAGAGAAATCATTCTTACCTGGTCCTGATCTTGCCCTCAGCACACTTGTTTGAAAAACTGAAAATCCAACCATAGGGGCTATGTGGCTCCGTAGAGACATGAAATCTTTCTAAATTTAGATGCGATTGCCCTGATAACACACCTGAATACCCACGGGAGAAAGCATTTGATGAAACGGGTTAAACAGCTTCTCCGTCAGGGAGAATTTCAACTCTTTGTAGCGGTGCTTTGTGTGCTGGTCTTTAGCTGGCCATTTTTTGCCCAGTTAGCAATACAACATCCCTGGCAAATGTTTCAATACCTCTTCATTCCCTGGGGGCTTGTCATTCTTTTGCTGTTGGGTATGAGCGTAAGCTATGAAGCCGGTTCCCCCGAGGGGGAGCTTGCTGGAGAGAACGAAAAGCATGGGATGGAACAGGGGCGTATGGAAGAGCAGGAGCAGGAGCAGGCAGGACCGGTAGGAGGACGGGGAACGGACAATGTTTAATCCACTGGTTATCATTGCTGTTGTTGTTGTCTACACGGGCCTGCTGTTCCTCATTGCGTTCGGGGTTGAACGGGCCGCCCAGGCCGGCAAGAACCTGGCCAACAATCCGGTTGTCTACTCTCTCGCTATTGCCATCTACTGCACCTCGTGGACCTTCTATGGCAGCGTGGGCAATGCCGCAAACTCTGGCATGCTCTACACCACGCTCTACCTGGGCCCGACCATCGTTGCGGTGCTCTGGTGGTTTCTCTTGCGGAAGCTGGTCCGCATCAAAAATAGTCATCGCATAACCAGCATTGCCGACCTCATCTCGGCCCGCTATGGCAAATCGCAGGCCATCGCCGCGGTTGTCACGCTGATGGCCATTGCCGGCATTGTCCCCTACATTGCCCTCCAGTTGAAAGCCATGACAACAACCTTTGCGGTGCTCACCTCTCCCGCTTCCCCCGCTGCTGGCTCCCCTCCCGTTGCTGACCCCGCCTCTCTGGGGGTAGATATTAGCTTTGTTGTCGCAATCCTGCTGATTTTCATTACGATTATCTTCGGGGTGCGGCGGCTCGATTCGACGGAGCGGCACCAGGGCATTGTGATGATGCTGGCCGTTGAATCGCTGGTCAAACTCATTGCCTTTCTTGCTGTGGGGTTTTTTGTCACCTACGGGCTGTACCACGGCCTGGACGATATATTCTCGCGTTTGTCGGAGCGACTGTCCACGCCAGACGTTGCGCTCGACCTGCCCTACGTGTCTACTCCCCGCTGGATAACCTCCCTGCTCCTCTCGATGGGGGCAATTATGCTCCTGCCGCGCCAGTTCCATGTGATGGTTGTTGAGAACGTTGACGAGAAGCATATCCGTACCGCTATGTGGCTCTTCCCCCTCTACCTGCTGCTGATCACGTTCTTTGTGTTGCCCATTGCAATGGGGGGGCTACTGATGGGCTACGATGCCCGGTATGCCGATACCTTTGTCCTTCAGCTTCCCATTGATCACGGGCAGACGTTGCTCTCGCTGCTGGTCTTTATCGGCGGGGTCTCGGCCTCAACCAGCATGGTCATGGTCAGCACGATGACGCTGGCGACGATGACGACCAACCATCTCCTGCTCCCCCTGATCAGTCTGGTCAGGCCGCTCCTGTTCCTGCGCCGCTCCCTGCTCCAGAGCCGATGGGTAGCCGTCGCGCTCATTATTCTGGTTGGCTACTGGTTTAAGCAGACAGTGGGTGGCTCCTATATGCTGATGAATATGGGGATGATAGCTTTTGCTGCTGTCTTTCAGTTTGCGCCAGCGTTTTTGGGTGGGCTGTTCTGGAAGCGCGGCAACCGGGCCGGGGCGTTGATGGGGTTGCTGGCCGGGTTTGCGCTCTGGTTCTATACCCTCTTGCTCCCCGCGCTTGTGAAAAGCGGCTGGTTGCCACAAACGCTGCTTACCGAGGGGCCGTGGGGAATTGCGCTGCTCCGCCCGGAGCACCTCTTCGGAATGGAGGGGTTCGACCCGCTGACCCACGCGGTGTTGTGGAGTACGCTCATAAACACGAGTTGCTACGTGGTCGGGTCGCTCATGTTTCGGCAGAGCGACAGCGAGGCGACAATGGCCGATGCGTTTGTGCATGCGCTGGATGGCCACGGGGCGAAGCCGGTATCCAACCACAATGGCGAGTCGTTTATTGACCTGGTTGACAAGCAGCAGGAAATTGAAACGCTGCTCGGTAGCTATTTCCCCCCGGCCCGGGCCGGCGAGATGGCTGTGCAGTGCGTCCAGGCCGCGGGTCTGGCGGGCCGCCAGCACATTTCCATTGTTGAGCTGACCCGGCTGCACCAGGAGGTTGAAACGCTCCTATCGGGTTCAATAGGGGCGGCCACGGCTCATAGCGCGGTGCGGGAGGGCATGCGGCTCAACAGCCGCGAATCGCAGGAACTGTCGCAGATGTATAGCACCATCCTGGCAGAACTGCGCATAACCCCGGAGGAGATGCGAAAGCGCATTGACTACTACCAGGAGCGCGAGGGGTTGCTCAAACGCCACGCCGATGATCTGGAGCGGAAGGTGGCCGAGCGCACCGAGGAACTCCAGCAGGCAAAAGAAGCCGCCGAAGCTGCGAACCTCTCCAAAAGCACCTTTCTGGCCAATATGAGCCACGAACTCCGCACCCCGCTCAACGCAATCATCGGCTACAGCGAGATGCTGACCGAGGAAGCCGAGGATATAGGCAATGAGGACTTTATCCCCGACCTGCGGAAAATACGCACCGCCGGGGAGCACCTGCTGGCCCTCATCAACGATGTGCTCGACATTTCCAAGATTGAGGCGGGCAAAATGGACCTCTTCCTGGAAACCTTCACCGTGACGATGCTGGTAGATGGCATTGTCTCCACAATGAAGCCGGTTATCGAGCGGAAGGGCAATACCCTGCTGGTGCTTTGTGCGGACCACCCGGAGACGATGTATGCTGATCTGACCAGGGTTCGGCAGGGCATATTTAATCTGTTGAGCAATGCCAACAAGTTTACCGACAGTGGGACGATTACGCTGGAGGTACGGGGGGTGCCTGAGCCGGCGACAACCAGCGAAGAGCATGAACATGCGCATGCGCACGATCCCCCTTCTTCCCAGGGCTATGTGATGTTTCGGGTTTCCGATACGGGGATTGGCATGAAGCCGGAGCAACTTGGGCGTATTTTCGACGCTTTTTCTCAGGCTGACATATCCACGACCCGCAAGTATGGCGGCACCGGCCTGGGGTTGACGATTACCCGGTATTTCTGCGAGATGATGGGGGGTGATATTGCGGTTGAGAGCGTGGAGGGGCAGGGGTCAATCTTCACTATCCGGCTGCCCGTCGCCGTGGCCCCTCCCCCCTCCCAGGATGATCTTGCTGTGGCGGCTTCGTTGGCGAATGGGGAAACATCCAGTGTTGCGCCAGCCTTCCCATGCCTGATGACCGTGCTGGTGATTGATGATGATGCTTCGGTGCGTGATTTGATGCAGCGGTTTCTTATGAAAGAGGGGTTTCGCGTCATTACTGCTTCCGACGGCAAGACCGGCCTGAGCCTGGCCAGAGAACTCCAGCCGGACGCTATCACGCTGGATGTGATGATGCCGGGGATGGATGGGTGGTCGGTGCTTGGCGCACTGAAGGGCGACCCGGAGACGCTCCATATCCCCGTGATTATGCTGACAATGGTACAGGAGCGCAACCTGGGCTACGCGCTGGGCGCGTCCGACTACCTGATGAAACCTATTGAGCACAAGCGTCTGGCCGCCCTGCTCAAGCGATACCGCCGCTACGATGCTGATACTGCAGCAGTCCATGTGTTGCTGATTGAAGATGATGATGAGATACGCACGATGATGCAACGGATGCTCCAGAAAGAAGGCTGGTTGGTCATTGAGGCAGAGAATGGGCGGGTAGGGCTTGAACAACTTGCTCACCAGGTACCCGATTTGATTGTGCTCGACCTGATGATGCCCGAAATGGACGGGTTCGCGTTTATGGCAGAAGTGCGCCGCCACCCGGTCTGGCGAACCATTCCGGTCATTGTGGTGTCTGCTATGGATCTGACGGCGGAAGACCGCAACCGCTTGAATGGGCAGGTGAGCAGCATTCTCCAGAAGGGGGCCCACACCCGCGATGAGTTGCTGCGCGAGGTTCGTTCGCTGGTGCTGGCAACGGTGGGGGAATAGCAAACCCGACGTGCCCGCGTGGGGGGAGGTGGGCGAACTATTACGACTATTCACCATTCCTGAGTACCCACGGGAAGAAGCATTTGATGAAACCGTTGACCAGATGATACCATCTCCGGTTGAACACACAAAAAAACTACAAAGACACAAAGGGCACGAAGGTTTTTTGAAAGAGGCTTCCTTTGTGTACTCCGTGCCTTTGTGGTGAAATTATCTATCCAGATTTGGTATGAAAGGGGAAGCGGATACTGGTACGGTGCTAAAAACAAAAAAATCTGCGGCTCTCTTCTCATTCGGGTGTAGTGTAGCCATTGCGATGATCAGGGTAAGCGTGGGGGTGCTCAGTGGAAGTTTGAGTATCCTGGCGGAGGCGGCAGACTCACTCATTGATCTGGTGTCAGATACAATTACCTTCTTTGCGGTGCGGATAGCCGATGTACCTCCCGATGCCAATCATCCGTATGGGCACGCACGGGCCGAGAACCTGGGGGCCCTGGCGCAGGCGGTATTGATGGTGGCAGCCTATGGGTGGGTTCTGGCCCAGGCTTGCAAACAGATCGTGCGCTCCTCTGATCCCCCCCATCTATCGCCCTGGGTATTCGTCATCATCATTGTCGCTCTGTTCATCAATGCAGGACGAGTGCATTATCTCAGTCGAGCAGCCCATCAGCTCAGGAGTCAGACGCTCGCGGCAAGTGTCACAAACTTTCGGAGCGATATGCTGCGCTCGTTGCTGGTGATAGTGGCATTATCGGTTATGGCTCTTTCGCCCTGGCTTCTCTTCCCCTCCTGGTTCATTCTGCGGCTCGATGCCATCGTCGCCGCGGTTGTGTCGGTGCTGGCCATCCGCGCCGCGTGGGGCATTGGCTACCAGGCGATGTATGTCCTTATGGATGGCATCCCCGGTGACTTGAACACGTTTCTCAGCCGTCGGATTTCTCAGGTACCGCGGGTTGTTTCCGACCACATCCAGGTGCGGACGCGGTTTGTGGGGGAGCAACCTTTTGTAGATGTGCAGGTAGGGATGGCGCGGGGACATTCGCTGGAAGAAGCGTATGAACTAGCCCATGATGTTGAGAATGTGGTGCAGAGGAGTCTAGGGGATGCGAGTGTTATTGTTTCGGTTGCGCCAATCCGCACGATGGCCGAATCATACAATACGGCCGTCTATTCAGTGGCCCAACGTCTGGGGCTACGGGTTCACAATCTTAACATTTACGAAATCGGAGGAGATGTGCGTGTTGAGATGGACCTGGAGTTGCCAGAGCACATGTCGCTGGCAGAAGCACACGTTCATTCAGAACGGCTTGAGGATGCTGTTGTCTCAGAGCTTCCCTGCAAAACCCGAGTCGCTGTTCACCTGGAGCCGCGCCACGATTATATCCACGCGGCGACACGCGCGCCTGTCCAGGAACAGGTTGTTGAGCATCTCAACAGCCTGCCCTGTGCCTCCTCACTCGTGGGAGTGGAGACACTGCGAACCGATGCGGGGGTTATTGTAACAATACGTCGTCAGTTCCCTGGCGTGATGCTGCTGACAGATGTGCATATAGCGATGGCGCAAATGGAGCGGGAGATACGCCGGGTTATGCCCGATCTGGTGCGGGTGCAGATAGACCCGGAGCCAGAGGGAGATTGAAGGGTAGTTATTATGGTCCCTGCTGAAGTTCGCGGCCCAGCAGGCCAGAAAGGACCATCGCGGGAGCGTCGTCAGTGGGGAATGGGTGGATCTCAAAGCGGGCCCGCTCGAACCACTGCACCTGGTAGGACTGTCCATCGGGGAGCGTTTCGGTTTGCACATCGCTGAGGGGCAGGCCGAAGAGGGCCCGGCTTTCGGCTTCGCTCGTGCCGTGGTGGCCATCAAGCTCGATGCCGTGTGCTCGCCACGCACTGAGAACCGGCTCGCAGATGGCGTGGCCCGTTTCTGCAAGGGAGCAATCCGCAGGGTTGGGAGGGGGAGTGCGGGGGAAAATCCACCAGTTACGGCCCTGCTGCTCCAGCCGCTCAACCCCGATGCGCCCCGGCAGCACATCGTAGGGCGGAGCGTGCTCCGGATGAATTTCTAGCCGGTGCCGCTCGAAAAGCTGTACTTCACGGCTTGTGCCATTGATGATGTCCTTGTGCTGCGGGGTAATGGGCAAGCCAAAAACGGCTATCCCCCCGTGCTGCTCCCAGAAGTGGCGGATATGCCCGAAGATACAGAAACCTGTTTCGGCAAAACATCGCTGGCCCGGCTGCGTCTGCCCGTGGAGCAGCACCGCGAGAATGGCAGTTGCATGACGTTGCACCTGCGTTGCGTTCAGATTGGCACGGTTCGGGAGTTCCGTCTCGAAGCAGTGGAAACCGTGGCGGGCACACCAGCCGGGGGCCGTGCCCGTAACAGGGTAAGAGGACCAGGTAGCCGAGGAACGATAGCCAAGAGCCTGGGCAAAGGCGCGGGTTAGCGTTGAGCCGGCAGAGCCGGGGAGGACAAGGCCGGTGGGAGGATAGGCCGAATGGTAGAAGAGCACCATCACCTCGCTGCTGGAGCGGGCCCGCAATTCAAAGAGCCATTCGGCCAGGGCTTTTGTTTCGGGTTCGGAGAAGGGGACCGTCCCACCCCCGCCGGGCACCGCTCCCGACGCATCCACACTATCGGGTTGCCAGTTGCCGCTATCCCAGTTGCGGTTGAGGTCCACGCCATTGCTGTTGTAGCGTGAGGAGTGATGTAGCCCATCGGGGTTGAGCACGGGGAGCAGGTAGAGGCAGGTATCGGGGGGCAACAGGTGCATTGTTGCAGCAAAGCGGTGGGCAAGCTGTTCAACCAGGTGGGCCGTGTTCCCCTCGCTCCCCTGGATGGCCCCAACCATGACAAGCGGGCGGCTCCCCTCTCCGATTTGCCATACCACAATCTCCCGCCCCTCAACCGAGGTGCCAATGGGGAAGGCGACAACGTTGGGCGGGGGAGCGGCCCTGGTGGGATGAGGAGGGAGCATTGCAAGAGATAGGAAGAAGAGCGCAACAAGCAAAACACCAGGACACACCCACGTAATTCCCAGGCCGAAAGGGTTGAAAGGAGGGATTCCCGCAGGTGCGAAACCTGCGGGAGCGAATGGGAGATAGCGAGAGTGCATTGCCGGGCTATTCCGCTTCATTTACAATAATCGTAGAGGTTATCTCCGCAGTCTTGCGAAACATTGCTGTTACCGAACAGTATTTCTCTTCAGAAAGATTGACGGCGCGTTCAAGGGCTTTTCTATCAAGGTTGCGCCCGGTAAATTCGTATTCCACGTTGACATGGGTGAAAACCCGTGGGTAGTCATCGGCGCGGTCCACATGCACGCGCACCTCGAACCCGGTCACGTCCTGGCGTTTCTTCTGCAAAATAGAAATAACATCCATCCCCGTACATCCGGCCATACCCACCGCCAGCAATTCGAGGGGGAGGAAGCCGCCATCATCACCGCCAACTTTCGAGGTTGCATCGAGCGGAATCGTGTAGCCACTGTTGGCCGTGCCGGTGAAGGCCATTTTTCCCTGCCATATCGCTTTTGCATCCATACGTTGTTGTATCCTTCCTGGAATTTTGCGGTTCAATCCAAAACAATCTTACGCTTTTGAAGTTTCCCAAGATGTAGAAACAGGATACGGGTTTATTTTGCTGCTGTCAAGCAGTAAAATTATGGTATGATGACACCAGGAAGCAGGTTTAGTAAAGGACAGCAAGAGCATGACACAAACGGCAGATATTGGGAGCAAACGGATCATCGGGCTTGATCCCACGGCCTGGCTCCAGTGGGTAACGCAACGGTCCGATGTTGTCGCGCATGGTGTCCTGGCAACGGGAGAGTTCCAGTGGATTAGCCGCGAAACAGATGCCCTCATCCGCGCATATTCTCCTACAGAGGGTGAGTTTCTTGCCCTGAACGAAATCCAGTTTCAAGCCCATATTCGCGTGCCCGTGCGCGTGAATGCCTATTCCGCCCTGGCGGTAGAAAAGTACGCCTTGCCAGTCTATCCGGTGGTCATCAACCTGCTGCCCACTCCGGGCAACAGGCCTATAGCAGACCGCTACGAGCAAACGTTTATGGGGTTGACTGCGCGAAGGGATTTCCGCACCATCAATCTGTGGGAAGTGGACGTAGATATTGTGTTTCAACGGCCCATTCCGTCGTTGCTGCCCTTTGTCCCCCTGTTGCGCGGTGGGAACGAGAAAACGATGATTCGGCGGGCTGTCCACGACCTGCGGCATGATGAGCGGTGGCAAGACCTGGAACCGTTGCTGGCATTCTTTGCCAGTTTCGTGTTAGAGAGCCGGGTCGTTCAGCAGATTATGAGGTGGGATATGGTCGTACTGGAAAAATCACCCTGGTATCGAGATATTTTTGAGCGGGGGCGACTGGATGGATTGGAAAAGGGGCGGCAGTCGGGGTTGGAAGAAGGGCGGCAGTCGGGGTTGGAAGAAGGAGAACGCGAAAGTTTGCGCCACACCGTAGAACGCATTGCCCTTCTCCGCTTCGGGGTGCTCCCTCCCTCTCTGCTGGCCCGTCTGCAACTGCTTGATACCAGGACCCTGGAGCGTCTGGTTGATGCGGCGGTCCAGGCATCGTCCGCAGATGAGTTTCTGGCGAACATCCCGCAGGAGAGCGAAGGATGCGAGGGAGACGCGGGGAACGGGAACCGCCCACCCGAAAGCACATAACCCGTCGAGTAGCTCTCGCGCTATGGCGACATCTCCGAGGGGCGCATTGCCAGTGTCACCATCAGCGTCCTCTCGCGCCCATCGCGCAGGAGCGTCAGTTCCACCTCGTCGCCAGGCTTGTAACGCATCAACTCAAAGCGAAGCGAATTTTCGAGCGCGAGGGGGACATCGTTGATAGCGGTAATAATGTCATCAGCCTGAAGTCCATTCAGGCTGGCTGGTGTCCCCTCTTGCACCCCGAAAACCAGGGCCCCATGCTGGATGGGCAGGTTGTAGCGGGCAACCAGGCTCCCGTCAATCATCTGGTAGCGGATGCCCAGGTAGGGGTAGACCACTTCGCCAGAGGCAATAAGTTCATCGCTGATACGCTCGAAGATGCTGCTTGGCACCGCAAACCCCAACCCCTCGGCCTGGGGTTCTGCGTCGCTCTCCAATTCGCGTCCGCGCACAACCAGCGTGTTGATGCCAACAACATCCCCCTGCAAGTTGATGAGCGGGCCGCCGCTGTTGCCACGGTTGATAGCGGCATCGGTTTGAATAAGCCCCTCAAGAGAGCCAACGGAACGATTGAGCGCACTCACCACGCCAGCGGTAACACTGTTGCGAAAATTTCCCAGGGGGCTACCAATAGCCAGCACCATTTCGCCAGGCTGGAGTGTTTCCGAGTCGCCAATGGTTGCAATGGCAGGAACAGGATCATCTACCTGGATGATGGCAATATCGGTCATAGGGTCGGCCCCGATGAGGGCCGCATCGTGGATGCTACTATCGGGGAACACCACGTCAAACCGCTCGGCCCCTTCGATAACGTGCTGATTGGTGATAATGTAGCCGTCGGTGCTGATAATGACCCCGCTCCCGCTCCCCCCCACCAGGCTCCCGCGGCGGTTGAGCACCGTCACGACCGCAGGCGCAACATGTTTGACAGCGGCAACCATCAGGGCTGAGGTCCTATCGGTGGGTGGTGTGGGAGGCGAACCGGGCTGCAAAAGCGGTGACGTTTCGCTTGTCGTTGTTGGCACATGTTCTGCCCCATCGGGCAAAAATGCCGCCATGGTTGGGGTGGTCGGGGTAGTCTGAGAGAGCGACACAAGGCGATCATGGGCCACAAGATAGCCACTTACCCCCCCCACAAGAAACCCGCCCGCAAAACTCGCCAGCACGGAGAGCAGGAAGAGCGCACTTACCCCGATGAGAATGGACGTGCGGGAAGCTATGTTCTGCTTCTTATTCATCATCTCCAGGTATTATACCAGATTCGCGGGGCCAGGCACGGGAGCAATCTGGAGAGCCACAGAGTTTCGTACTTGTTCACATTTGAAGGTGAAACCCTGGGAGCGCAAGCGTCTTGCTTGCATCGGATCGCGCAGGATACCCGCGCTCCCTGGAGCGATGCTCCCGAATCTGAACAGGTCAGAGTTTCTGGCAATCTGGCAATTGCAAGAGCGCAGAAGATGTGGTACAATGGCAAGCGTGCAACCGGAAGGGGTGTACGCGAAACGACAACGAATGGGCGGAAAAGCGTGGCCCCATCGTCTAGTGGTCCAGGACATTGCCCTCTCAAGGCAAAGATCGCGGGTTCGAATCCCGCTGGGGTCACCATAGAAATTTTTCGGGGATGTGGTCTAGTGGCCTAGGATGCCACCCTGTCAAGGTGGAGGACGCGGGTTCGAATCCCGTCATCCCCGCCACTTTTTTCAGTTCGTTCGTGTGTTCTCCTCGTCCTTATAACCCATAAGGGGGCAATCGTTAGTATGACCCTCTACGAGACCGAAAAGGTTCCGGAATCGCTGAATCAGCTACGAAAACCGCTAGAAGGACGCTCTGCCTCAAACTACCTCAATCGTGAGCTGAGTTGGATTGATTTCAATGAGCGAGTGCTGGATGAGGCATTTGACGAAACAACCCCGCTCCTCGAACGAATAAAATTTCTCTCTATTTTTGCATCCAATCTCGACGAATTTTTTATGATCCGCGTGAGCGGAATAAAGCAGCAAATTGCAGCAAATGTCACCAGACGCTCGCCCGACGGGATGTCCCCCGAAGAGCAGCACCAGGCGATTCATCAGCGTTTGCTGCCGCTGATAAAACGAAAACGCGACCTGCTGCTCGAAGAACTGATGCCCGGCCTGATGGTCAATGGCGTGCATATCTACGACTACGACCACCTTACCCCCCCTCAGTGCGAGGCAATGGAGGAATTTTTTCGCCAGCAAGTTTTTCCAGTGCTGACCCCGCTGGCCTTCGATCCGGGGCATCCCTTCCCCCACATCTCGAACCTGAGCTTGAATCTAGCGGTTGTGGTGCGCGACACCGAGCAGGGTGAACTCTTTGCCCGGTTGAAAGTGCCAGAAGTATTGCCGCGCCTTGTGCCTCTGTCAGAGGGAATGTGCAACCTGATACACCCGAACGCATCTGACGGGGAGCACGATACACCCGATAGTTGCCCCTGCTTCTGTTTCGTTTGGATCGAGCAGGTGATTATGGCTCATCTCAACATCCTCTTCCCTGGCCTCGAAGTCATTGAGGCCTATCCATTTCGCATTACCCGCGATGCCGACCTGGAGATAGAAGAGGACGAAGCCGACGATTTGCTCCGCACCATCGAGCAAAGCGTCCGCCAGCGACGCTTCGGCAAGGTGGTGCGTATCGAAGTTGACGACCGTATGCCGGAGCGTATTCGCCACCTCCTGATGAGCAAACTGGAAATTGGCCCCCGCGACCTCTACACCGTCCACGGCCCGCTCGGCCTCTCAGACCTGATGTCGCTCTCGAAAGTTGATCGTCCCGACCTGAAGTTCTCTCCCATTATGCCAGGCATTCCGGCCATCCTCCAGAGTGATACCGACATATTCTCTGTCATTCGCCAGCAAGATGTGCTCTTCCACCACCCCTACGACTCCTTCACCTCGGTGATAGATTTTATCCGGACGGCGGCGGTTGACCCGAATGTCCTGGCCATCAAACAAACGCTCTACCGCGTGGGGAGCAATTCTCCGGTGGTCAACGCATTGATGAAAGCCCGCGAGTCGGGCAAGCAGGTATCGGTGCTGGTCGAGCTAAAAGCCCGCTTTGATGAGGAGAACAATATCACTTGGGCACGGGCCCTCGAACGGGCCGGCGTGCATGTTGTCTACGGCTTGAAAGGGCTGAAAACCCACTCCAAGATCGCGCTGGTGGTGCGTCAGGAGAAAGATCGGATTCGGTTGTATGTCCATCTTGGAACAGGAAACTACAACGCGACAACCGCACGGATCTATACCGACCTGGGCGTACTGACCTGCCAGCCCGACATTGGGGCCGACGCAGTGGAGCTATTCAATTCGCTCACGGGCTACAGCCGCCAGCACACCTACCGAAAGCTGCTGGTTGCGCCAGTTCGCCTACGCGAGCGGTTTCTCGAATTGATCGAACGAGAAATCCAGACCCATCGGGAACACGGGCAGGGGCGCATGATCTTCAAAATGAACGCCATTGTAGACCCGCAGATAATAGACGCGCTCTACCGTGCATCGCAAGAGGGGGTCCAGGTAGATTTAATCCCCCGCGGCATTTGTTGCCTCCGCCCGGGCCAACCCGGCTTGAGCGACTATATTACCGTTCGGAGCATTGTCGGCCCCTTCCTTGAGCATAATCGTATCTTCTACTTTTACAATGGCGGAAATGAAGAGATCTATGTCGGGAGTGCCGACCTGATGCAACGCAATCTCGACCGCCGTATCGAGGTGCTCTTCCCGATTGAGTCTCAAAAGTTGCTGCGCTTCATTCGTGATGTCCTGCTTGAGACCTATCTCAACGACAATGTGCATAGCCGCGTGTTGCAGCCCGATGGGAGCTATGTCCGTGTGTCGCGTGGGCCCGATGAGCCAGTGGTAGATAGCCAGTCTATCAGCATGGGATACCATGCATATGGGACCATCGAAAATCAGGAAAAAATTATCGCATCAAAAACCCTTTGATGCTTCGCTCCCAGTTCAACACGATGCCAGTCCCCCCCCACCTGTCCTGCCCCCGGTGGTGGGAGGAGATTAGGGGATGCGGACGCATTGGGACAAGCGTCCCGCTTGCGCTCCCAGGGTGCCCCCCAAAACGTGAACAATTCCTGCGCCCCTGCGCCCATGGCTGTTGCTATTTCGAGAGCAAATTGGTATGATAGAGATATGCGTCTCTTTGTTGCGCTCGAACTTCCACGGCCCGCCCGCACCCGCCTGGAGCAGGTGCAGCAGCAACTCCGCCACGGCGGGAGCCACCCGGTGCGGTGGGTTGCTCCGGCCTCTATCCACCTGACTCTGCAATTCCTGGGAGAGGTAGCCGAATCGCTCGTCCCATCGTTGCTGGTCGCGCTGGAACAGGCGGATATTTCCGCACTCCCACGGTTGCACCTTACGGAGGTGGGGGCGTTTCCCGATACCAGACAACCCCAGGTTGTGTGGATGGGCGTAGGGGGAGAAGAGCCACTCCTGCTGCGTATCCAGCAAGAGGTGGTTCGGGTGCTGGAGCCGCATGGGTTCGCTCCCGACAAACGCTCGTTCAGACCACATCTCACCCTGGGGCGGGTGGAGCGCAATGCTCGCACCGCCCAACGAAAAACCCTCGGTACCGCACTTGATGCGCTACGCCGCAGTCATCAGGAAAGCCATATGTCTATCTCCTGGCAGAGCGGCCCACCGCTGCTCTTTCAGAGCACATTGACCCCATCGGGGGCAATCTACCGAAAACTGGGACCAGCCTATGACAATCAGGAACACTGAATCGATCACGACACCGCGGCAACCACAGCATCGCTTGCCGTGGTTGCTCTGGAGCGTCCTGCTCATTGTTGTGAGTTTCGCGCTCCTCTTGCGCCCGCTGCCAGCCCACGCACAGGAAACCAACGACCCGCCGCCCGCATCGGAGCCGGGCACAGAAGCAGAGCCGGCTATCGAGATTGACTGGCGCGAACGGCCAACCGATGCGTTTATCATTCTCTTTGCCCCTGGCGACGAGGCAACCGCCGAAGCGTATGCCGGCTTTGTTGATACGGTCTATGATGAACTTGCCACGCTCTTTAGCCACAGGGTGGAAACCCCGCTGACACTGCACCTCTACCCCACACGGGAGAGCTACGAAGCGGTCAACCCGCTTGCCCCCAGCGTCACCGGCATTGTGGCCCACGCCGATTTCCGCCGCCACGAGGTCGCGGTTATTCTCCCCGTCACCGCACAACAGTCGCCCGAAGAGAAGCAAAACAATGTTCGCCACGAACTGACCCATATCATTGCTGCCGAACTGAGCCGGAACCGCCTGAACACCGGGTTTCAGGAGGGCATCGCCCAGTATGTCGAAACCCATACCCCGGCATTGTCCAAAAAAATTGCGTATTTGCAGCAGGCTCGCGAACAGGGACTCCTGTTGCCCTGGAGTGTATTTGATAGCCAGGAAAAGGTTTATGAACAACCACATATTAGCTACCCGCAGACCCTCTCGGTTGTGGCGTTTCTCATAGAAACCTATGGCTTCGGCGCGTTTCGGGAGTTTTTGACAACCAGTGCGCGGAGTAGCGGCTATCGTTCGTCGCTCGAACGGACATATGGCGAGTCGTCGTCTGACCTGGAGGCGGCCTGGTTGGAGTGGCTCCCCTCGTTCATTGAGGGGGGATACCGCCACAATGCCCTTACCAGCTACGATTTTTCCTTTGCTCGTCAGCTTCTCCGGCAGGGACGCTACCAGGATGCGCAGACAGAACTGGAGCAGGCTATGACATGGCTAAACTCGGATGAACGGAGACCGATGTCACAGGAGCAGGTGCAGGCCGCATTGCAGGAAGCCGAAGAACTTTTGCAACAGAGTAGGCAAGGGCAGGAAGCCGAATGGCTGGCCGCCGAAGCCCACGCCGCGCTTGCAGCAGCCGACTATGAGCGGGCAAGTCAACTTATCCCGCAGGCCCGCGCCGTCTACGCCGTTCTTGGCGATGCCCGTCAGGAGCAGGTGTTACAGATTTACGCCGAACGGGTGGAGCGGGGTCTCTATGCCCGCAACGAGCTAGAACGGGCAATGAGCCTGGCGCAGGCCCTCAAGTTCCCGCAGGCCCGCCAGGCCTCCGATGCTGCCGCCGTGGAGTTTGCCCGCCTCGGCGATAGGGACAGTCTTGAGCAGGCTGTCGCCTTCCGTCGCTCGCTCGACAGCCGCCAGCAACTTGCTGGAACGTTGCTCATTGCCTTCGGCGTTGTCAGTGCAATGCTTAGCCTGGGGGGCCGCTGGTTCCTGCGTGAACAGGAAGCCTGGTGACGGGCTATTTTTGTAAATCCGGCTGATAAACCGTTTTGAGGACAGAAAGATAAAGATATTGTTATGGGACGTGAAACGCTTGACCAGATAGGGCAAACGCTCGAAGCCTGGATGCCATATTTCTATCAGTGGAGACCGGTCCTGCTGGTGTTGGCTGGTTTTGTCATCGGGTTTATTATCGAAAAACTCATCTTCCGCCGATTTAAGAAACGGGGGACGTTCACCGGCTGGAAGGCCGACCGCGTGGTTGTGGCGGCGTTGCAGGGCATCCCAATTTTCTGGGGCACCCTGGCGGGCATTGCCGGGGCCATCATCTATGCCCCTCTGAGCGAGGCGGAAGAGCATTTCTGGCTCCAGGCCCTGCTCGTGCCGCTCATCCTCTCAATTATCGTGATGGTTATTCGCCTGGGGAGCAACCTGCTCGACTACTTCAACGAGCTACGCGGCGGAACCGTGGCGCGAGTTTCGCTCTTCCGTAGCCTCATCAAGGCGACTATCCTGGTGTTTGGGATGCTGGTGCTCCTCCAGTCGCTTGGTATTTCCATCACGCCTTTTCTGGCAACCCTGGGGATTAGCGGGCTGGCTATTTCCCTGGCTCTCGAAGAGACGCTCTCGAATGTGTTTTCCGGGCTGTATATCATCATGTCGAAGCAGACCCGCCCCGGCGACTACGTCTTTATGAAGATTGACGAACGTGACCACATTGAGGGGTATATTGTAGATATTACCTGGCGCAGCACCAAAATACGGATGACTCCCACTCGCATGACCAGCGATGGTGAGCCGAGCACGGTCATTGTCCCCAATTCGCGTATGGCTTCAGACATTGTCATTATGCACCACCACAAACGGAAGGAGCGTGAGATGGTGCTGGACATCCGCATCACCGCAGGGGGCGACCTCGACCATATTGAGCGCATAACCACGGAGACCGCCACCCGTGCGATGCAGCAGGTTCTGGGGCACAAGCCCGAAACCGAACCAGTCATCCGCTACCGGACCCTGGCCCCCACCTACATTGATCTTACCGTGGTGATGTACGGACCCCAATTGATAGATGCCCACCTGATACAACACGAAACGCTCAAGCAACTCTACCAGCGATACCAGCGCGAAGGGATCAACATCGTGGCTTCGCAAACAGGGGGCGGCAGCGGAGCACCCACACCAACGGTTTCCCACCGACCCTGACAACACCATACCCCACTCCCCCCTTGCGGTGACGGGCTGTTTTTGTAACCATCCCGATGCCCGGTGCATCATGCTTAATAGACGATTCAACCCTGGTGCCAGGAGCCATGAAGGGCTGATGGGAATCTCAATTGCAACACAAACCTTGTAATCGTTCAGGCCCCCACCTGTCCTCCTCCCAGCGGGGAGGGATTGGGAGGGGGGCGCACGTCCGCATCGAGGCAGCGAGACGCTTGCGCTCCCAGGGATTGGGGATTGCCCAAACACCGTAAACGATTACCAAACCATTGCAAGAGAGCAGAAAGGGGATGCAACACGATGGGAACCATTGATGATATGCACAAACACAATCGGCATGCGACTCCCCACAAACGGTGTCAGGAGACATTGCAGCAGATCAACGAATACCTGGATGGGGAGATTTCGGACGACCTCTGCGAGGAAATTGAGCGTCACATCTCCGGCTGTCCCGATTGCCAGATTATCGTTGATACCCTTACCAGAACGATAAAACTCTACCGCACTCTGGCGCAGATCGAAGTTGCTTTTCCTCACAATGTTGAGGTTCGGCTCCTGGAGCGGCTGAATATCCGTGTGACGAGTGACGAGTGACGTGTGACACGGATTGTAATCGTTCAGTCCCCCCACCTGTCCGCCCCCCACTGGGGGGAGGGATTGGGAGGAGGGGCATTGGGGCAAGTGGAACGCTTGCGCTCCCAGGGATCAGGGATTGCCCGAACACAGTGAACGCTTACACTACGGTTGCACGAGTGGGTTCTTTGCCCTACCTTGTGGTACAATAGCGAAATCAAGGGAACTATCATCAACGTTAAGGAGGTCAAAAGCATATGTTGTTCAAGGTGAATGAGGGGATGGCAGAGCGGGCAATTCGCGTTGTTATCGGGTTGTTGTTCCTTGCCTATGCGCTGTTTGGAATGCAAACCCTGGTTGTTGACTATAGCGGGAGCTGGCAGCAATGGGTGCTGTTTGCATTGAGCGCACTCTTTCTAATCACGGGCTTCACCGGCGTTTGCCCGGCCTATAGCCTCTGGGGGATGGCCACTGGCAAAGGCTGGATATGCCCGACCTGCACGAAGAAGGAACAAGAAGAACTTCGCGCTGTTGTGGAAGACACGGGCACCAAAAAAAAGAAATAGCAAAAATACAAGAGTCGCGCAATCATTCAGGGCCCCCCACCTGGACTCCCCCCGGTGGGGGGATGGATTGGGAGGGGGGGACCGTGCCCGCATCGGGGCAAACGGGACACTTGCGCTCCCAGGGGGGCAACAGGTGAGCGGCTATTGTACGGCTCGGATATGGCGAGATAGTCTAGATAATAAAGGTAGCAGAGCAACGCGGGAAAGAACCAGTTGTTAAGGAGAGTTGTTGCGTCATGTTCCAACCTGTAGATACCAATGTCTCATTCCCCAGGATGGAAGAAGAGATCCTTGAGTGGTGGGGGGCCAACCAGATTGTTGAGAAGTCGCTGCAATCGGGCGAGCGTCCGTTTGTCTTCTACGAGGGCCCGCCTACAGCCAACGGGCAACCCGGATTTCACCACGTCATTAGCCGCATCTTCAAAGATGTGATATTGCGCTACCGTTCGATGCAGGGCTACCAGATCATCGGACGGCGCGAGGGGTGGGACACCCACGGCCTACCCGTGGAAATCCAGGTCGAAAAGGAACTGGGGTTTGAGGGCAAGCCCGACATTGAGCGGTATGGGATTGCGGCCTTCAACGAGAAATGCCGCGAGAGCGTCTGGAACTATGTACAGGAATGGAAACGGTTTACCCGACGGATTGCCTACTGGGTCAGCGACGATGCCTATGTCACCTATGAGAATGACTACATTGAGTCGCTCTGGTGGGTCTTTCGCCAGCTCTGGGAACGCGATCTGCTCTTCCGCGATTACAAGGTGACGATGCACTGCCCGCGTTGCGACACAAGTTTGAGCGACCACGAGGTTAGCCTGGGCTTCCGCGAGGGGGTGGACGATCCGAGCGTGTGGGTGCGCTTCCGCCTGGCTCCGGGCCAGCACCACCCGCTGGCCGAACCGCTGGCCGGCAGCAGCCTTGTTGCCTGGACCACAACCCCCTGGACGCTCCCCGCCAACGTTGCGCTCTGCGTCAAGCCCGATGCCGAGTATGTGCTGGTCCGCACCCCCACTGGCGCAGGGGGGAGCGAGGAGCGGCTCGTGATGGCAGCTGCGCTGGTTTCTGCTGTCGTGGGAGAAGAGGCTGTTGTTGAGCGAACGCTGCACGGGAGCGAGCTAGTCGGGCTGCGCTACGAGCGGCTGTTTGATGGGGTGCAGGCCCCCGACGATACGATAGACTGGGAGCAGGCCTACCGCGTCATTGCCGATGATTTTGTCAGCCTTGAGGATGGCACCGGCATTGTCCACATTGCCCCCGCCTACGGCGACCTGGAGATTGGCAAGAAATATGGCCTGCCGACGCTCTTTTCTGTCGCGTTGAATGGCGAAACGTTTCCCGACTTTGCCCCGCTCGGCTTCGGCAAGATGTTTTTCAAACAGGCCGACCCGATTATCACGCACAACCTGAAAGAGCGCGGGTTGCTGCTCAAGCGTGGGCGCGTCCATCACAGCTACCCCTTCTGCTGGCGATGCGAAACCCCGCTCCTCTACTATGCCAAACGTTCCTGGTATATCCGCACAACTGCGCTCCGTCAGCAGCTTATTGACAACAACCAGCACATTTTCTGGGTTCCCGACCACATCCGCGAGGGGCGTTTTGGCAACTGGCTAGAAAACAACATTGACTGGGCTATCAGCCGCGAACGCTACTGGGGCACGCCGCTCCCCATCTGGGTCAGCGACGATGGGCAGCATATGGAGTGCATCGGGAGCGTGGCCGAGCTAGAGCAGAAGGTCGGGCGTTCGCTGGAAGGGCTGGACCTGCACCGCCCCTACGTGGATGAGATCACCTGGGAGGGGCCCGACGGCCACGGCACCATGCGCCGCATCCCCGATGTTGCCGACTGCTGGTTCGACAGCGGAGCAATGCAGGTAGCCCAATGGCACTACCCCTTTGAGAATCAGGACGTTTTTGCAAAATCGCATCCCGCCGACTACATTTGCGAAGCCGTGGACCAGACCCGCGGATGGTTCTATACGCTCCACGCTGTCAGCACGCTGCTCTTCAACAAACCGTCGTTTACCCACGTCATCTGCCTGGGGCACATTCTCGATGCCGAAGGGCAAAAGATGAGCAAGAGCCGTGGGAATGTGGTCAATCCGTGGGATGTATTCAACCAGTATGGCGTGGATGCGCTGCGCTGGAACCTCTTTACCGCCAGCCCGCCCGGCAACCCGCGGCGGTTTAGCGTATCGCTCGTGGCCGAGAGCTTGCGCCAGTTCTTGCTCACACTCTGGAACACCTACGCCTTCTTTGTCACCTACGCAAACCTCGACAGCGAGATCGTCAATTTTCGCTCGCTCATCTTTGAAAACCCGGAAGAAACGCTGGCGGCAGGCCCGCACGATGAGCAAAACCCCATAAACCCCATAGACCGCTGGGCCCTGGCGCGGCTCAATGCGCTGGTGCGCGATGTCACCACCAGCATGGAAGCCTACGACGTGACAACGGCGGCGCGGGCCATCGAGAGTTTTGGTGATGAGCTATCGAACTGGTACGTTCGGCGCAACCGACGGCGGTTCTGGAAGAGCGAAGCCGATGCTGACAAACGCAATGCCTACCACACACTCTATACCTGCCTGGTGACAGTGGCAAAGCTGATGGCTCCTTTTGCCCCCTTTGTCAGCGAGACGATCTACCGCAATCTGGTTGCGCTCCCTGCAACAGCCGCCAGTCAGAGCGTGCCAGAGAGCGTCCACCTGGCCCGCTGGCCCACCGCCAGCGATGCACTGATTGACGATCAGCTTGTGAAAGATATGCAAGTCACCATGCGGGTTGTGTCGCTTGGGCGAGCGGCCCGCAAAACATCAGGAATGCGGGTACGTCAGCCGCTTGGTGAGGTGTGGGTGCGTGTGGCAAATCCAGGTGAGGTCGGCGGGGTGCAGCGGTTTGAGTCCGAGGTGCGCGACGAACTGAACATTAAAAGCGTGCGCTACCTGGATGCCTCAACCGATTTTGTAGACTACCAGTGCAAACCAAACCTTCGCTCAGTAGGCAAGAAATATGGCAAACTGGTTCCCGCGCTCACAGCAGCTCTCCGCGAGATGAGCGCGGAAGAAGCCCGCGCCGCAGCCCACGCCATCGAAGCCAGTCAACCCGTGCGTGTGGTTGTCGAGGGGCAACCCTACGAACTACTCCCTGACGAAGTGTTGATAGAAACCAGTTCACCCGAAGGGTACGCCGTGGCGGAGGGAGAAGGGACACTCGTTGCGCTCAACACGACGCTCACAGAGGAATTGCGCCGCGAAGGGGTTGCGCGGGAGATTGTCCGCAACACGCAGGATGTCCGCAAGAGTGCCGGGCTGGCCATCAGCGACCGGATTACGCTCTACCTTGATGATGGCAACGGAGGCGCGGGCCAGCTCGACGGCACAACGCTCAACGATGTCATCGCCGACTGGAGCCACTACATCCAGACGGAAACGCTGGCGACCGCGCTGCTTCTGGAGCCTTCCCCCGCCGATGCCCACCGCGAAACGCTGGCAATGGATGGGGGAAGCGTGACCGTTGGCATTGTGAGGGATAGTGGGTAAGGGGACAGGAGATAGGGGAGAAAGGATATAATGACACAAAACACGTTTCAAGGACAGACGATTCCCTCAGTACAGGAATATAGAATTGCATTGCGTGCCATTGAGCATGAAATGACAGTAAACCATCGCAGAATGCTTGAGATACATTATGATGCACCAGATCACCAGATTACGGCATCCGAACTTGCCAGCGAGGTTGGGTATAAAAACTTTCGAGGTGCCAATCTGCAATATGGTAAGTTAGCAGATATGCTTTGTAAAGAACTTCATCGCAATTTCAACTATCGTGTCAATATCCTGGCAACATTCATACCACCTGAACAGAGTCCATCAGGGGAGTGGATTTTCATTATGCAACCAAACCTTGTTGCAGCACTTGAGGAATTGAGATGGGTTGAAACACAACGCTGAAAGAGAGAGGAACGTAAGGATGAGATTATACGATGTGCCGACAGATATGGCGATAGTTGGTACCGAACCGGCTGTCTTGCAGGAGCGCGACCGCGCCTTGCAGGTGTTGCTCCGACCCGGAGAGCAGATGTGGATCGTAGACGAACGGTACGACCCCGTGGAAAACATCTGGCACACCGACATTGTGCGGAGCGTCCCCCACGGTGTCTGGATGCGCCGACGCTATATGTACGATGTCCAGAAGCGCATCCTCTATTTCAATGGGGAACGCCCGCTCCGTGAGGGAGAAATGGCAACCCTGCGGCGAGGGGCAACAGTGCTCCGCAAAGAAACAATAGAGAAGAAGTAGAAACCGGAGAGAAACACCATGACAACACAACCATCTGAGGAATACACGGACACCCCCCCCCCCGCCGTGCCCCAGGCCGGCCCCGACGAACAAACCGACAACGAACGCCCCCCCCTGCTGCGCCGATGGCTCACCAACCAGCGCATCCTCATGTTCGGGGGAGTGGTGCTCCTGCTCGTGGTTATCGGAGTCGTCCTCAGCCTTGATCCGGGCAAACAGGCCGCGTTTGTCACGCCGGATGGGGCCAGCGTGGTGGTTCTGGCCGTGCCCGCCTTCATTGCGGGGGTGCTCAGCTTCCTCTCCCCCTGCACCCTCCCCATCCTGCCGGCCTACTTTGCCTTCACCTTCCAGGCCAACCGTCGCAATATCGTGCTGATGACGATTGCCTTTTTCCTGGGGCTGGCCACCACCTTGACCATCCTGGGAGCCACCGCCACCGCCCTGAGCGGTGTCGTCTTTCAAAACAAAGAGGCCATCACCTTCTGGGGGGGAATGCTTGTCATTGGCTTCGGCATCATGAGTTTGTTCGGAAAAGGGTTTGCCGGTCCCCAGGTCAAAGAGCGTCCCGTCGCCAGCGTGGCCGGCTCCTACCTCTATGGCGCAACCTTTGCCCTGGGGTGGACCGCCTGCATCGGGCCCATCCTGGGGGCCCTGCTGACCTTGCTGGCCACGCAAGGTGTCGCCATTGTGCAGGGAGCAATCCTCTCGTTTATCTACGCACTCGGTCTTGGTTTCCCTCTCATCCTGCTGGCAACCTTCTTCAGCTTCCTGGGGAGCGGCTCACGCTTCTGGAAAATCATCCGCGGCAAAGGGTTTGAGGTCAAACTTGGCCCCTGGAACCTCTACCTGCACACAACCAGCATTGCCAGCGGTCTCCTGCTCATTGCTATGGGCTGGCTCCTCGCCTCCGGCAAGCTGACCGCACTGACAGTTATGGCGCAGCAAAACCCCATCACCCGGTGGTGGCAGGGGATTGAGCACCAGATCTACGAACTTTTTGGCCTCTATTAAATCCGTGGGTCTATCCGCGGGATCTCGATACCGCGCTGGTGTTGATACTTCCCCTTCTTATCAGCGTAGGAGATGTTGCATTCCTCGTCGCTCTCGAAAAAAAGCACCTGACCAATGCCCTCGTTGGCATAGATGCGGGCGGGGAGCGGGGCCGTGTTCGATATTTCGATGGTAATTGTCCCCTCCCACTCTGGCTCCAGCGGTGTGACATTGACGATTATCGAGCAGCGAGCATAGGTGCTCTTGCCAAGCACCACACAAAGCACATTGCGTGGAATGCGAAAATACTCGACCGAACGGGCCAGGGCAAATGAATTGGGGGGAATATCACAGTAGTCACCGCGCATTTCAACCAGGAGCCGTTGATCAAGATCTTTCGGATCAATCACGGTATTGTACACATTCGTAAAAACGCGAAACTCATCGGCTACGCGCATATCGTAGCCATAGGAGGATAGCCCGTAGGAGACCACCCCATCGCGTACCTGCTGCTCAACAAATGGCTCGATCATTCCATACTGGCGGGCCATGCGCCGTATCCAGCAATCCGGTTTAATGCTCATATGTTCATTCGTTCCTTTCTCACCTTCCTGAATAGCAAACCAACAAAGGCACAATGTTCAACCATACCTATATCCCGTGCGATATTCCGTGCTCAAGCAAACATTCCCAGGTGTGGGGAAAAAGTCCCCCCACAATCTCCCCTACTTTGTGGGCATATTCGCGGATTTCTGTCTGGGCGTGCTCACTCGTCCGTAGCCGATAGAAATGAAACCAGGCCTGGATACTGGCCGAAAAGATAAACTGGGTGTTGGTATTGAGGCCGAGCAACGAACGGGCCTGCTCCTTGCACACGCCATACTCGTTGATCATCCGCTCGTAGACCGTCCAGACATGCTCGCACGTCTCGCGGTAGAGTTGCAAGGCTTCCTCGTGGTGTTCAACCGGCTCTTCGAGCGAGCCTTGCTTGATAGCGGGGGAGCTTTTGCGGAGCGTCGTCGGCACCCAGTAGCCCAGGTTATACTGCACATAGCGGCCCGAGATAGAGTTTGCCGCACACCCTACCTGGTGCTTGAACCATTGCCGCTCAACAAAGATGGGACAGGTGACGCGCAGCGTGACAAACGCATGGCGAAAAGGGCTGGTATGCTCGTTTTTCACCAGGTAGGCCAGAAGCCGCACATCATCATCATCAAACACTTCCTTCCGCTTCCCTCGACTCACACGGGCCGCATTCACAATCGAGAGATCATCCCCCATATGGTCTACATATTCTACAGTGCTTGCCGGCTCATATCCTGGTTCGTTTTCCATACCCTTCCCCATATTCTTTGATCATCACAAGACATTCATTATACCACTCTCCCCTGTTCCTGTGTTCTGGTTGACAGGAGCAGCATTTCCGCATACTATAGCCTTGCTAGGGTATAAGCGTGTCTCTCTGGCATTGTTTATTGTAACAATACACGCATAAGCGTAAGGAGGCGATGTGAAACGAAGGATTTTGCTCTCGCTGTTGCTGGTTGTTGTACTACTCATTGTGGGTGGTTGTGGCGGCGGAGAAACAGCGGAAACCGAACCCGAAGCGACTGATGCTCCGACAATGGCTCCAATGGATGACGAGACCGAGCCAGACATGGACGAGGAGCCTGAGCCAGCCCCGACCTCGACCGAGCCAGCGATGGACGAGGAACCTGAGCCTGGCATGGATATGGATGACGAAACCGAGCCTGGCATGGGCGACGAAGATAGCGAAATAGATGTTGACGAAGGACTGGAGCAACTTGAGAGCTACCGGGCCGAGCTAGTTATGACCATCACGAGCACCGATGCAGAAGATCAGACCGGCAGCGGCTCGATGGTCTTTTCCGTTGCACGAGACAATGCAACTCAGGATACGGAAATGCTCATAGGGGCCAGCGGCCCCCTGTTTGAAGCACAGCAGGGACCGACAGAAATGCAGTATTACCGGGTTGAAGGAACATCATATGTGCTTTCTCCTATGCCAGGAACTGAGGACCCCCAATGTATGAGCATGCCCGTCGAAGAAGACGATGTAGCCCCGGATATGAGCGATATGCTTGGAGACTTCGACTATGATGCGGCAACCCTGGTTGAAGAAGGCGAAATGGTCAATGGGGTCGCCACCGACCATTACCGCATTGATGAGACCGAGGATTTCCAGGGAGAAGGGTTGATGACTTCCGTCGAAAGCGTCCAGGTTGACATCTGGGTTGCCCAGGATGGCGACTACGTCGTTAAACTTGATGCGGTCATGGAAGGAACCGCGATGCCCGCCGGTCCCGAAGAGATTGAGGGGACGGTTGAGGTAAACTACAATCTTTCCCAGATCAATAAACCCATAACCATTGAGCTTCCTGCGGCCTGCGAGAATGCCACCGAGATACCCGGTGCCCCGCCAGCCCCCTGATACCAGTTCGCTATCGAAACGGTGAAAAAACCGGTAAGCGTTCGCGGTGTTTGGACAAACCTCAATCCCTGGGAACGCAAGTGTCTCGCTTGCCCCGATATGGACGGTGGCCCCCCTCCCATCCCTCCCCCCGCTGGGGGGAGGACAGGTGGGGGGCCTGAACGATCGTAATCGTTCACGCTGCCTGTTCGGGCAATCCCTGGGTACGCAAGCGTCTCGCTTGCATCGGGGCGGGCAGGATGCCCGCGCACCCAATCCCTCCCCCCAGCGGGGGGAGGACCGGTGGGGGGCCTGAA
>DAOTUE010000128.1:0-4206 GCA_034436975.1 Chloroflexaceae bacterium
CTCGGTTGAGGCAGTTGTTGCCTGGGTTGAGGACTCGACCAACGGTAGTAGCTGGGATGATACGCTGGTCATTGTCACGGCAGACCACGAGACCGGCTTCCTGCTTGGCCCTGACTCCTGCCCTGGCGACACGACTGTTGCACTCAACCCGATTGTCAACAACGACATTGGCAATATGCCCGGTGTGCAGTGGTGCAGCGGTAGCCACACCAACAGTATCATCCCCTTCTTTGCAAAAGGCAAAGGTTCACGCTACTTTGAGTATCTGGCCAACAAGATTGACCCGGAGCGCGGACGTTACATTGACAATACCGACATTTCGCGGCTCATCTTCGAGTGGGACGAAATCACCGCGAAGACTCCTGCCTGGATGAGCGATGGCGGGGTGCCCGCGCAGCCGGCCAGCGACCCCGTCTTGCGAATCCTGGGCACGCATGAAACAGGACTCTCCGGAGCGGCCGAGATTGCCGGCTACGACTGGAAGAGCCAGCGTCTCTTCATTACCAATTCAGACAACCAGTCATTCACCATTCTCGACATCAGCAACCCGGCGGCTCCCGTCGAGGTCAGCACGGTAAACCTGGCCCCGCTAAATGCGAACTACGGCTCTCCCACCAGTGTTGCCTCTGCCCATGGCCTTGTTGCCGTTGCCGTTGCCCACAAGAACGAGCAACTGAATGGCTTTGTGGTATTTTTCGACAGCAATGGGAACCGCCTCAAGCATGTGCGGGCCGGGGCCCTGCCCGATATGCTCACCTTCACCCACGATGGGATGCGGGTGCTCGTGGCCAACGAGGGCGAACCCAACGAAGATTACACCACTGACCCCGAAGGCTCCGTCAGTGTTGTTGATCTGAGCGGCGGCGTGGAAAACCTGACCCAGGCCGACGTTACTATCCTGTCGTTTGCCGACTTCAACGCCGGCGGCCCGCTGGCGGACAACATTGATCCGACAGTGCGTATCTTCGGGCCGGGCGCAACAGTGGCACAGGACCTTGAGCCAGAGTACATCACCGTTTCCGAAGACGACACGATGGCCTGGGTCACGCTGCAAGAGAACAACGCCGTTGCCATTATAGACCTGACCACCGACCCGACCTTCACCGAAATTGTTTCGCTTGGCTTCAAGAACCACAGCCTGCCCGGTTATGGGATGGATGCCAGCGACAAGGATGGGATGATCAACATCCAGACCTGGCCTGTCTGGGGGATGTATCAACCCGACGCGATTGCGTCGTTTATGGCGGGGGGCGAAACCTTCTTTGTGACTGCCAACGAAGGCGATTCCCGCGAGTATAATGCCTTTGATGAAGAGGC
The DNA here is from genome assembly GCA_034436975.1 of Chloroflexaceae bacterium. Lineage (GTDB taxonomy): Bacteria > Chloroflexota > Chloroflexia > Chloroflexales > Chloroflexaceae > JAAUSY01. Next base: position 1,318 of record DAOTUE010000128.1, read on the forward strand.
ACGGATCAAAGATCTGACGCTTGCATCCGATGTTTTCACCAGCGCGGCCGAACTGCAAGACAAAAACGCCCTGGGCCGCCTGAAAACCACAACAACGCTCGGCGACCCCGACGGCGATGGCGAGTATGAGCAACTCTTCTCCTATGGGGCCCGCTCCTTCTCTGTGTGGACCGCCGATGGAAAACTAGTCTTCGACAGTGGCGACGACTTCGAGCAGATTACTGCGGCAATGTATCCGGCCTTCTTTAACGATGAGGGCGAACCGGGCGACTTCGATAGCCGCAGCGATGCGAAGGGACCGGAGCCAGAGGGGATTACCACGGGCACCGTCAACGGGCGACCCTATGCTTTCGTTGGACTGGAGCGCATCGGTGGCGTTATGGTCTACGACCTGAGCAACCCAGGAGAGCCAACCTTTGTCCAGTACATCAACAATCGCCCGACCGACATTGCACCAGAAGGCTTGCTCTTCGTTCCGGCTCGCCAGAGTCCCACGGGCAGTGCGCTGCTCGTCGTCACCAACGAGGAGAGCGGCTCAACAACTATCTACAGTGTTGGTGCGCCAGAAACTCCTACGGTGCAGTTTGGCAAACCGAGTTTTGGCGTTGCGGAGGCTGCTGGCACCGCAACCATTAGCGTCACGCTCAGCACAACCTCAACCAATTCTGTGACGGTTGATTATCTCACCATTGATGGCGACGCTATTGAAGGAAGCGATTACACCACAAAAACTGGCCAGGTTTCGTTTGCTCCTGGTACAATCCACCAGACAATCAGCATTCCTATTCTTGACGATAGCGAGGCGGAAATTTCTGAGCATCTCTACGTTACGCTGAGCAACCCGACCAACGCTACCCTGGGGATGCCAGACATAGCAACGCTGACAATTGAAGACGACGACTCTACGTTTAATCTGCGGATTATGCACACCAACGACCACCACGCTCACCTGGAGCCAGATGACCGCAGCGGACTGGGGGGCATTGCCCGCCGCCTCACGCTGGTCAACCAGCTTCGCCAGCAGAGCGAGCAGAGCGGCGAATCCACCCTGTTGCTCGACGCAGGCGACGTATTCCAGGGAACGCTCTACTTCAACGAGTATGAGGGTATGGCGGACCTGTGGTTCTACAACCGCCTGCGCTACGACGCAATGGCTGTTGGCAACCACGAGTTTGACAAAGGACCCGATGCCCTGAACCGCTTCATTGATGGCGATACGGTTGATGTGGGCAGTGAGCAGATTACTGTTCAGGGAGCAACCTTCCCGCTGCTCTCGGCCAATATGGAAATCGGCCCGACCTCGGTGCTGAGTGGCAAAATCAAGCCCTGGAGCATTGTTGAGGTGGATGGCGAGAAGATCGGGATTATCGGGTTGACCACGCCGGAAACGAGCATTCTTTCCAGCCCCGGTGCAAAGATCTCCTTCACCGACCCGATAAGCGCGGCGCAGCAGGCTGTTTCCGAATTGCAAGCCCAGAACGTCAACAAAATTGTTGCGCTGACCCACCAGGGCTTCACGGTGGACCAGGAACTGGCCCGGCAGGTGGATGGTCTCGACATCATCGTTGGCGGCCACTCGCATACGCAGCTTGGCCCCGGCCACGACGACCCCTACCCTGTCGAAATGACCACGCCCGATGGTGGCACCGTCTTGTTTGTCTCCGACTACGAATGGGGTAAATATCTTGGCAACATTCACCTTTCGTTCAACGCACAGGGCGAGATTGTTGCCTGGGGTGGGTTGCCCATTCCCGTTGACGATACCATCCCCGACGACCCCTGGGCCGCACTCTGGATCGAGAAGTTTAGCAAGCCTATTGACGACCTGCGCAACGAAGTTATTGGCGAAGCTGGCGTATTTCTGGATGGCGAACGGAACAACGTCCGCTCCCGCGAAACAAACCTGGCAAACCTCATTACGGACGCAATGCTGGAGCGTGTGCGCTCAAGCGGAGCGCAGGTCGCCCTGACAAACGGCGGCGGTATCCGCGCCAGCATCGAAGCCGGCGATGTCACGGTTGGCGATGTCATCACCGTGCTGCCCTTCGGTAACACCATTGCCCTCGTTGACCTGACCGGCGAGCAAATCCGCGATGCTCTGGAGAACGGCGTTAGCCAGGTTGAGAGCGGGGCCGGGCGGTTCCCGCAGGTGGCCGGTATGCGCTATACCTGGACCATCTCAAACACGCCAGGCTCACGCATCGTCACGATTGAGGTTGCTGACGATAAAGGCAATTACCATCCCATTGATGAGGACGAAACCTATCGGCTCGCAACGAACAACTACATGCTCGGCGGCGGCGATGGCTACAGCGTCCTTACCGAAGGAACAAACCAGTACGACACCGGCTACCTGATGGCCGATGTGGTGATTGAATACATTCGCGCCAATTCGCCCGTCAGTCCGACGGTTGAGGGACGCATTGCCCAGGCAGTTCCCACCGCAGAGAAGATCCACACCATCCAGGGCCCCGGCAACGCCAGCCCAATGAAAAACGCGCTTGTCACCATTGAGGGGGTCGTCGTGGGCGACTTCCAGGGCGGTGACAACCTGACTGGCTTCTTTGTCCAGGAAGAAGACGGGGATACCGACAACAACCCGGCCACATCGGAAGGTATCTTTGTCTATGATGGGCAAACCGGTGTGGATGTCAACGTTGGCGATGCTGTGCGCATCACCGGTATGGTTGACGAATACTACGACCTGACCGAACTGACGAATGTCAGCAGCATCGAAGTTCTGGCGGAGAGCTGGACCACCAGTATGGTCACAGTTACGCTGCCAGTGAGCGATGTTGCCGACCTTGAACGCTATGAGGGCATGTGGGTAACAATGCCACAGGAACTCACCGTCAGCGAAAACTACAACCTGGGCCGCTACGGGGAAAC
>DAOTUE010000129.1:0-6536 GCA_034436975.1 Chloroflexaceae bacterium
GAAACCATGCCGATATGCCGCTCAAAACCGTTGCGTTTCACCTCTACCCCATCCCACAGAAACCCCTGTCCCCCCCGCCGAATTTGCCCTTGTGGAACAATCGGCGGCCCTGCTCCCTGCCTATGGAGCCGACCTTCACCTGTCTGACCAGTGGGACCACTACATCATCACGGCAACGCTCAACCCCGACCTGCGCCGGGTTGAGGGAGAGATGTGGGTTTCGGTGCGAAACCATGCCGATATGCCGCTCAAAACCGTTGCGTTTCATCTCTACCCCAACCATCCCGATTTTGGCGGGAGTTTGTGGGTTGCGGACCAGATTCGTGTTGGCGGAAGGCCGGTAACGGTGACAACGGAACAGGATGGGGTCCTTCTGTGGGCCCCGCTGCCGGAGCCACTCCCCCCCGGCGAGCGCACGAGCGTTGCGTTGCGGTTTGCGGCCCGCTCCCCTGCCGGAAGAAGCGACCAGAGCTACGGTGCATTCAACCAGGAAGCGGGGGTATGGTCGCTGGCGGAGTTCTATCCCGTGTTGGCGTGGCTCTCCGCCGATGGATGGGACCGCCGCGTTGTGGATAGTACGGGCGATTTTGCGGTGACAACAACCGCCCTTTATGATGTCACGCTGACGATGCCGGATGCGTGGAAGCCTGTCACCACTGGCGTATCGGTGGGGGCAGCAGGCCCCCCTCCCTCACCGGGCTACCGCCGCGAACGATTTGTCAGCGGGCCGCAGCGCGAGTTTTTTGTCGCTGCCGTGTCGGGGCTGGAGCAGACAACGGCAACTGTTGAAGGGACGCGAATTGTAAGTTACTATCAGCAGGATAACGCCGTTGCCGGGCGACAGAGCCTACATGTTGCTGTGAGAGCAGTCCAGGTATTCAACGAAGCCTATGGACGCTACCCCTTGACAGAACTGGAGGTTGTGCAGGCTGCTCTCACCCGGTTCTACGGCGTGGAATACCCCGGCGTGGTGCTCATTGAGCAGCAGCTCTACCACCAGAATGAGCGTCTGCTGGAAACAATTATCGCCCATGAAGTCTCCCATCAGTGGTGGTACAATCTCGTAGGCACCGATGCTCAGGGCGAACCCTGGCTTGATGAGGGATTGGCCAGCTTTTCGCAAATGTTCTACCACGAAGCTGTGGGCAACCCCTCGCAGGCCGCCGCCGAACTCGACCAGTTCCGCGCTCAGTATCGCTCACTCCGCAATGCGGGCCGCGATGGCATCGTCAACCGCCCGGCCACCGCGCTCAGTACCTCCTACTACACACTGGCCTACGCCAAGCCCGCGCTCTTCTTCCAGGCTCTCCGCCGCTCGTTGGGGGATGACATGTTTTTCCGCTCCCTCCACCATTTCTTCCAGACCTACCGCTACGAGGAAGCCACGGGCGAAGATTTGCTCGCCAGCGTTGAGGCAACCTGTGGGTGCAATGTCCGCTCGCTCTATGAGGACTGGATCACCATGTCCAGAGCAGTCGAAGTCCCGTGAGTTCGCCGTCCGTGTTCACGTTTGAGGGTAAATTCTGGGAGCGCAAGCGTCTCGCTTGCATCGGGGCGGGCAAGATGCTCTTGTTCGTGAACCCTGAACCCTGCTCAGGTTGCCCCGCTTTTGCATATTCCGTACCTCTGTGGTATGATCACAAGTAAGCCCGGCCCTGCAAGTGTGGTGAAAGTTTGTTTCGGGCCAACACAGTCCATAAGGGAGCTTCGTTCCAATGTGAAGGATGCGGCAGGTTCGCAGAGTTCACGGACAGGCACCCACCTGCGAATAGCAGGTTCGAAACAAGCTCATCCACGGCAGGGCGGGGTGGACCAAATGTTGGGGAGTTTCGCTTTTTTCCAGGAACACCCCGTTTTCTGAGCCTGACCCCCTGGGGGCAAACGGTGCTGTACCTCCTTTATGGACCCGACGAATTTACTCGTAGCGAAGCCCTGGCCGCGTTTCGGGCCGAACTTCCCGCCGACTTGCTCCACCTCAACAGTGCCCGACTCGATGGGCGCAACCTGAAACTCAATGATCTCATGGTGGCGTGCGAGGCTGTACCGTTTCTGGCCGACCATCGCCTTGTTATTGTGGTTGATGCGCTCAAACACCTGAAGGCCGGCAAAGCTCGCGACGAACTCCGGACCTTCCTCGAACAGGTGCCACCATCCTGCAAACTGGTCTTTCTCGAACAGGATGACTTCGACAAACGTAGCTCACTCTATACCTACCTCAAGAAGCATGGGCAGGTGCAGGAATTTGTACCGCGCCAGGGGGCCGACCTGCTACGCTGGCTCGGAGAGCAGGCCAATGCACGAGGAGTGCGGATGGCCCGCAGCCCTGCCCAACACCTGGTAGACTATGTTGGCAACGATAGCCGCACTCTGATGACCGAACTGGATAAGCTGGCCAGCTATGTCGGGCAGGGGATGGAAATTACCGAGGAAAGTATTACGCGGCTGGTGCAGGATAGCCACGAGGCAAACCTGTTCGCCTTCCTCGACAGCCTGAGCCAGCGGCAACGCGGGGCCGCCATTCAGCAACTCCACGAACTCCTGAGAGAAGGCCAGGCCATCGCCTATATCGTGTTTATGCTGGCGCGTCAGGTGCGTGTCCTGCTCAACGTGAAGGAGCTGGCCACGCAACGGATGCGGACCGACGCTATCGCCTCGCAGCTTCGCCAGAAGCCGTTTGTCATCAAAAAGGCCCTTCAGCAGGTCCAGGCGTTTTCTACGAGCGAACTGGAGACCCTGCATCATCGCTTGCTTGCACTGGACCACGCAATCAAGACGGGGAAGATCAACGCCCCCGCCGCGCTCGATTTGCTTGTGCTGGATGTGTGCGGGTGAGCACCGCGGTCCTGTTCACGTTCGGCAATGGCTCACCACGCCGCACCATCCCTACGTGCGCCCCTGCTACGCTTCGGCAGCAGCCTTGCGGGTGCTGTTCAATTTTTGCATCAACCGCGATTTTCGCCGGGCCGCGTTGTTGCGGTGGATAATTCCCTTTCCGGCGGCTTTATCCAGCCGGATAATCGCCTCGCGCACGGCTTCCTCGCTGTCCGTTTCGCCCTTGAAAATAGCATCTTCTGCCCTGCGGATCATCGTTTTCACCTGCGAGCGATACATCGTATTGCGGAGGTGTTTTCGTTCATTTGAGCGGATACGTTTCCTTGCTGATCGTGTGTTTGCCAATGGTTCTCTTCCTTACTTCACTTTCCACTATCAATCCGGTATCAATCGTTCTGTTTGTAAGCGTTCACTGGGTTTGGGCAATCGCCAGTCCCTGGGAGCGCAAGCGTCTCGCTTGCCCCGATATGGACGGTGCCCCCTCCCAAGCCCTCCCCCCATTGGGGGGAGGACAGGTGGGGCCCTGAACGATTACTTCTGTTTTTCCGCTACCAACTATTTAGCGTTATAATCATATCATTTCAACAAAACCAATGTATTATAGCAAAAGGAACGGTCGGGTGCAACTTTCCAAGCGTGTCATTCATGGTTTTGCGGGTTTCCTCCGTGTTCTTCGGCGGGGAATGGGGGGGATACTCAGCAGTAGCCTGATTGTGATGGGGGGCTACCTGCTGAGCCGCATCACGGGGCTGCTGCGCGAGATAGTCATTTCTGCACAGTTTGGTACCAGTGCCAGCCTGGGGGCCTACCGCGCTGCCTTCAAGATAACCGATCTGCTCTACATGGTCATCATTGGCGGGGCCCTGGGGAGCAGTTTCATTCCTGTGTTTATCCAGGTGTGGGACAGAGACGGGGCACGGCGAGCGTGGCGACTGGCCAGTGCAGTGGTGAACTGGGCCCTGATCCTGCTGGCCCTGGCCAGCCTTGTTGTGGGATTGCTCGCGCCAGTGCTGGTTGCCTGGTTCTATGGCAATCAGGGAGTCGCCGGGCGCACGCTCGATCTCGACCTCACGGCCCACCTCATCCAGCTCTTTTTGCTTTCGCCGCTCCTGCTGGGCCTCGGTGGACTGGCGATGGCTGTACTCAATGCCCGCAACCATTTTGCGCTCCCCGCACTTGCCCCGGCCATCTACAATGTGGGCATTATTGCTGGCGCGTTGTTGCTTGCACCACACTGGGGTATCTGGGGGTTGGCATGGGGGGTTGTGTTCGGGGCCCTGCTCTATCTGCTTGTGCAGCTTCCCGGACTCAAACACATTGGTATGCAGCTTTCGCCCACGTTTGGGCGCGACATTGCCGAACTGGGCAGCGTGGCCAGTCAGATGGCCCCGCGGGTGCTTGGGCAGGCCGCGGCACAGGTGAGCATTCTTGTGACAGCCGCGCTCACGGCTCGTCTGGCAATGGGAGCCGAACGCATCGCCGGGCTGGATTATGCCTACCAGCTTATGCTCCTGCCCTATGGCATTTTCTCGCTTAGTCTGAGCACGGTTGCGTTCCCCCGGTTGGCGCGGCTCTTTTCCGAGGGCAACCGCGAAGCATTTGTTGGCAGCGTGCGCCAGACCCTGCGAATGATCCTATTCCTGACGTTGCCTGCCACCGTTGCCCTGGTTGTGCTGGCCGTCCCGCTGGCCCGTGTGCTCTTTCAGCGAGGTGAATTCGATGCCCACTCGCTGGCCTATACGGTTGTGCCGCTCCTGGGCTATGCCACAGCCCTCCCAGCCTTTTCTGGCTCAGAAATTCTCATTCGCTCCTTCTATGCCATGCAGCAAACCCGCATCCCCGTTCTGGTCGGGGTGCTCCAGGTGGTGCTCAACCTGGGGTTGGGCAGTCTCGCGCTCTGGCTCGGTGGCGGCGTGGGGATGCTGGCCCTGGCCTTCAGCGTGGCAAACAACGTCGAAATGGTGTTGCTGGCTGTGTTGCTCAGAACGCATCTGCCGGGTATCTGGCACGAGCAGGGGATGTGGCGTTCGATACGGGCCGCGCTTATAGCAACACTGGTGCTGGCCCTGGCCCTGTGGGGGGTGCAGCATGGGTCGGCAGCCTGGTTCCCCCTCCTTTCGCTGGCGGGGAGCTACCGCTGGCCCAACGACCTGCTCCCCCTGGCCGGCTGGCTTGTGGTAGTGGGGATAGGAGGGACGTTGCTCTATGCGGGGGTGGCCGCGTGGGCCGGCTCCGACGAGGTCCGCATAGTGTGGAAGCGTATAGCACGGGCACTCAGGCTAACGTAGCCACTTCTGGCAGATAATGCGTGTTCCCACCCCGACCGTCGTCTCAACATCCATCGTGTCCATCAGGCGGCGGGCTCCAGTCAGGCCAAGACCACCCGTTTCGGGCATCAGCGCATCATTCTGCAAAAACTGGTTCAGGTCGGTGATACCGGGACCGCGGTCCTCAAAGATAATCTCTATCCCCTGTCGGTTGTTGGTATCGAGAGAATTGATAACGACGCTCCCCTCTCCGGCATAAACGAGGATATTGCGCGACAACTCCGAGGTAGCCGTGGCAATGCGAGCCTGGTCAATTGCACTGAATCCCATACTGCGGGCGGTATCGCGGGCAGCCATACGCGCAGCAATAATATCGAGATCAGAACGGACCGAGATAACATGCGGAGCAGCTTTGCTCATATCAGATTGATACCAACCCTTAAACGGTGGTGCGAAAATCGCCTTTTCCATACCTGATTGCAAATTGCCGTGAAGATGCGTTTACCTCACCAGCACCTCTATTATACATCAACGATAGAGCCATCTCTATTGGATGAGAGGGAGCGGGGATCGGTTTTCCTGGCCCCTGCATCTCCTTTCCTGAACTCGTTCTCAATGTATTGCAACTGCTTGCGCATTATACCGCATGTTCGTCACACCCTTGCGTTGGCCCGGCTCCGTGCTACTGCAAGGCCGCATGGTATTGCTGCTGGAGCATCATCAGGACAAAGAAAAGCAGTAAGGCAAGCAGCATTCCCCCGACAAACCACACGGTATTGTAGTGGCGCGAGTAAAACGATTGCTGTGCCTGACGGCGCGCAGGTGTCCGGCGGGCTACACGGTGTTTGCGCCCCAGACGCAATGTCAGTCCCGGGCGAAGCAGCGCACCGAGCGGGCGTAGTGGGGATGCTCGGCGTTGTGGATGGGCCGGACGGCGAGCCGGACGGCGGCGCACTCGCTGGCGCAGGTGTTGCTTGTAGGTTGTGGACAGATGGTCGGTGATAGTGTGCATACCATCACTTGCCACAGCACCAGCGAGAACCATCGCCGTTTGCTCAGGATGATTGTACACGAGTGCCGCGAGCCACTCCCATGCTTCACGCACCGACCCGCCCATAAGCCAGGCAACTGCCAGTCCCCCTGCCAGCAATGGCACCAGCAAATAGAGCAACCGCAGCACAACAGAAAAACCGGAATGGCTGATCCAGTGTCGGTGGGGAACGACCCGCTCATAGGGCCGCCAGAAAAAACCAAATACCCCCCACCGCCTGATAATGGTCGAATCAATATCGAGATCGGGGCTGAGCCAGTGTGAGCACGCCAGATACGACCCGGTGAGCAGAGCCGTATTGATGGCCGCATCCTCCAGCGGCTGCTCGAGGACAACCTGGGCGTCGAGGTAGTGCTGACGCGCAACGACGATTACGAGGTCGGCCT
>DAOTUE010000130.1:0-20210 GCA_034436975.1 Chloroflexaceae bacterium
TCACGCTGCCTGTTCGGGCAATCCCTGGGTACGCAAGCGTCTCGCTTGCATCGGGGCGGGCAGGATGCCCGCGCACCCAATCCCTCCCCCCAGCGGGGGGAGGACCGGTGGGGGGCCTGAACGATTACGAACGATCACAAAAATACCCATGAAAAGATACGACATTGTGTCGTTTTCTATATGCAGTCTCTCTCCTTCGGCAATCAAACATCTTATTTGCCCTCTTTTGTCCCGTTTTGTCTTATACCATATCGTTTAACGTGGTTTTCACCTCTGCTTTCTGGTGTTCTCCACTCTTTCTCTCCCGTATCTCCACTTGAAGCGCGTCGGGAGCAAGGTATAATTGGAATAGAAACAAAACAGATAAGCACACAGATGAGACATATAGATAGATTGTAGAGATGCGGGAGCAGTTTCCCACATGGTAGGGAATGACAGGAATTTTCAGGGGGGGAGTGACCATGATGAACACCATACTAGAGCAGCCATTTCAACACCCGGTTTCGAGCGACCAGAGCAGGCATAGCTATATGACGCAAGTGCTATCGGAGCCAGGGGAACACCAACAAAAAGGCTCGCTGGTGAGCCAGGCAGAGACAGCGACAATCCTCGTCAGCACGAATGGCCGCATATTGACGGTGAATGCGCCAGCGGCCCGTCTGCTTGGTGTCAGAGCCGAAACAATGAAAGGCCAACCCCTCAATAGCGTCATGGATGGAGCCCTCGCAACGGCAGTCCACCACTCCGGCGCGTCCGGAACAGCGAGCATTCTCCAGATGGCCAGCGGGACCATTCTGGTTAAGACAGGGAACGTTGTGGGGCGCAAAAATCAGCCGCTCGCACAGGCCATTCTGCTCCAGGAGGTTGTGGCTGCGGGAATAATGCACACTGCTCCTATGAGCCAGGAAAAGAAGAATGGCAAGGATGATGCAAGCGAGATGGTGGAGCAATCTGACGCGACCAGGCCCACACTCACCACCTTGCAACGTCAGATCCAGAACATGCGCGAACTCATTGCGATGGTGCCACAGTTTAGCCACAACAAATACTGGCAAGATTTGCTGGTGGAACACATGGAGCGGCTGACCAACGAAATGAACCGCCAGATCAACCAGATTTCTCCTCTTTCTGCGTGATACCAGTTTGTCTGATACCGGTCCATATGAGGTCCATATGAGGTCAGGTTTTTGAACCGACGAAAACCTGAAAACAACAATCCCCCGCCAGATATGAGCGGGGGATCGGTATGTCTGGTTTCCATTTCATCCAGTCAGACGTATCTAGCTCTCCGGCCAGGCTCTGTGGCAGGGCAGCTAGTTTCGAGAAGGGTAGATAACAACCTTGCGGTTTTCGCCTTCCCCCGAACTTTGCGTATAGACAGTCTCATCGCTATGCAGGGCCATATGGACAATACGGCGTTCGTAGGGAGCCATCGGCTCCAGCGTGATGGCCCGCCCGGACTGACGGACGCGGTCGGCCATACGATAGGCCAGCCCTTCCAGCGATTCACGGCGACGCTGGCGATAGTTGCCCACATCAATGACAAGCTGGGGCCAGCGGCGCACCCGCCGACTCACCAGCATGTTGAGCAAAAATTGCAGTGATTGGAGCGTTTCGCCCCGCCGACCAATCATCAAGCCCATCGCTTGCTCGTCGGCCCCCTCAATATGGAGGGTCGTGGTTTCTTCTTCGCTCCCCCCCCGTGAAGCGGGGGTATGCGATGTCACCGCTGTCACATAGGCATGAATATCCATTCGCTTGAGCAGTTCTTCAAGGATCGTGCGAGCCAGCGCAATCACATCTCCGGGGTCGGAAACGGAACCTCTGGCGGGAGGAGATCGAACAACTTCTTCATCTTCAACATCTTCAACATCTTCGACCACCGACACCCGTACCAGAGCTTCTTCTTCATTCTCCCCCGATTCCAGGACTGCGATAACAACCTCATCCCGATCCTTTCCGAGTTGAGCTAACGCCAGTTCAACAGCCTCCGCGACAGTGCGTGCGCTAATCTCAATACTCTTCATCCTGGTCCCTTGTCTTTCTTTTCGTTTTTGGTCTTTTCGCTCCGCGCCGTTTCAGAATAAGCAGATTAGCGGCGGCGGCGCGAACGGCGCGGATTGGGAGGTTGCCGGTTTTGTCGGCGAGGCTGAGGCTGCTCAACCGGTTTTTCAGCTGGCGCATTGGTCTCACCGAGCAACTCCTCACCCGTGAAATCCCCTGCAGCTTCTGTCAAGGGGCGCAAAACATCCCAGAATGTTTGCCGTGCAGGAGGCGGTGATGTCGTCGTCTCTCTTTCGCCCGATGCGTCAGTGCTCGACGGGCCCGCCGCGATGCCCCCCCCTCCGGCGGCTCCGGCCCCGGCTGTGGCGGGGGTCGCCATCCCCGCGGCCTTTGCTTTGGCATCAGGCGGCAAAAATTTCAGATAGTTGGCCAGCGACCCCCACCCGGAGGTGAAGTAGGTTTGAATAACCCCGATAGCACTGCTTGTCACCCAGTAGAGCACCGCTCCTGCCGGGAAGATCAGCGTAATATAGAAGAAGAACAGCGGCATAATGAGCATAATTTTCGACATTGCCCGCTGTTGGGGGTCTTGCACCCGCGGCATAGCCATAAGCTGCTGTGTCACTTGCAGCAAAATGGCGAGCACCGGCAGCACCAGGTAGGTTACTCCCTGGAAATTGTCCAGATCGAACTCGGACCCGCCGAATGGCTTGATTCCCAGATCGATCCCCAGGAAGGAACGATGGAGAATCTCCTGCACCTCTGGATCGCCCGTCACCTTCTCATAGATAGTAGGGATGAGTTGCTCCTGATAGCTCGGGTCCATCAGGTGGAGCACGGCCCAGTAGACCGCAATAAAAATGGGAAGCTGAAGCAGCATCGGGAGACAGCTTCCGGCGGGATTCACTTTGTGTTGTTTGTAGAGCTTGACCGTTTCTTCCTGGAGTTTTGCTTTGTCTTTGCCATATTTTCGTTGCAACTCCTTCACCATTGGCTGCAACTCTTGCATCCTGCGACTTGATTTGATAGAAGAAACGGTCAGCGGAAGCATCATCACCCGAACACAGACCGTGAAGAGGATAATGCCCAGTCCGGTACTTCCGGTTATCATGGAGAGCCAGAAGAGGGCTTGCTCCATAAAGCCGACGAAACCACCCCAGATTTCACCCATACGTTGTATTCCTCATTAGATATGTCATTACCGAGCGAAGCGGAGTCTATGGCCCGTTGCCAGGCTGTGACTGGTGGGGGGAGGGGGCCTGGTTGTCGGGTTCTGTTTCGAGCCAGACTCCGGCCCGGCGCAGCAAGTATTCCACGATTTCCAGGAGTGCCGAGAATGGGACTTCGGCTACTTCGGGAGTTCGGATGACAAAAACCAGGTCTACGCCCCTGGCAATACGGTGGAAAAGGAGCCGAACTGCTTCGCGCAATCGTCGTCGGGCGCGGTTCCGTTTCACTGCGTTGCCAATTTTCTTGCCTACCACAAAGCCGCAGCGTGTTCGCTGGTGGCGATTGGGGGCAACATTGAGCCGAACCAGCGGAAGGCTCAGGGTTCGCCCTTTGCGTCGCACCTGTTGAAACTGGTCGGGGCGTTGCAGACGATAGACACGCTTCACAGATGTGTGTTCACAACTCTTGTCTTCATGAGTTTAAAAAGAGGACAGATGCGCTCCACGGTGGGACGACTGGTCTGTGTTTCTGCATCTGCCCCTTTGCCTCTCCCCGGGAAATGCATCGGAAGGGGCGGGGAGCCAATCATGTTAGCGATGGCCACGGCGGACGGCCCGCCGCTCATCGCTTACGGACAATTTCCATCGCCCTTTCTGTCGTCGTCGTCGGAGAACTTCGCGGCCATCTTTCGTTTCCATTCGAGAAAGGAAGCCATGCTTACGGCGACGGGGGATACGCTTTGGTTGCCATGTTCGTTTCGGCATTGGTTTTTTTCCTCAATGTGCAAGGAGCATCGCTGGCTCCTGTTTCTTCTTTATTCCGTTTTTCGTGCAGGCTTCAGATTTCGACTTGCGTTATCTTACCATACATGTGGCTACAGCATAGCATAGCCACGCGGTATCTGCAAGTCTGAATATGAAGGGAGAAGAAAGAGATCAGCCTCCTTCTTCTTCCAGCAGTTGTTGCAATGTTCGCCGTTGCGCGTCGCGCTGGCGTTTTCGGAGGGCCCGTTCTTCCTCGTCCTCAGTTTCTTCTTCTTCTTCTTCTTCGCGCTCATCGCGACGACGGCGGCGGTCTTTGTCCTTGCGATTGTTGGGCTTGCCAAACTTGCTTACCAGGTCTTCCAACGTTGCATTGCCCTCAAATGTTTCTTCCTCGTCATCCTCGGTAGAATAGGTTTCAATGACAGGCTGTGCAGCGTTTTGTGAGCGTTTTCTGTCTCTGTCTCTATCCCTGTCCCGGTCTTTGTCGCGGTCGCCGTCGCGTTGGCGTTTGCTCTCGCGTGAGGCAACGGCAGACATGGAAAAGCGTGAGTTTGGCGGGGGTTCGATGGGTTGTTCGGGAACAGGAGCAGCACCATCTTCTTCGGCAGGTTCTGGCTCTTCCAGTCGCATTGAGAGGCTAATGCGTTTATTCTGGGGGTCCACTTCCAGAACGCGCACCTGGACCGCATCCCCCACCTTTACTTCGTCCTCAACTTTGTTGACATGGTTTTCCGAGAGCTGCGAGATATGCACCAACCCATCGCGCCCCACGCCAATATCCACAAATGCACCAAAGGGAGCCATCCCGCTGATGCGTCCATCGAGGATCTGGCCGGGCGCAAGTTGGTGCATTTTCTGGGAGCGTTGGGCCCGTCGGAGGCTCAAGCTGATGCGGTTTCCTTCGGGGTCAACTTCCAGTAATTTGAAGGTGTATTGTTGATTGACTTCGACAGCATCTTCTGGTTTTTCCACGCGGCCATCGGACAGTTCGGAGATGTGGACCAGCCCATCTTTCCCCACGCCAATATCTACAAATGCGCCAAACTGGGCCATACCGGTAATAGTTCCTTCGACCACATCGCCCACTTTCAGATTGGCCAGGGCTTCGTGGTTGATCTCGCTACGCCGGGTGCGCCGCTCACCGCGGTCGTTGGGAGAGCGCATGGTGAGGCTAATCCGGCGCGCATCCACATCAATGCTTTTTACCCAGATACTCACCGTATCGCCTATCTGCACAAGGTCTGAGGGCGAATTGATGCGGGTATTGCTCATTTCTGAAATATGCACCAGCCCATCGCGCCCCACGCCAACATCCACAAAAACCCCGTAGAGCGCGACAGAGGTGACGCGGCCTTTGAGTTCCATGCCTGGTTCCAGATCTCGTATGCGAAGCCGTCGGGCATTGTTCTCTTCTACGGGAGTAAAACTGGCTCCAGCGGGTTCCTCGCCGCTCTCACCAGCAGGCTCGTCGCTGCTCTCGCCGCTCTCACCAGCAGGCTCGTCGCTGCTCTCGCTACTCTCACCAGCAGGCTCGTCGCTGCTCTCGCCGCTCTCACCAGCAGGCTCGTCGCTGCTCTCGCCACTCTCACCAGCAGGCTCGTCGCTGCTCTCGCTACTCTCACCAGCAGGCTCGTCGCTGCTCTCGCCACTCTCACCAGCAGGCTTGCTCGCCTCGCTGTCTTCGACACGCTCTTCTCCCCCTTCGACTGGAACTTCAGGCGTTTCTGGCGCATCGTCTGACCCATTTTCGGCCTGTTCCTGTGCAGCGGGTTCGGCGACAGCGGGAGAACCATCGCCAGATTGCCCGGCTTGCTCCTGATCGTCGTTTTGTGCGCTGGCGGTGTAGCTATCCGCCTGAGCACCAATCTCGCTCTGGGGAGCGGGTTGCTCACTCTGGTTTTCTGCAACAACAATGGTCTGTGGTGTGCGTGTTGCATGAAGCATATCGTTCAACACTTCTCCGGTCTCCTCGCTTTTCGCCATATCCACCCTACTCCGTTCCAGTTCCGTCATCTCCAACATCCTTCCTGATACTTGTGTCCTTGTGTTTATATAATCCCCTCATTTTTTGTGGAACCATTTCCACGTTCACGTTTCCCTGAGCTGTAAGAGGGCAACAGGTCAGGGGGACATCCAGGTACGCACCATTCGGGCCAGCCCACCCCCCCGGAGATCGTCCAATCGGTAATAATCGCCTTGCAGATGTTCGGCAAGAAGACGCGCCAGCCCTTGCTCTATGGTCATAGCACGCAAGGTGATGCGGCTGGCGTGGGCCGAGATGATATTACTACAATCTTGAGCAGAACTCTCAGTATCTATCACAATTGCTCGAATCTGCTGTCTGGCGATAAGCTGTGCTATCCGATAGCTCTCAAATTGTGGTGGGGTTTGCCCCATTGAGACGTTGGCCTGGCCATCGGTAATAATCACCATCAGGGGAATAATCTCCGGGTCGCGTTTGCAGGCCTGGCTCAGAACTTCGTAGCCCGTGAGCAAGCCGCGGGCCAGGGGCGTTTTGCCACCTACAGGCATGGCCTGGAGCCGCTGCTGAGCCAGGTCAACGCTGCTTGTCAGGGGGAGTAAAATGCTGGCCGTTGTGCCCCGAAAACTGACCAGACCAACATGATCCCGTCGCTGGTAGGCATCGCGGAGGATGGAGAGAATGGCGGTTTTTGTTGCCTGCATCCGCTCCTCGGCGGCCATGCTCCAGCTTGCATCTACCACAAAACAGACGGCATTGCGGGTGCGGCGCACGCGCACCTTCTGGCGGAGGTCCTGCCGGTGCAAGAGCATGCGCCGCGAGTGGTGCTGTTGCTGCTCGCCATCCCTTGCATACTCAGGAGAGGCCCCGCTATCGGCAGCAACCCATCTGGCAACGGCAACCATTGCCTGTCGCTTTTTCTGGTGTGGCGCGGCTTCTCGTAGCGTTGCATCAAGAGCCAGGTCGGTGATGGGAGAAGCATAGGCACTGGAGATATAGCGGCCCTGCTTGCGCGAGGTGGTGCTCCGGCTCCGGCGGCCTGCTGCTCGCCGCTGCCGGGCATCTCCTTTGCCCTCCAGGTGCTTTCGGATACGGAACATCTCATCGGTGCCGTATATCAGCATATCGCTCGGGTGCTGCTCCTCTTCGTTGGTCTTGTTGCTTCCGCTTTCCGCGCTGGGAGGAGCTTTGCCCACCAGCATATCGGGCGAGCTATCCCATTCTGCGTCCGGAGCTATTGCTGTCGGGTCATCCATAGAAGGTGTTTTTTTTTCCCCGTCGTCAGGGTAATTGTCCGGCATATCCACCGGGTTATTGGCGGCCTGACTACTCCGTTCCAGACTTGCTTTGATGCGGTTTTCATCTATGGTGACATCAGCAAAGGGCTGTCGGCGCATGCGATGGGGCAGGGCTAGCTCTGCGGCAAGCTGAAGATCCAGTGCGGTCAGGGCTGTTCGCCCCTCCCAGGCCGCGTGAGTTCGTGCGGTTTCGAGGATGGTCAGGTCGGCACGGTGGCCATCCACCTCCATCTCCAGCGACAACCGCGCAACGGCAGCCATTGTTTCTCGCTGAATGTGAACATGCGGCAACAACGCACGCGCTGCAACAATGCGCTCGGTCAAGGTTTGCTCTTCCTGTTGCCACTGTGCAGCAAATTGCTCCGGGTCGGCATCGTAGGCAATGCGCCGCTCGATGACGGCGACCCGCCGGGCGACATCGCTCAGTCCGCTGATTTCAACAGCCAGACCAAAGCGATCAAGCAGTTGTGGACGCAGTTCGCCCTCTTCCGGATTCATGGTCCCAATCAGGACAAAGCGGGAGGGGTGCGAAACGCTCATCCCTTCGCGCTCAACAGTGTTGATGCCCATTGCCGCAGCGTCGAGAAGAATATCTACCAGGTGGTCATCAAGGAGATTCACTTCATCTACATAGAGAATGCCACGGTTGGCGCGGGCCAGCAACCCCGGCTCGAAGCGGCGTTGCCCCTCGGTAATGGCGTGCTCAATGTCGAGCGTTCCAACCACGCGATCTTCCGATGCGGAAACGGGCAACTCGACCAGGGGGGTCGGCACAACTTGTGTTGAAAAAGCCTCCCCGCCATGCTTGAGGTCGGTGCATATCGGGCATAGTCGGGCCGTCTGATCGGGGGGGCAGTGGTAGGGGCAGCCGGAGACAACCGTAATATGTGGCAGAAGACGGGACAGGCCCCGCACAGCGGTTGATTTGGCGGTTCCCTTTTCGCCTCGTATCAGAACCCCACCAATACGTGGGTTGATGGTATTGAGCACAAGAGCCTGTTTCAAACGCTCTTGCCCAACCAGCGCACTGAATGGATAGACCGGGTGAGATACAGGCATCGTCATGACAGCGAAAACATCCCCTTCTTCCGCGTCTCAGGAAAGCAGATGCTTCCCTCTGTTGCTTTGATCTTCGGATACACTCCGTGGGGACCAACACATGAGGGCAGGCGTATGTTTAACCGTTGCACAGGCTATGGAGGCTTTCTCTATAGAGTGGTCTCTACGGTTCCAAAGAGAAACTGTTATCATAATTTCCAGGCATGACGACACCCATAATTGAGAACGATATTTTACTCAATCCTTGCTCAATCACTTGCTCAATCACTGGATGATCGCGTCCTGAAGCATTCTGCCTTCTTCTGCCAGGCCAGGGGCCGGCAAAGGACAGAAAAAGCACGACCTCAATCATACCACACAACGCATTGCAATGCAAGTGTACCGAAAGGAGATTTTCATTTTTCTGTCATCTGTCGTAGAAGCGAACTATGCTATAATAGAGGTTCGAGAAGCAAAAAACTTCAGCCTCTCCCGCACTGGTGCAAATCTCCGTATTTCCTGTCTGGTTTCAACAGAATCAGCAGAAGAAACCAACGAGGTAACGAGGCCCTGGGGGCACGGGTTGAGGGGCGGTGCTTCAGAGAACAACACCTTTTAACATCTGGTAGCTGTGGTGGAGTGAGAACGTGGCATTTAACCCGGTGAATGGTTTTTTTGGCGCATTCAGCCGCGACCTGGGCATTGATCTTGGCACAGCCAATACCCTGGTGCATGTGCGGGGAAAAGGGATCGTTATCAGTGAGCCATCCGTTGTGGCAATGGATGTGCGGACAAAACGGGTCCATGCGGTGGGAGCCGAGGCAAAAGCGATGATAGGCAAAACGCCCGCCAACATTGTCGCGGTGCGCCCGCTGAAAGATGGGGTCATTGCCGATTTCGATGTGGTGGAAAAGATGATGGCCTACTTTATCAGCAAGGCGCACGAACGCACCATCGGCGGCATCATCCCCCCACGCCCGCGGGTGGTTGTCGGGGTGCCATCGGGCGTGACCGAGGTGGAAAAACGGGCCGCCCGCGATGCGACGCTCAGTGCCAACGCCCGCGATGCCTACGTGGTCGAAGAGCCGATGGCCGCCGCAATTGGGGCCGGCTTGCCCGTTGAGGAGCCGGTTGGCAGCCTCATTGTAGATATTGGCGGGGGTACTACAGAAGTTGCCATCATCTCGCTTGGGGGGATTGTCATCAACCATTCGATCCGCACGGCCGGCGATGAAATTGACGAAGCTATCGTGCAGTTTGCCCGCCGCGAGTATAATCTGCTTATTGGCGAGCGGATGGCCGAAAAGGCCAAAATTGTTGCTGGCAGTGCCTATCCGCTTGATGAAGAAATCAAAGTTGTGCTGCGCGGGCGAGATTTATTAACTGGTCTGCCCAAAGCGGTTGAGGTGAGCAGTGTGGAGATCCGCGAAGGGATTGCCGGCCCGGTCAATACGATTGTCCAGGAGGTGCGCATGGCTCTTGAGGAGACCCCCCCGGAACTGGTGGCCGATATTATGGAGCATGGGATTACGCTGGCCGGGGGGGGGTCACTGCTGCATGGGCTGGACCGCCGCATTGCCGCCGAAACCCGTATGCCCGTCTACATTGCAGAAGACGCGCTCTCCTGCGTGGCCCGCGGGGCCGGCAAGATGGTTGAAAATTTTGGCAACAAGATCTATCGTGATATATTGACGCGCACCCAGAACGTTCGGAAAGCCAGGTATTAGCGGCCAGCTATGGGCGGCCAGCTATGGGCAGATAATAGAGGATAACACAGGCACAGATCCTTATGATGCGTGATTACCTTGATACAAAATCGTCCAATCTGAAAGTCCGTGAAGAGCAGACAGCCCTCCCCCCATCGTGGCGGCCCTTTCTCGTTGCACTGCTCCTGGGGATTCTTGCAACGTCCTTGCTCCTGCTCGATGTCAGAGGCTTACTTGCCCCGGTGCGCGGAGGCCTCCAGCAAACCATGAACCCGCTGGCTGTACCCATGACCAGCGTCCGAAACGACCTTGCTGATTTTCTCAGCGACCTGAAAGATTTTCAACGATTGCGCGAGGAAAACCGCTTGCTCAAACACCGGGTCAGCCAGCTTGAGACCGACCTGATTATGCGGGATCAGATTCTTGTAGAAAATGCTCGTTTGCGTCAGCAGCTTCAGATTGAAGGACGCTACCCCTGGCGACTGGTGGGGGCCGAGGTTATCATCCGCTCTCCCGATGCAGGACGACGGGTCATTACCATTGCCCGCGGGCGAGAAGACGGGGTGCGGGAGGGAATGGCGGTTATCGGGCAGACGGGGAGCGAGCCGGCTGCGCTGGTTGGCATTGTCGAAGAGGTGAATACGCACACTGCCAGTGTCCTGCTGATAACGGATGTCAGTTGCAAGATCAGTGCGCGGGTGCTCTACGATGGGATACTGGCGTTGGGGTTGGTGCAGGGGCAGTGGCAAAACGGCTCCCGACTGCGCCTGGAGCAGCTTGATAGAGAGATCCCCCTGCGCTCCGGGCGTGTTGTGCTGAGTGCTGGCCTCACGGGTGAGTTGTTGCTGCCGCTCCCGCTGACCTCCGTCCCGCCCGGCATCCCGATAGGCTCGGTCGAGCGCATTATTGAGAGCGATGGTCTGACCCAGTTTGCCGAACTCCGCCCCTACATTGATCCTGACCAGGTCCGCTACGTATGGATCGTTTTGAACCACGACAAGTAGAAGAACGACTCCTCGCAGAAATGCTGCTGGCCCTCGCTATGGCGGTGCTGGCCCTGCTCCAGGTCACAATCCTGCCCGCACCATTGGGGTTTCCCCCTCCACTGATGCTCGTTGTGGTTGTTTGCCGTGTGCTCATTGCCGTCAGGCAGCCACGCCCGGACAAAGAAATGGGGCGAACGTTGCGCAGCGCATTCTATGGAGGCCTGGTGCTAGACCTGTTTTCGTCAACGCCAATAGGAACGCATATTCTTGCGCTGCTGGCGGCGGCAACGCTTGTCTTTGCCCTGGTGCGAAGGCTGCATATCGAGGGGCCGCTCTTCCCCCTGCTGGCCATCCTGCCAGGGGGACTGGCCTACGAGCTTACCCTGGCTCTGGTGTATCAAGCAACGGTTGCCCTGTTTGTCTGGGCGGCCTATGCGCTGGTTATTATCCTGCCCAGTGTTCTGGTATCGCTCATTCTCACGCTCCCGACATTCTTTGTGTTGCGCTGGCTGCTCGCCGACAAACCCGACGGCAAGAGGCCAGGGGTATTCTGATGATTGCTTGCTGATTGCTTGCTGATTGCTTGAAGGATGTATTCTCAATGCACCGCCTGGTAGTCCTCCGCGTAGTTCTAATCGTGATACTGGCCACGCTGGTTGGTCGTCTCTACCAGCTCCAGCTTGTTGAGGGGGAGGTCCGGCGATTTGATCGCTCCATTGAAGTCAATACCACGCGCTATGTCCACGTGCATCCGCGCCGGGGAGAGATTCTGGCCCGCGACGGGGAAACCCTGCTGGCCGAGAGCGTTCCCACCTTTGCGCTGGCTGTATTGCCCGGTCAGCTCCCCGACCCGCAAACAAGGCCAGAACAGCGTGCGCTCGTGCTCGGCCGCCTGGCCCGCATTGCCGAGCTAACCAGCACCCTCACACTCTCGCCCGCGCTGGCCCTCAAAGAGCACCCCACGCTCCACGAAGAACTCCAGGCAATAGGCGACCCGGACCTGCTCAGCTCAGAACCAGGAGCGTATGCCACTCCCTCTGGCCAGCAGCTCCAGATTGCGGTTGCTCCGGCTCACACCCTGGCGGCCATAGAGCTGGCGGGCCGCTACCCCTCCCTGCTCAGCCTGACCAATCCCATAGAAGAGCAGGTGAGCCGCCACACCACCCCCTACTATCAGCTGACCATCATCAAAGAAAATGTGCCACAGGAAATGGCCCTGGCCATCCGCGAAAACACCGCACACATCCCCGGCATTGCCGTTGTGGAATACTACCGGCGGCGGTATCCCTTGAGTGGGAGCATTCCCACACTCTCGCATATGCTCGGATACATCGGGCGTATCAACCAGTGCGAACTGGTGGCACAGAACCCTGCGACTTCCTGGACCGACAGCCTCTTCGATGTGCTTGGGCATGTGGCCGCGTGCAGCATTGTGTCAAAACAGATCAACCCCTTCATCATAGGTGTTCCGCCCTATCTCCAGGATGACTGGATAGGCAAAGATGGACTGGAAGCAAGCTACGAATCAGAATTACGAGGAGCTATCGGGATAGAAACCCTGCTGGTTGATGCGCTGGAACGCCCCGTCGGAGAACGGCGGACCCTTCGCCATATGCGCGACGGGAATGACCTTGTGTTGACGATTGACCCCTGGTTTCAGCGCGAAACAGCGGCCATCTTGCAGCAATGGATTGACGAAGCAGAGCACCGCCGAATGGTCATAGCCGACTTCAAGAATGAGTATCACCCCATCACCAACGGGGTCGCTCTTGTGCTGGATGTGCGCAACGGCGATGTGCTTGCAATGGTCAGCCTGCCCGCCTACGATAATAATATCTGGGTACACCCGGACCGCTCCGACGAATTGCAAGCGTTGCTTGCCCCGGACGACCCGGAGCAACACGAAACGTTGGCCCGCCTGGCCCCCCTCACAAACCGCGCTATTTCGGGGCAATATCCACCCGGTTCCGTCCTCAAGCAGTTTGTTGGGGCTATTGCACTGCAAGAAGGGGTGATAGGTCCCGATACGTTGCTACGCGATCCGGGCCGCCTCATTCTGGAAGAGCGCGGCGGCCATCTCTTTGTGTTGCCCAACTCGACCCGACGGGACAACGGACGGATCAACGTTTCCGATGCGCTGAAAGTCTCCTCAAATGTATTTTTTGCCTCGCTCGCCGGCGGCAATGAGGACGTTATCAACCTGGGGCCCGCTGACCATCGTATCCGTGGATTGACAATAGATGGTCTGTCAAGCGGGTTGCGCTGGTTTCTGTTTGGGCAACCAACGGGCATAGCTCTGCCGGGCGAAGCCTCCGGACGTGTCCCCTCTCCCATCTGGAAACTGCATGCGTTGCGCGAGCCGTGGACCACGGGCGATACCTACAATACCACCATTGGCCAGGGGTATCTTGAAGTCACGCCTATCCAACTCATCACAGCGGCAGCAGCAGTTGCCAATGGGGGAACGCTCTACCGCCCCCACCTGGTCCGCGCTGCTCTCGATAGCCAGAGAGCGGTGCTCTGGGAGCAGCAGCCGGAAATCGTCTCGCACATTCCCGTAGACCCTGCCTATCTCGCCGTTATTCGGGAGGGCATGCGCCGCTCGGTGACAGAGGGGGCCAATGTTGCGGCCCGCGACGCGCTCTCCGGCCTGAGCATTGCAGGCAAGACAGGAACGGCAGAATTTGGCCCCATTATCACCCGGCTTGATGGCACCCCCACGCGGCAGAGCCATGCCTGGTTTGTGGGCTTTGCCCCCTACTCCAACCCCCAGGTTATCGCGCTGGTCTTGATAGAGGGAGCCGGCGACCTCAACGATGGCTCGGCAACGCTGGCTGTTCCCGCTGTCACGCAGATATTGCAAACCTATTTTCACAATTCCCCCCCGACAGAGGCGCATCAGGAGGATTAACAAATCCGTGTAATCGTTCAGTCCCCCCTCCACCTGTCCTCCCCCCAGTGGGAGGAGGTATTGGGAGGGGAGCGCGCCCGCATTGGCGCGAGCGAGACGCTCGCTCTCCCAGGGATCAGGGATTGTCCAAACACAGTGAACGCTTACGAATTCGTAGCAGGGTCGTAGAAAAATACGTAGCATTTTTGCTAGAAATTACGTACCCATACGGATAGGAACCAGGCCCCAAAACAGTTACGCTAAACAAAGAAGGCAATTAGCAAATTCATAGTACCGTATTCCTGAACGAGGTGTACTTATGGCACGTATGTTATCACCCGCTCGCTCGTTGAGCGTCAAGCTCATTCTTTTTTTTCTGGCGGGGTCTGTCGTCCCGATGATCTTTTTGACCGTTATTACCACCGCCACATCGCGCACAAATATGCTCCAGATCACCCGCCAGCGGATCAAATCCCTTGTGGATGATTCTGTCTCGCGGATTGAATCGTTTCTTTCCGAGCGCAAGTCCGATGCCGAAGTGCTTGCCGCTCTGCCCATCATCCGCGATACCATGCTCAGCAACGGCAGCAGCGATGCTATCACCGGCACGATCAACAGCGATGATAGTACCACCTTTCTCAAACAGTTCCGCGATGCCTATGGCTACTCAACAGTTTCGCTTGTCAACACCCGCGGAGATGTTCTTGTCAGTACCAAAGACGACCTGGTTGGCACAAACCTTGCTGACGAGAAAGAAATTCAGGAAGGACTGGATGGCCGCACAACCATTTCAGAAGTCCGCGTGGAAGAAAATATCGGCCAGGCCAGACCTTATTTTTATGTTTCCACGCCCATCTACGACACGCAGGACAGCATTATCGGCGCAGTGCATATCAGTTCCCCCCTCGATAAACTTGATGCGATTGTTGGCTCGGACACAGGGCAATCGGGGACGGGGAGCTACAGCGTCCTGATGGATGAGTACCTCATCCGTATCTCCAACCCGGCCAACCCCGAACACATCCTCAACCCGACGGTCCCCCTCGCAGAAGCCGAACGAGAACGACTCATTGCAGAGGGGCGGCTTGGGAGCCAGACCATGAGCATGCTAAACCGCGCCACCGACCTGCAAAGCGTGCGCGAAGCGGCCGACAAGTTGCTTATGGGCCAAAATGCTGTCTTTTTCTCAGGGCGGACGGGGAGTACCGGGGAGTCGAGCGAAGCAATGATCCATCACATTGATGAGGTCAACTGGTTCTACCTGCACCGCGTGCCCGAAGCCAGTTTCTACGCAACCGTAAACGAGCAGACGATGTATGCCGCGGGAATCACCCTTATTGTTGCCTTTTCCTCCATTGTGGCGATGATTGTTTTTTCGCACTTCATTCTGGGGCGGCCCCTGACCCACCTGGTCGAGGTGGCCCGCGCCATTGCCAACGGAGACTTGCGCCGCCGCATCACAATGAAACGCCGCGATGAGGTGGGCGTGCTGGCGGAAAACTTCAACACGATGGCCGACTCGCTGCAAACACGCATTACCAAAGAGCAAGAAGCGCAGCACGAAGCGAAAAGACTCCAGCAGATTGAAGCCGAAAACCGCGAAACCCTGGAGAAAGCCGTTGCCAGCTATCTGGAATTTGTGCAGCATGTCGCCAGCGGCAATCTCAACCAGCAACTCACCGTCCGGCAAAATGGCACACTTGGTCTGCTTGGCGACGGGCTGAATGGCATGGTCAACAGCCTGCGCTCCATTGCCAACAATGTGCAAGAAGCCAGCAACAGCGTTGCCGCCGCTTCCGCCGAAATCCTCTCGGCCACCACGCAGCAGGCCTCCAGCACCGCCGAGCAATCCTCCGCCATTACGCAGGCCACCACAACGGTAGAAGAGGTGAAGAAGATTGCGCAGCAAACGGCCCAGCAGGCCGGGCAGGTGACGCAGGAGAGCCAGACAACGTTGGATATGGCTCAGCGCGGCACCCGCGCCGTTGAGAACACGGTCAAGGGGATGGGCGAAATCCGCCAGAAGGTGGAGAGTATCGCCCAGACCATTCTGGGGCTGTCGGAGCAAACGCAGGCTATCGGCGCGATAACCCAGACCGTGAGCGAACTGGCCGACCAGAGCAACATGCTTGCGCTCAATGCCGCCATCGAAGCAGCGCGGGCCGGCGAACAGGGCAAAAGTTTTGCCGTGGTTGCTCAGCAGGTACGCGAACTGGCCGAACGCTCCAAAGCCGCTACCGTTCAGGTGCAGGAGATTCTCAGCGAAATCCAGCGCGCCACCAACACCGCCGTTATGGTGACAGAAGAGGGCACAAAAGGTGTTGAGATTGGCGTGAAGCTGTCGGAAGAGGCGGGACAGATTATTCACCAGATAGCGAGTGAGGTCGAGAGCGGGGCCCAGGCCAACACACAGATGGCCGCCGCCGCGCACCAGCAGACTATCGGTATGGACCAGATCGGGCAGGCCATGCGCTCTATCCAGCAGGCAACGACGCAGACGCTTGCCAGCACGCGCCAGGCCGAAACAGCGGCAAAAGATCTCAACGCCCTGGCCCAATCGCTCCAGCAAACGGTCACGATCTACCGGCTCTAGCCGGACACCATCCAGACCGCATATGAGCCGCGCCCGTCGGGGGGCGGGCCCGCTTACGAACGAGCGCGGCTCATGCTATAATGCTTGTGTTGGGTATAAGAAACAAGGACAGTCAGCCAGCAGCCAGCAGCCAGCAACTGGCCAGCAGAAACGCTTTGGAAACTGGGAGAGCGGAAATGGCAACAGAACAATATACCAATTATAAAGACCTTCGGGAAGACCCCGACATCTGGCCCATTCTCGAAGAGCGCGCAAAGGTCCTGGCGGCCCGAAAAACCGATACGCAGCTCGGACTAGGAGAGGAAATTCTGGTGTTTTGGCTTGGGGAGGGCCGCTATAGCATGCCCGCGCACTTTATCCGCGAGGTGCAGCCACTGATGAGCTATACCCCCCTGCCCGCCACGCCTCCCTTCGTTATCGGACTGGTCAATGTGCGCGGAAGGCTCCTGACTGCGCTGGATATTCGCCCGCTGCTCGACATTGCTCAGACCCCGCCGAAAGATCAGGCGTTTCTCTGTATTATCAACGCCAACGGGATGGAGGTCTGTTTGCTCACCGATGGGGTTGTGGAAGTGCGCCACAACGATGCATCACTGGCCCCCGCTCTCTCAACCTCAACCGGGCGGGGGGTTGGCTGGATTCGCGGCGTAGATCATGAACTCAATGTCTTGATTGACCCGCCACTGATGCTGGCAGACCAGCGCATCATTGTCAACTGGGAAGCGGAATAGCAGGAGACGCAGCAGGAGGTATTTCATGCTCACCGACGAAGAAATTATGGCCCAGGTGCTGGCGGCTTTTCAAGAAGAGCAGGCCGAGCACCGCGAAACCGCGACAAATATCCTCCTGGAGCTTGAGCGGGAGCCAGACCACCCGAAATATCGGGACCTGCTCGACCAGCTCTTCCGCGAGGCACATAGCCTCAAGGGGGGAGCGCGAGCCGCGGGGTTGGACGAAGTTGAACAGATAGCACACCGGATTGAGGATGCGTTTAGCGCAGTGCGCCAGAGCCGGCTCCAGCTTACTCCCGATGTGTGCGATACCATCTACGAAGGGTTGGATGCTATCGGCGTAATGATGAACCAGGTTGCGGACGGACAAAACATCACCCTCGAACCCTACCAGCATATTCTCGACACGCTCTCGACCATTCTGGGGGAGACCAGAGAAAAACCGGAAAAGCCCGACAAGCAACCTTCCGCTCCCGCGGAGCCGCCACCCGCCACTCAGGAGACCATAGTCCACGGACAACCGGCAGAACCAGACCCGGCCTCTGCCGAAACAACCTTCGGGAAACGGGTTGCCGAAACAACCGAAACGGATGAAACGGACAAAATACCCGGAGCCTCCGAAATATCTAGCGATGCAGCTATGATGCATCCTGCAGGAGCACAGACAACAATACAGGAAGACGGGCAACAGCCAAAAGATGCGGATGCTGCTCCCCCCCAGGGCCAGGGTAACGCAGATATGCCCTGGGAAGCGATGACAACCGTTCGGCTGGCAACCGCCACGCTCGATAGCTTGCTCAATGAGACGGGGGAGCTAATTACCTGCTCCGTCCGCGCACAGCAGCGTAGCCGCGAGTCCCACATCCTGTCGGAAATACCGGTCCGTTGGCGACG
Organism: Chloroflexaceae bacterium; assembly: GCA_034436975.1. Lineage (GTDB taxonomy): Bacteria > Chloroflexota > Chloroflexia > Chloroflexales > Chloroflexaceae > JAAUSY01. The sequence continues at coordinate 18,056 of DAOTUE010000130.1, forward strand.
GGTCTGGCGGCAGATACGCCCGGTGATGAATCGGCTCCAGGAGTATTTGCCCGCGTTTCAGCCCACCGTACACCACCTGAGCGACCGCGAGACCGCACGGATTGCCGAGCAGATGACAGCAAAACTGATAGAAGAGGGGAAAGGCGAATTGAGCACAACCGCCATCTCCTCGCAACTCCCGATCCTGCTTGACGGGCTAACGCAGGCCAACGAACTGCTCAGCGAACTGGAGCAGCAACTTGGGAGTTACGCCCGCCAGATGACCGACGACTACACCCGTCTCTCAGTTGTCACCGACCGTCTACATGAGCAGATACGCCGCACGCGCATGCTGCCCATTACGACACTCTTTAGCCCGCTACGTATCCAGGTGCGCGAGGTGGCGCGGGCCGCCGGCAAACAGATTGACCTGCTCCTTGACGATGGCGGGGCCGAGGCCGACCGCCAGGTATTGGAGCGACTGCGCGAAGTATTGCTCCACTTGCTGCGAAATGCAGTTGATCATGGCATCGAACCGCCCGACGTGCGCGTTGCCCGCGGCAAGTCTGCCACCGGACACATTCTCCTCAATGCCGTGGTCAGCGGCGACTATCTCACCATGACCATTGAGGACGACGGGGCCGGGATAGACCTGGAAGCCGTGCGCCAGCGTGCGCTCAGCAGCGGGTTGATGAGCGAAACCGACCTGGCCCGCGCCACCGAAGCAGAACTGATAGACCTCATCTTCCTGGCCGGGTTCTCCACCCGCAAAGTCGTGAGCAAGATGTCTGGACGGGGGGTCGGACTGGACGTGGTACGCTCGCAGGTTGAGCGTATGCATGGGCGGGTTGCCGTGCAGAGCGTTGCAGGCGCGGGTAGCATCTTCACGATCAGCGTGCCGCTCTCGCTGACCAGCTCCCACGGGCTGCTGCTGCGGGTTGACCAGGCCACCTACATGATCCCGCTCGACTCGATCCAGCGCATTGTTGCGGTAGCTCCGAGCGACATCCAGCTTCTGGAAGGGCGGGCCTGTTTGATGATTGATGACCATCCGACAGCCCTGGTGCATCTCTCCGACATTATTGGCAAGAGCGACCGTCCCACGGTCCGGGAGGACCGCCGAGGGATGCATCTCCCCGAACGCACCAACCGCAGTCTGGTTGATGGTCGCGCATCGGGGAGCGGCTGGTCGCTGGCCTTGCTGCTCGGCAGCGGCGAACGCCAGGTTGCCTGTATGGTGGATGGAGTTCTGGGTGAGCAGGAACTCGTGGTCTATCGGTTGCCAGCACCGCTCCAGCGCGTGCGCTTCATTGCCGGCGCAACAATCCTTGCTGATGGGAGCGTTGTCCCCATTCTCGATGTGGTGGATGTGGTGCGGGCCGCTATCGGGGTGCGCCACGCCATCAACACCGTGCCCAACGCAGAGCAGCAAGACCGCCGCGCAACAATTCTTGTGGTAGACGATTCGATTACCACGCGCACGCTGGAGAAAAACATTCTCGAAGCCGCCGGCTACCAGGTGCGGTTGGCCACCGACGGCGTGGAAGCCCTGGAATCGCTGCGCCACCTGCTAGACGATGGCGGGTGCGATTTGCTCCTGAGCGATATTGATATGCCGCGGCTCAACGGCTTCGATCTCACCACACATATCCGAAACGATACCAACCTGAAACACATTCCGATTGTCCTGGTGACATCGCTCGATTCCCCTACCGACCGCGAACGGGGAATTACAGCCGGTGCCGATGCCTATATTGTCAAACGCGCATTCGACCAGCAATCGCTGCTTGATACCATAGAGCAGCTTATCTAACCAGTTTATCTTATGCAACCTTTTATTCCCTCACCTGTCATCCCCCAATAGGGGGAGGGATTGGGAGGGGGGAGCCGCGCCCGCATTGGGGCAGGCGAGGCGGTTGTGCTCCCAGGGATCAGGGATTGCCCGAACACAGTGAACGTTTACGGAGGGGAAAATGCCTGCACACGTTCTGGTTGTTGAAGACAGTGTCACCCAGGCCACACGGTTGCAACTGGAACTCCAGCGTTGCCAGGTGCAGGTGACAGTGGCCAGCACGGGCAAGGATGGGCTTGCAGCGGCCCGCCGCCTGCTGCCCGATGCTATTGTGCTTGATATTGAACTCCCCGAACTGGATGGCTACGCGGTGTGCCGGGCCCT
>DAOTUE010000131.1:0-5565 GCA_034436975.1 Chloroflexaceae bacterium
TGCATAGCTTTGGCGATCTCCTGCATAATGGTCATGGGAATCCTCTTTCTGTTTCTGCCAGTTTTTTTGCATGATGCCAGAAAAAGGATTCCTATGCCACCTTGCTGCTTAGCTTAATGCGTATGGGGAACAGAGTTCGGCGATCCGCATCCCACTCTCTACCAGGATCAACAGGATGGCTTCATTGCGATACTGCACTTCTGGCTCTTTGTGGGCACAGGCTTCGAGCAGCAGGGCAACCGCATCCTTCGAGTAGGTCTCGCGGATCTCCTGGCAAATCTTTGGGCGGGGAATCCGATCTCGCGCAAAGAAGTGTTCTTGTTTCCGGTCCAGCTTTTCATCTCCCGCAAGAAACCGCCAGAAGGCCCGCAACGTTCGGTAGCACGAGTTGATGCTTTCCGCATCAAGATGCTTCCCATATTGCGTCGGACGGTTCGGGTTGTTCTGATGGGGAATATGGTCTTCTTGCAGGTACAGGAAAAACGAGAGGATTTCCGACAGCGTCACCTCCGAAAGGAGGCTCCCATACCCGTGCTCGGTCCGCCAGGAGAGCCAACCATACAGCCAGCGGCAATACGACCGTAGCGTTCCGCTGGTGACGTTCTTCGCTTTGCGATGGTTCAAAAACAGTTCAATTGCGTTTTCAAGCGTCAACTGCTCATCCATCCGTATTACACTCCTTACTTCTATTCAAAAAGTGAACACGGATGTCATCCATACCAGTGAAGTGACGGAAGGTAAAAAAACCATTAAACCAGCTCGCTCATCGTGATCGAGAGATTCCCCATTCTGCTCCTACCATACCAGAACGGCGGGGAAGATAATAGGTCAGATAACCCCCCAGATACCATGAGTTGAACAAGAAAAGAAAGGATTTAGGTATGCATATGAAACCGCATCGGGTCGTCCCGACCCGCACCCTGCTGACAGCCTACGGGCTGGAGTTCGTCGCTTTCTCGCTCTACGCGCTGGTCATCCACCGCACGCAGCCGTGGTACCAGAAGCATCACCTGACGATTGTGACCGTCATGCTCGGCATCATTGGCGCGGGCAGCGTGCCGATGACTCTTGTGCGCCGCTACCCGACGATGAGCGCGCAGGAATACGAGGATATTACCGTGGGGGCGTTCTGGGTCAGCTTCGTGCCGATGGCGATGCAGCAGGCCCTGCGCTCGGCCATCAACGGCACCCGACGGGACAAGTTGAACCGTGGGTAAGGGGAAGGAATGGGACGCAAGCGCAACGGAGGACGGATGCAGCGCGGGGCGCGACGGCTCCAGCACGACCTGCTGGAGCAGCTTGGGCAGGTGCGCTCACGCAACGAACGCATCCGCCGCCGCCTGGACGAAGTCCGTCCCCTGTCCTACGACGGACTGACGGTCGAGCGGGCCATAGACCTGACCTGCACTGACCTGGAACTTATTGGGGGGTGTATTGAGACAATGCATCGTCTGCTCGTGACGGTGTACGAAGATTTGACGACGGATGAACCAGACGAGGACGAGGGCGACAGCACGCTTGCAGAGCGACTGGAGACGCTGGAAATGCAGATGGCGCAATTGATGCACCTGGTGTCTGTGGAGAATGGCAATGGGAATGGGAATGGCAAACCCGCGAAGAAATAGAAACTCCCCCGCAGGGGGGAGCAGAAAGAAATGGTTTGGATAGTTTTTCTTGAAGTTGGAACCGACTTTTCTGGAATATCGAAGTGAGGAACGAAATGATGACTCAGGAAACAACAGCACAAGGTGAGGGAGTATCAGGGAAGGCCGCCCCCAGGGGCGGCCTGACGACCTTTCCCTATCGGGCCGATGCAGGCGACGAAGCTCTTATATACTTCTACGCCAAAAACTGCAATCCAGAGTTGTGGAGAACCACGATTCCTGGAATCGTCCGGTATCGTTGTCTGAACGAGTACCTATTCACCCAAAACAACAACCGAGGCAAGGGTACTCCTCAACTGATTTCCGTCTGGATAGCGATCCACACCCTCATTATAGCATACAGCCAGACCAGACACGAGGGTGAGTTCAGTCTAAGCTGGATCGCAGATCAAGCCGGGGTCAGCCGCGAAAGCATGATGGGGCCGAACGGATATATCCAGCGGCTTGTCCAGCTCCGTCTCATAGACGTAGAGAAGCGGATCTACCCAGGCAAAACGGGCTACCGCTTCTACTACAGCATAGACCTGGCCCGGCTGGAACGCGAAACCCTGGAGAATCTGCCCGCTATTGGGAAAGCCATCGGGATCACCAACCCACACCAGCACCGCCGCCCCCCGCCCGACCAGGCTCCCCTCCCGTTCGATGAGTTCTTCCAGAGCCTGGAGCAGGATGACGACCCGCTGGCCGGCCAAACCCACCAGGCTCCAGGGAGAGGCGGTCAAATCCACCAGGATGCCCCCCACCTGGCCAGTCAAATCCACCAGCAAACCCACCAGCAAGGGGCTGCCTATATTCCCCATTCCAATGAGGAAAATGGCGGAACCCACCAGGGGCTGGTAGGTCAAATCCACCAGGGGCTGGTAGGTCAAACCCACCACCTGGTGGATCTGGACGACCAGGAAGGAAGGAAAAAAGAAAAGAAGGAGGGGGAGAGAGAGGAAACGCCCCCCCCTCCTCCACATAATCTTGATTTTCTTTTCCAATACCTCACAGAACACATAATCCAGGCCTTAGAGCCGCGGTTGTTGCCGAAAAAAGACATTGAGCCGCAAGAAAATAAACAATGTGCCGCCGCGCCCGTGCGAACAAATGAGCGTCGGGCGTGCGAGCAGCACCCGCAGGAAATCCCCGTCCCAGAGGGCTATCTCCCATTGCCTGCGTCTGTCTGGGAGATTTGGGAGACGGTAACAGGTTGCCAGGCAACGAGGTTTTCATCCGCAGCAGATCTACTCCGTTTGCAGCATCTCGCGGATGAGTTCTACAACGATCCGAACCAGGGGGAATATCGGGTGTTCTGGCTTGGGAAAGCGATCTTGATCATGGATCGGGTGACGGGCGGGCAGCTGCCCACCAACCCCCACAACTACCTGAGAACCATCCTGAAGCGATGGGCAAAGGGAAATACGTGGGGCAAAGACCTGATAGAGGTCAGAGAAGGGGTGTTTGAAGAGTTGCAAGGCGATAAGGATGGAGAGCCAGAGGGCACAGAGCCAGAGCGGCCTGCCCCGACAGTCGGTTCCTCGTTGTCGGGGTTCTGCGGGGAACGCCGACAGGAGCAGGAGCCAGCAACCAACGCAGATATAGTAGACATTGGGGAACAGGCGTTGCAGGTGTATTACGAGGTGATGGGCGGAAACCAGCAGTTGAACCCTGCAAACAAAGCCCGCATACGGACCGAGGTCCAGTTCCCCTCTGTTTGGCGGAAAACGTGCCGCTGGTGGATCAGTGCTGATGAGAAGAAGAAGCGATACAACCCCAAGAACATCGAAGGATTGCTTGACCGCTACCAACAGGATGCTAGTAGCCCTCCGACCGATGATCACTACAGTATCTTCTATCTGCCAGAGGGAGCGGATCGCAACCGCCTTCTGGAAGCCTATAGGCAAACCCGAAGCACGGACGAGCAACGACGGCTTATCCAGGAGGCGCAGACTATCCTGGATCGATTGAAGTTGAAGAAAGAACAGCAGCCTGCCATCCAACATGGCACGGATGACACGGATGGCACGGATGATACGGATGGAACGGAGGAGATTTCCTGGGAGCAGGCTCAAACGCTGTACCGTGGCCTCCTATTGTTGGCCCGGGGGAAAGATTTTACGGAGATACGACAGAAGGTGCGGGAGAAATATCGGCGGATCGTTTCGCTTCTTGAGAAGCGAAACATTCCCCGTCCAGAGGGAATAAAGGCCCCTCCAATCGATCAAATGGACCTACATGAGCCTGAAAAACGTTGGGGAGTTATGCCAATAGACCGTGAAGAAGCGAAGAACGAGCGATAAACCATAAATAGGAGGATTTCATGACTGAATTTACGATGACACCCGTTCAGCGATATACGGACGCGCAGAGCGGCCTCACCGCAGTGGGTCGCCCGCTCCCCGCTGACGTGCATGCGGAAGAAGCGTTCCTTGCGAGCCTGTTTCGGGCGAGCCTGTTTCGGAACCCCGACGAAATTGCGGACGTTGGGAGCTGGTTTGCTCCTACAATGTTCTATCTGCTCAAGCACCAGTGGATCTACGAGGCGATCCTGGCGTGCTCCCGCTCATCCCCTCCCCTTGTGCCTGATGTGAGTACGGTTTGTTCGGTCTTGCGCCAGACGAGAGAAGGCGAGGAAACACGCCTGGAAGCGGTCGGAGGACGGACCTTTGTTGGTAAATTGGCGGCAGAAGTCCCGGTGTTCGGGCCTGCTGCAGGGTATGCTCGATTCATCACAGAAACGTTCTATCGCCGCCAGTTGATAGCCGCAAGCGGACAAATAGCAGCCTGCGGATACGAGGAAACCCTTCCGCTTGAGCAATGCCTGCGAGATGCGGAAAGCACCTTGCTGGAGATTACCGACCAACCGAGGGAAAAGAAGGGCTTGATCCCGATGCGCGATGTGTTGTCGGAAATCCTGGAAGAAGACGGACACCCCATCGAAGATGAAGGTCATCTTGCCCCGCTTATTCCGACCTCCCTCTCTGACCTGGATAGGTATCTGGGCGGGGGCGTGCGGCGGGGAGACCTGGTGATTGTGGCGGCGCGTCCTGGGGTCGGAAAGACTTCTCTCGCCCAGACCATCTCGCTGGGCATAGCTCGACTTGGGTTTCCCGTGTTTTTCTTTTCGTTGGAGATGATGCGCAAGCGATTGGCCTATCGGTTCTTGAGTATCCAGACCGGCCTTTCCACTCAGGTTTTCCAGACAGATGTCTGGATACAAAATAATGACCTGCTCCACCGGGTTATAGATGGCATGGAGCACCTCTTTGATCTGGAGATATACATGGAAGACACTATGGTGCAGTCAGCACTCGATGTTGTCTCAAAGGTGCGACGGATGCAACGAGTGGTCGGGCGACCTGGTCTGGTTGTCGTGGATTACCTGCAACGCTTAGGCAGTTGGGGAGAGCGGGGACGAACAGACACGCGGGCGAATGAGATCGAGCAATCAGCCTATGTGCTGAAAGAACTGGCGGGAAGCATGGAGACACCTATCCTCGCCCTGGCCCAACTCAATCGGGGGTCGGAACACCGCGGCGCACCGGTGCTCAGCGACCTGCGGGACAGCGGGGGGATTGAGCAGGCGGCCGACCAGGTGCTTCTCTTGCACCGGCGCGAGGGACCCGCCGAAGGGGTTGTGGATGTCCGTATCGCCAAGAATCGTGATGGGGAGATGGGGACGGTTCCCCTGTTTTTCGATGCAAAGACAACGACGTTTCGCTCTCTGGCGCGGGGGGATGGAGACATTGAATTGTGAGGGAGGGATGCATGGACGATCCTGATGTCAACGACCACCCGCTGAAGCGGGTGGCTTGCCCTCGCCCGAAGGCAGGGCTTCAGGGGAGGTTGACAACTCCCCACGGCTCCGTAGAACCGTATAGCGATTGCGAATGTTGATAGCAGCATTCACATCAGCGTG
>DAOTUE010000132.1:0-4047 GCA_034436975.1 Chloroflexaceae bacterium
AACTGGCGCAGCGGCTTCCCCTGCCGACGGCACGTCTCCCGCACCGTCAGGATGCGCTCCACAAAACGGCTTCCCGCTTCGCTCCGCGTTCCGAAACTCCCCTTGCGCCACAGCACCGCTGGTCTCAGGGCTTGCTCCGCTGCATTATTGGTCGGCTCCACCCCCTCCACCGACGCAAACACCCACAACCCATCCCACAGCCGCATCAATTCCCGGCTCAGGCTCTGGGCTTTCGGCAACGCCACTTGCCTTCCCGCTTCTAACTGTTCCCACACCCCATCTTTGACATAGTCCAGGGCAACCTCCCAGGTCGCCTGACTGATTGCCCCTTCTTGATAGGCATGCCAGAGCGCAAACAGCTTCTGCACCCACGCCAGCATTTCGCTTCCCCACTCCCCGGCCGCATCCCCACGGTCCGCAATCCCTCGAATGTTGCGCTTCAGGTGCGCCCAGCAGAGTTGTCGTCGCTCCGTCGGATGCCGATTGTACGCAGACAGGCGATCCGAACCCAGAATGCCCGCAAATGTTGTTCCCAACAGCCCCTGCCACACCGCACCTCCGCGGCTTCGATTGATATGGAAAAGCGTTGCCACAGGCGTGACCACCGTCCACAACCAGTGGGAGATGGCGTTCTGTTTCCAACCAGTCTCATCCACATTGGCGATGGCTTGTTGCGGGAGCACCGCCGACACCTCCTCGTAGGCCGGGTTCAGGGCTTCACTCGTCCGCTCACAACTTGTCACCACACTCCCCGTGCTCATCGGCAACTCAAACAGGTCTTCCAAAACCTCGCTCGTTTCGTCCACGCTGAGGCGGTAGCGGCCATGCAACAGACTGGTTATCGCGGTTGCGTGGGAGCCATAACCCGCTCGGAATTCGTCTGGGAGTGCAGCCCGCACCTGCTTCTGACAGGAGGGGCAGCAGACCGCGTGCATCTGATGCTCTGTGATGGATGGTTCAATTGGGGGGATGTCCCAGACCTGGTGACGCTGGACAGGAGCCGCATCAGGCAGGTCAGGAGTGAGAGCCGTTTCGCAATGGGGGCAGGCCGTCGGGTGGTGCGAAACGAATTCATTGACCCGGTCGGGGGGTACGAGGTCGCGGGTCTGGCCTTCGTGACCGGGTTGTCCCCCGCGAGAGCGGGGTTTGCCGCGTGGGGTTCGAGGCGGTTTGGGTGGGGTGTTGGGTGGATCAGATGAGGGCGGGCGGGAGGAGTTGCGGGAGTTCTGGTTCATTTGCGCTTTGAGTTCAAGCAATTGGGCCTCAAGGTGGTTGTTGGTCTCCAGCAAGGCAAAGACGAGGGCTTGCACCACCGGGGGGGTGGTGGCCCAGTCGTCTGCGCTGATGGAAGGTGGCAAGAGTTCGTTCGTCATAGGGATTATGATACGCCAGAATGCTGAAGTTGTCAAATCTGCTGTGCCCCCCCCTGAACGCTTACTTTTTTCAGATAAAGATCAGGATGTTGATTCATTGTTCCAGTGGGTAAGATCGCGTTCGATGAGAACACTCAAACGTTCAACCTCAGAAGAAAAGGTTTCTTGCAATCTTTTGCGTACATCCATAGGCATAGGAGGGCGATGTTGTACACGGGTATTGATTCGCATGATGGTGGAGCGAATATAGTTGCGCATTCCTACAGGAACTATCCGTTTTACCAACAATTGTACTGGCTCAGGTGCATTACGTATAAACGTTCGGAGCGATTTACTACGAACGTACTTACTCGGATTGACAACCTGAAAATTGGCCTGAAAATCGGGGTCTACTTCGAGGAATGATAGGACATTGCGGTAAACACCTGCGGTATGGTGACGAAGATCGTCGTAGATGATGATATGGACGTGTTCTCGCCCAAAAACCTGGAGATAGCGTTGGATTTGTTCTGAAAAGAGGACAGCATCGTGATAATTGAGCTGTTGGAGATGCTGCCCGTTTCGCGGGAGATGAAAACCCTGTCGCCTTTCGTCGTCCAATGCAATAGCCTGTTCAAAATCTTCAACATCTTCAACGCCAATATACACTCGTTGGTTGTGCAACGAGTAGACCAGATCGACCGGGTTGCGTATCATAATAATGATTTTTGCTTCGGGATTGTGGGCAAATATCTCACTGGCGGCCTGTTGGGAAAAGAGATACCAGACAGAACTCTCGCCACACAACAGGTTTTGTCCATCGCGGAAAAGAGCAATATACTCGTCCACCGTTTTGATACGCTTCGGGGCTATCAAGTCTGAACCAAAGAAATGGCACTCTTTGGCGGGCATAAAAATTTCGGGATGTTGGGCAAGGTAGTGGCACATCGCCGTTGTTCCACTCTTTGGGGCACCAACAATGAGGAAGTCAGGTTTGGGCATACCTCGCTACTCCTTAGACCATTGCTCAGAAATCATTCGTCCGATAAACGACGGGTAAATACCTAGTTTTCGGATAACCAGAACATAGAGCCAGATATTCCACATTGCCATCGTCAATGCTGTGGAGCACGCCGCCCCGATGACACCAAACAAGGGGATAGCAATAGCATTGAGTACAACGTTCAGGATAGCAGTGATAACAAAGACAACTGCACTGCTATCCTGATGTCCGGTCATATTTAACAAAAAACCAACCGAACCGGCCCAGGCATTGACGACTTGGGCCCCCATCAGAATTATCAACACCCACCGTGCCGCAGTAAATTCAGGCCCGAAAAGCCAGAGCACTGGTTCGGCAAAGAGCACAAGTGCGGCAATGATACCACATGAGGGCCAGAATATCCAGTGTGAGACAGTTGTTACCAACCGCTGTAATCCAGCGTGGTCCCCCGCTGCGTGGAGGGCCGCGAACGATGGCGCGCTCACAGCATTGACGGACTGGAGCACGAAAGCCACCAGCGTTGAAATCCGTGTTGCCGCAAAGTAGAGAGCAGCTTCTTTTGCCCCCAGAAACGACCCGACCATCAGGACATCGGTCTGTTTCATTATTATGGCTGAGCCTGATGCTAGCAGCATTGGAAGAGAGACACGCAGCCAGGTACCCGTTTCGTAGATGGGAGGTGTGCTAATTATTTCTGTTGCCATACCGCGCCAGAATGTCCAACGCATGGCAAGGACAATACTCCCTATCACAAATGCAGTCAGCCCGATGGCGGTCAGGTCGGTGAGGGGCCACCCGATGAGCAGGAATAGCCCGATGCCACCCATAATCAGCAGTGGGCGCACAACCAGCGGCAGGACATAGCCGGTTGTAATGCGTTGTATGGCTCGAAAAGTGGCTTGATTGAGCGTGAGCAAGGCCTGGAGCGGAAACATCCAGACCCCGACTAGCAAGGGAGCAGCATACACAAATTCCCTTGTTGAGTCAATCCAGAGCACTACCACGGTTCCAACAATGGCAAGCAGGACTCCCGCCCCATAGGTCAGGTGCCAGCTTCGCTGAAGCACCCCCCGCACGCGCCCCCATTCCTGCTTGACGCGATATTCTGAGACGAAGCGGAGCACCGCGGTGTGGAATCCGAGCGGAGCCAGCATTCCTATGAGGAGTACCCAGGAGAGGGTGTAGGCATAGGCTCCATAGTCAGTCAGACTCAGGGTGCGGGCCAGCAATACCTGGACAAGATAACTCAGCCCAGTGCCCGTTACCTGGGCAATGAAAACAATACCCGTTTGCCGTGCCAGTGTTGCCTTGAGACTGGCGCTCCGTATTTTTCTTACATATCCCGATAACTGCATTGGTTTTGCATATTACCAGAAGGATTCCCCTGGCAGTCGCTCTCCTCTTCTCCCCCTTCCAACCTATCCACCCTTTGTAACGTAGCTCAGGAAAAAATGTTACAGAAATAGCCCGTAAAGCCCAGGTGCTTTAGCCCTGGGATATAAGGGCTTTCTTCGCTTCAGCCGCTTTAGATTGCCTTGCATACTTGTTCCAAAATATGGTATAATTTCCCCATAAGGTGGGGGCACCGCCTTCAGACGCAAACCTTCCCGGTGGGGAGGGTTGTCTGAGAAGCCCGATCCTTTAGGATTGGGAGTTGTCACAGGGTGTGGGATGCGGCAGAGTCGGAACCAG
>DAOTUE010000133.1:0-79248 GCA_034436975.1 Chloroflexaceae bacterium
CAGGGCCAGCAACAGGGTGAGGGAGAAGGTCAGGGCCAGCAGGGCCAGCAACAGGGTGAGGGAGAAGGCCAGGGCCAGCAGGGCCAGCAACAGGGTGAGGGAGAAGGCCAGGGCCAGCAGGGCCAGCAACAGGGTGAGGGAGAAGGCCAGGGCCAGCAGGGCCAGCAACAGGGTGAGGGAGAAGGTCAGGGTCAGCAGGGTCGCCCCGACTCCACCAGCAGCCCCGGTGGTGGGCGCGGCAGTGGCCGCCGCAACCTCGTCTACCAGCCGTTTACCCCATCGGGCCAGCAGGGCGACCCTGACTTTGTGCCGGGGCAGCAGGGAGAAGGGGGCAATACGCAGACTCGCCGCCAGGAGAGCACGCTCCCCGGCGTGAGCAACCCGTCGCTCGTACCCTACGAACAGGTCTACCCGGAGTATTCCCGCTCGGCAAGCGAAGCCCTCGACCGCGGCTATATCCCGCCACACTTGAAAACCTACGTCCGCGACTACTTTTCGCAGTTGGAACCCACAGACGAATAATGATGAAAGAAAAAACAATACGAAAGCGATAGAAAGCGAAGGAATGGAAACCAGACCAGAATACGATACCCCGATGACCCCCGACGAATTCCGCACCTATGCCATAGCTATTGAAACAGAAATAGGGAAAGTTATTGTCGGGCAGCGCAGCTTGATCCGCCACGCGATTGTGACGATGCTGGCCGGGGGAAACGCCCTGCTCGAAGGGGTGCCGGGGCTGGCCAAAACAACGCTCGTGCGCACCCTGGCCGACGTGATTGATTGCAGCTTTAGCCGCATCCAGTTTACCCCCGACCTGATGCCCGCCGATATTACTGGCACAATGGTTATCAGCGAAGACGAGCATGGGCATAAAACGTTTGAGTTTGAGCCGGGGCCTATCTTTGCCAATCTCATCCTGGCTGACGAAATCAACCGCGCCACGCCGCGGGTCCAGAGCGCAATGCTTGAAGCAATGCAGGAACAAACCGTCACAGTGCGAAAGATGACCCACCGCTTGATATTGCCCTTCTTTGTTTTTGCCACACAAAACCCGTTGGAGCTGGAGGGGACCTATCCGCTACCCGAAGCGCAGCTCGACCGCTTCCTTTTCAAAATCAACATTATGCCCCCCACCGCGCCCGACCTGGTGGAAATTGCGATGCGTACAACGGGGACATACCAACCACAGCCAGACAAGGCCGCCAGCGGAAAAACCATCCAGGAAATGCAGATGCTGGCCCGCTCTGTGCCCATTGCCAGCCATGTGCTCTCCTATGCGGCCCGCCTGATTACCGCCACCCACCCGGAAAACAAAGACGCTCCTGATATGACCCGCCAGTATGTGCGCTATGGCGCATCGCCGCGGGGGATGCAGGCCCTCATCCTGGTGGGCAAAATTCTTGCCCTGCTCGATGGCCGCTTCAATGTGGCGTTTAGCGACATCAAAGCCGCCGCGCTTCCCTCGCTGCGCCATCGCTGCATCCTCAACTTTGAAGCCCAGGCCGAGGGAATCAACCCCGACGATGTTATCCGCGGCATTCTCGAAACGGTGAAGGAAGAGGGAAAAATCAAAGAGGAGTGATGATTACCCCGTGCTCATTTCAATAGCCCAGAACGCGATGGTTCCATCGCCGGGGACCATCGTCAGCACCGCCCCATCAGGACTCCAGGCGAGCGATTCGGCATATTGCTTGATAACCCGCACACATCTCCCATCGGCAAGCCAGATCCGCACCGTGCCATCATGGGAAGCCGAAGCCAGAATTTGCCCATCGTGGGGGGTCCAGGCCAGGGCTGTAATCCAGTCGGTATGGCCCGCCAGCGAAGCCAGGAGCGTCCCATCGGCCCGCCAGAGACAAATACTGCCATCTTCAGCCCCGGAAGCCAGGGTATAATCAGCCTGCCGCTTCCAGCAAAGCGCAACCACCCAATCGGTATGGGTTCCTGTCAGCGTAGCCCGGAGAACATAGCTCTGTTCATCCCAATTCCACAGCAGGAGCTTGCCGTATTCTCCTGTTGCCAGCGTCTTCCCATCAGGAGACCACGTTGCTACCTTTCCCGGTAGTTCTCCAATAGAAGTACCATCCACCCGATAGATGATGACGGTCTCTGCACAAAGCGCAAACACATGCTCGGTGGGATGCCAGCACACCGACAGAGCCTCGCATTGGATCTCCCGATATAATACACCATCGGTGGTCCACACCGAAACACTCATCCCCTCGGCAATAGAGACCAGGTATCGCCCATCGGGACTCCACCTGGCGTGCAACACGGGCCGGTTCTGCATACTGAAGATACGCCGCGCCGTTCCATGAATATCCCACCATCGGATGGTGCGGTCTCGCGAGGTCGAGATCAACACTTCGCCAGGTGGACTCCAGGCCAGGCCCGTAATCGCCTCGGTGTGGTCATACAGGGTGTGGCGCAGGCTTCCATCTGCATTGAGCATATGGATCGTCTTTTGTGCGGTTGCTGTTGCCAGCGTTTGCCCATCGCTGCTCCAGACTGGCACACCAGTATAGGGGCCATCGCGCTGGAGCATATGCGAGAGGCTCCCATTGGCAAACCACAGTCGAACATCCCCATTGATAGACATCGTGGCGAACATCTGCCCATCGGGTCGCCAGGCGACAACCGTTGTCTCGCTGGCGTGCTTCCTGGTCATATTCACCAGCATCCCATCGTTTCGCCAGAGGCACACCCCCCCATCATCCGTTGTCGAAACCAGAAGGCTCCCATCGGGAGAAAACGCCACCGCACAGACACGGCCCTCGTGGTAGGCAAATGGCTTGCGCGAGATCGTTTGTTCCATCTGCCAGGTGCGGAGCGTGCCATCATCGGAAGCTGAGGCCAGCGTTTGCCCATCGCTGCTCCACATCAACATATTTACTGTCCCCGTGTGTCCCCGCAGCAGGGTATAGATGTCGCCTCTGGTTGTCCATACCAGGATTTCTTCGCTCGAAGCTGACACAATGAGATGCCCATCGGGTTTCCAGGCCAGCGCATAGATGCCCGCGACAGGACGATGCTCGGAGCCAGGAACCGCCAGATATTCCTGGATAGTCCGCTGGAGCGTCCCATCAGTGCGCCAGATTCGCAGCGTTCCATCATCCGATCCCGAAGCAAGCGACTGGCCATCGGGAGAAAACACCACCACGCGCACCCGCGACGTGTGCCCTTGCAATACCCGGACAATCGTCCCATCTCGCTTCCACAGTCGGACGCTCCCATCGTCGGAGGCCGAGGCCAGCAATTGTCCATCGGGAGAAAACGCGACAAAGCGGACCGGTGCGCTATGCTCCTTGATACTATTCACCCTGTTCCAGGTCGCTGTATCCCACAGCTCAATGCCTGCAAAGCTGGCAATGGCCAGAACCCGACCATCGGGGGAAAACGTTATATGGGAGAGCCACACTCCCCCCACTCGCCCCATCTCAACCAGATCTTTCACTGTTGAGGGGACAAGCTGCGGGCGCGTCGAGACTGTATCCTCAAGCATCCCCAGTGCAACGGTTGCATCATTCGGGCGGTTTTCGTGCAATACTTCGAGCATAGCCATAATCGTGCGGTCCAACGAACGGGGAACATTGTTGACCAGTTTGCCAGGGGGAATCATCGTATTTCCCTGGAGAAAACGATAGGGGCTACGGTCGGGGAGACGGCCCGTGAGCAGAAAGTAGGCTGTCACCCCAAGACTATACAGGTCGGAGCGGGCATCGGTTCGTAGCCCCTGCTCCTGTTCGAGCGGAGCATAGTAGGGCGTAAAAGCCAGCATCGTTGGTGACATGCTCTGGGTTGACATTTGAGTTGATGTGGTACTTCCCTGCTTGGCAATGCCAAAATCAAGCAGAACATAGCGTCCATCGGGGGTTTTCTTGATGTTTTCTGGCTTGATGTCACGGTGTACCACATTTGCTTTATGCAAATGAATCAGGTGTTTGAGGATAATACGCAAAAATTTCTTCACTTCGGCGGGAGACCAGGGGCCATCCTTGTCGAACACATCTTGCAAGGTTTGCCCCCCAATGTACTCCATCGCCAGATAAACATCTTTATCCTTATCCCAGACATCGTATATTTCGGGAATAAAGGGCGTGTGGCGAGCGTGTTTTGCCAGGAGGCGAGCCTCGGCCAGGGCGTGTCGCTGCAACAGGCTATCGTTGGCCGTGATTTTCTTGATGGCAAGCTGACGATCCAGCCCCATATCAATGGCTTCAAAGACAATCCCAAAGCCTCCTCGCCCAAGAATACGCAACAACCGATACTTTCCCTGAAGGATCAGCGGGCTTCCACACTGTGGGCAGAATTTGACAGTTGCTTCATTTTTGATTGAGGTTTGACAGGCGTAGCAGCGATAGAGTGATGCGGTCATGGTTTTTTGCCCCCTGAGAGCTACTGGATAAACACTGGATAAACATTTTCACTGTTCGATAAAATTGACAATTGCTTCTTGTGAAGCCTCACCATTGACGAAGCATTCCGCAACTGGATCATTGGCCAGCGGAACCGGGCCCGGTACGAAGGTCAGACGCACCCGCCAGGTTGCCGCCCCCATATTGCAATGCCGGTAGGTTCCTCCCTCAAGGGTGATTTTCTCAATAGAGAGGTTTCCATTGGTAATAATGAGGATAGCCGACCGAATACCTTCCCCCTTGCTGTCGCGCACCTGCCCAGATATGCACGATTGGTAGTTCTCGCTCTCTTCTGTGCCCTGGAATGATTGGGCAACGCTGGCAAGAAACGTTCCTGGCTCATCGGTAGATGGGAAAGAGGGGGTGGAAGTGGGAGAGAGTGATCCGGTGGCCGGGGTTGCCCCCTGCAACGTGAACGATGTTGCTCGCCGATTGTTTAGTTCCACGGTGTAGGTGACAATGCCCGACAACGATACCGGCGGGTTCTGGATGGTGAGGTTGAGCGTTTGGGGTGTCTGTATTGTGAATGAAGCAGACATCGGAGGGGCATCGTTTGCTTCGGGCACAAGCCGCACGGTTTCAACCTGGTCGAGTGCGCTTCCACGCAGGGTAAGCGAGAGCGGGCGGGTGAGCAAAACTGGCGAAGCGGGCGTTATCGCATAGACACTAATCGGACGCGGTATCATCGTCGAGGTAGGCGAAAGTGCATGGTCTCCTATCATTGAGACTGCTGGCGATGGGGCATTGTGCAGTAGCCCCCCTCTGGTCGCTGGCGTTCTCTCTGGTGTTCCATTGGCATTTGCCAGATCAGTCCACGTATCGGGCAAAAACAACACCAGGAGAACCAGGGTCACAACCAGTCCGATTCCTCCCAGAAGGAGAGTCGCCATAAGCAACGTTTGTAGCGTCGGACGTGGGCGGCTTGCAGGGGTTGTATCGTGTGTCACGACCGGAATTTCCATTGCCATAAGCCACAGTTCTCCCCCATTGGCGTAGGGAGTCTGGGCCAGCGTTTGCTCGTTGCTCAGCCGATGACGTTCTGGACCGGCAAAGAGGGCATAGCTTAGAGGCTGTTCTATCTCGTTATGGGTGGTGGGAAGATGGGATGTCCGTATGAGCAAATCTATAACCAGGCGCACTGGTATACTGACAGGCAACAGGGCTTCGAGACACTCCCCGCTATCAAGATGTAGCGTATAGCAGACCAGGTCTTTCACCTCGCCGCTCCTCTCATATCAATGCTCTGCGACAACCGAAAACCTCTTCGTCATATCTCTACTATTGCTCGTTAGGAGGTGCAAGAACAAGCCGAAACCCATTGAACCCATAGTCAACAGGGGCACAATCGCTTCGTGCCGAACCGCGGACTTCTTCTTTCGCGACCACAAACGATCCGCCTCGAAGCGTAATGCGAGCATTCTCCTTAACATCACTCACTGGTAGACCACTGTCCGATGGGTATTGATCCTTACGACTTGCCGTCCACTCCCACACACTGCCAACCATGTTCTGCGCCCCACAGGAGGCTGATCCTTCTCGATGGTCTCCCACCGGGTCGGCCCCGTGGGTCGTGCCATTTTTCCCAAAGTCGGCATACCTGGAAGAAGGTTGTGGAGCGTTACCCCACGGGTACGTTCTTCGTTTGTCCGGTTCATCTTTATCATATATTGCTGCTGTTTCCCATTCGGCCTCGGTGGGGAGCCGTACCTGGTAATTTGCAGGGAGCGACGAAGCAAGCTGTTCATTGAGCCAGGACGCAAAGGCCATCGCCTCATACCACACTACCCCAATGACTGGCTGGTTGTTGTCTGTAAAATGGGCTACATCCCACCAGTAGGGGTTGGTGCGCTCCCTGCCGCCACTCTCCTCTAACTTCCGATACGAAACCGTTTTCCATGTCCACCCACGCTCAGTCCAATATGTTTTGCTGTAGCCCTCTTCCTCCATAAAATAGCGATATTGCTGCACCGTCACAGGGTATTTTGCAATCCAGAATTCGGAAAGTGAGATATGTGCTTCTGCATCGTTCGATTCGTTGCCATCATCTAGCCATCCACCAATGCGATACTCGCCAGAAGGAACGGAACACCAGTAGCCCGCACACTGTCCCGATGTCTCATTGTGTTGCGCGTGTTGTTGAGAAAGCTCACTGCGCCACTCCGCAATGGTAACGGGAAAGAGGGGGTTGGTACGGACCGGCGTTGGGAGCGGGGTACTGGTTGGCTGGAGCGTTGAGGTTGGGGGCAGATTGTTTGCGCTTTCCAGGATAGGGGGTTCGCTGGTCGTATCTCGTTCAGTCTCGTCAATTTTTTCTGGCTCTTTGCTCAAGACCCACATCACGAGAGCAACCAGGATTGCTCCTGCCCCGATAACGCCGAGCAGGGCAAACAGTTGCCAGAAAAATGATGGTTGGCGGGAATAGGTCGGTTTGTAGCTCCGAGCCGATTGGGGTGATGTTTCTGGCTGGTTTGGAAGGCGGACCGTTGGTGCATCCGGGGCCATTGGGGGGAACATAGCTGCGCCCGGTGGAGGGGGATGGCGCAGGTAGCCAGTGGCCGACGAGGTGCGCCAGGGAGCAGTGTCCTCTACCAGCACAAGATCGCCCCCTCCGGCCACAACCGTTTGCCCGATCTGCTGCTCGCTGCTTAGATAGGTCCGCCCGGCTCCGCCGAGCAGGTGGTAGCT
Source organism: Chloroflexaceae bacterium (assembly GCA_034436975.1). GTDB lineage: Bacteria > Chloroflexota > Chloroflexia > Chloroflexales > Chloroflexaceae > JAAUSY01. The sequence goes on from DAOTUE010000133.1 coordinate 7,104, forward strand.
ACGCTCCATTGCCGGACCCTGTCCGCTTGCCAGCTCTGGCCGCGTCTTAAGCAGACGGATCACCTCGCGCACGGGAAATGATGCGTCCAGGTCCATCTCAAAGGGTGGATACGTTTTTTCTCGCGTCTCTATCGTAATGTGATAGCGTGGCACTGTCTCTCTCCTCCACAAGTTTCCAGCGTTTAATCAGAAATCCCTCGCTGTTCATGCGTATACACCCGTATGATAACGACCGTGCCGGGACCAACTGAGGAACCAGGGCCGGGAGATGTTGCCCACACCTGGCCTTCGGGCATGCTGCGGTTCGGCTCTTCGACTACGCCGACCCGCAACCCGGCGTTCCGGAGTGTTACGGCAGCTGCGTCGCGCTGCATCCCGATGACGTTCGGCACAACGACCTGGGGGCAAATACTGATTGTGACGGTTCCCCCTTCATTGTAGGTTTGCCCTCCAGCAGGAGTCTGCGCAATGACGTAGAACGGGGTATCACACTGGCTCGCTCGCCAGTTTTCCGCAATGGCGAACCCCCTGGCCCGTATCGCATTCCTGGCCTGCTCTGCTGTTTGCCCCACCACATCGGGCACAACGACCCGTGCGGCCTGTGGAGGGGATGTGGGGGGAGGGGGGCGTGAGGGACGGCGCGTCGGGGAGGGTGGCGGAGTGCTAGTCGGGTTGTCCCGGCGGAGGGTCGGGCGGGGTCTGGGCGTATGGGTGGGCGGAATAGGCGTGTTTGTAGGGGCGGCGGTGCTTGTTGGCTGCATCGTTGCGGTTGCAGCGATGGCTGGCTCCCCGTTTTCGGTAGACACCTCCGATTGCGACGGCGTGAGTGTCCCCACATTGTTCGCCCCGGCACCAGAGCCAGCACTGAAGCCAGACTCAGGGCGAGAGTTGGATGTCGTCGCGGTGTCGCCGCTACTCAAAACAAACAGAACAAAGGAGACCAGAACGGCCAGCACCCCAACAACACCAAGAATAGCCAGCACCAGTGAAGATGATGTTTGCTGGTGCGAGTATGCTGGTTTGTGGCTCTGGTGTGGGCGTGGCGATGCAGGCTTCAGACGATGACTTCCTGACGATGGAGCACGGCTTGCTGGCGGACCCGGACTGGCCGTGGATCGGGTCGGTGAGGATGGCTGCGTCGAGGGGGACGCACCCTGGCCCATCCGGTCAGTTGCGGAGGATGTGCTCCAGGGGGCCGTATCTTGTACCAGGAAAAGATCGCCCCCTCCCGCCACAACCGTTTGCCCGATCTGCTGCTCGCTGCTTAGATAGGTCCGCCCGGCTCCGCCGAGCAGGTGGTAGCTACGATACGTGGACTGCCCCCGACCGCTCACCAGCTCGGGTCTCCCGCTCAGCAGGTGAATAACCTCGCGCACTGGTAGCGATGGGTCCAGATCCATCTCAAAGGGTGGATACGTTTTTTCTCGCGTCTCTATCGTGATGCGATAGCGTGGCACAGGTTCGCTCCTTCCGTATCAACTCCGTAGCCTTACTCGTCACGGCCCTGCTCGATCAAGGGTGACATCCAGTGTATAGAAGCCTGTAGTGGGTGGCCCGCTTGTCTTATACACCCGCAGATAATACGTTCCCACGGGTTGACCGGCGGGGAGCGTATAGCGAAATTCCTTGTCCGGGTTTTGCTCAGAACTTGCAATGAAGCGAATCGGTGCTACCCTTGCTTCGGGAGGAAACAGGTAAATGTCGTACTCTGTCCCGACAGGATAGCTGGTCAACCGGGTTGTTATGGTGTCGCCTGTGTTGAGCGAGACCCCGTAGTAATCATCGTCCTGGAGTTCGCCGGAGTCAGTTTCGAGCGACCCCTCGCAGGCCCCGTCGGTCAGGGGCAACCCGGAACTCGGCCAGGTCAGGGCTGGTGGTTCCGAATCTCGCACGCTGTTGTTGCGCATTTCATTGTCATCACATGGAGCAGTATTGAAGAGCAGGTAGGAACTTCCCCATGCTGCTCCTGCCCTTGCCCAAACCATAAGCGTATCGTTGCGGGTCCGTGGGGATGGCTCAAACTGGGCAGTTCCATCGTCTCCACTCGTTGTCTCAATTCCTTCATCCGTCCCTATCGAGAATTTCAGCGGGTAGTGGGGCACCGGTTGTCCCTCTGCATCGGAGATTTCAGCATGATACAAGGTGGTTTCGGCACCATCGGCCAGGATCATGATTTTGTCAGCATTCAGGGTCAACGTGGCGGGTGGGAAGAATGTTGCTGTCTCTGTTTCCGATGCATTGCCCGCGGAAACCGTGACATCAACCTGTACTGGCTCTGTGGTTTCGTCAACTAGAGGCGCATTGAGCGCGCCGGTCGCTATCCCCTGGCTGTCTGTTCTGCCAATCTCCGTATCTGTTGGCGAGTCGGCATAGGCATTCCTGACGAACGTCACCGGGTAATCGCGCAGGGGGGTTCCTTGCGTATCCGAGATAGCTGCTGTCACCATGAAAGTAGCCTTCCCATTTGCCGGCTTGCGTTGCGGGTCTATAGCCAGGGTCATCGTTTGCGGTTTCTGGGGAAAGATTACCACCGGCAGATAGAGCCTGTTCTGTTGTTGTTGCTGTTGTTCAACAGTGATTGTGGCTGCTGTTGTATCGCGTAGGGATAGCGTATCGGTATAGTATAGCTTTGCGGTCACGGTGTAGACTCCTGCCGTAGTGTAGATATGCGTTTTACTACCCCCTGCCTCTCCCGGCGTTTCCCCACCTACCAGCTGGCTTATTACAAGGGTTTCGTCTGGCCTCGTTGAATCGGGAATAATTTCAACCCGGCTTGTCTCGGTAAAATACCCGGTTGTTGCCGTGAATGTCACCACCTCCCCCGGAGCAATCGTTGTTGAGGGGACTACCTCAAGCGTGAGGGTGGCGGTGGGAGGGGTACCCGGTTCGCGCACTCCTTCGGCGTGGGCAACAGGCACCGCATATCCGCCCCCATATTCGCCAGAATGGTCCCCCCGCAACAACCGGCTGCCTGTGGTAAGCACACCTAACAGCACAATACTCTCGACAACTGCCACGAAAAAGGGGAAACAAAACTGTATCATCCTCATCTTTTCCTTTCTCCCTATGCCTGCTCACTTTGCTCTCACAATAGCAAAGAAACACCGATAATCCTAGTCAGATATTCCGCCGCCACCGCCACCGCCGCCGCCGCCGCCACCGCCACCACGACGGATATGAACATACACGTTTATGGTGACAACCGTGCCGGGACCAACCGAGGAGCGGGGGCCGGGGGACGATGCCCACACCTGCCCTTCAGGTTGGTTCAGGTCCGGGCTTTCCGCTACACGCACCCCCAGCCCCGCGTTCTGTAGGGTTGCTTCCGCCGCCTCACGTTGCATCCCGATGACGTTCGGGACAATGACCTGCGGGCAGATATTGATAGTCACAGGTGAGCCAGGAGCAGCGGTTGCTCCTCCAGCAGGAGCCTGGCTCACAACATGGAACGGGATACATCCTGACCCGGCCCATTTTTCCACCACAGAAAACCCATTCGCCACTAGCGTATTCCGGGCCTGCTCCGCCGTCTGCCCTACCACGTTGGGTACCGCGACTTGTTGGGGCTGTGGGGGTGTTGTAGGTGCCGGTGCGCCTGTTCCTGGCTCTGCTGGTTGTTCTCCCCCCCCGTTTTGCGGTGGCGGTTGTTGTGGGGGAGCAGCACGGGCAGAGGTGGGACGACTGACTGTCCCTCTCCCCGGTGCCTGTGTCGGGGGGGCAACAGAGGTGCTCGTGGGCGGAGCCGGGGTGCTTGTAGGGGCTGGCGTGCTTGTGGGTTGCATCGTTGAGGTTGGGGGCAGGTTCGAGGCTTCGCCCGGACTCCCTCCCACGTCTGCTGCCGGGTTGTCCTCCGCAGGGGTGCTGCTGGCCTGTTCAACCGGTTTCATCAAGAATACAACCATTGCAAGGAGCAACGCCAGAACACCCACCCCTGCCGCACCATAGATTAGCTTTTGCCGGATATTCTTCTGGCTTATCAGCGGAACATGCCCGCGACGCACGACCAGAACGGTAATGTTGTCGTGCCCACCCCGCTGGTTTGCCAGGGAAACGAGAGCGTGGGTGGCTGCCTGGGCACTGTTGGTATCAACTTCGCGTTTGATCTCATCGTTTGAGACCAGGTCGGTCAGGCCATCGGTACAGAGCACAATCGTATCATTTTCCCCAAAGGAAGCCGTCTGATATGAAATCTCCACCTTTCTATCGCCCATAGATTGGGATAGCCCGCTCTTCTGTCCGCGGGTCATCACATGGTCGAAAGAGAGTTGTTTTGGCGATTGGCCCGGGCGCAGCAGCAGGGCGCGGCTGTCGCCGACATTCGCCACGAGAAGCTGGTTTCCATTGTCGTAAACCAGGGCCGCGACAATCGTTGAGGCCATGTTGTTTCGGCGGCGGTTGGCCTCTTCAAAGATCTCTTCGGTTGTTTGCTGAATGGCATATTCAAGCCGCTCGCGTGGGTCAGACACAGCGTTCTGCGGGTCATAAAACCGTTCCATCACCCCATCAACCGTCATCTTGCTGGCAATATGCCCATCGTCATTGCCACCTACGCCATCGGCCACAATGTAGAGTTGCCCATATTGCTGTTGCAAAGATGGGGGGGCATCTCCAGACCAATCTTCTACACGAGCGGCCTTATCCTGGTTGTCGCTGCGGCGGCGGCCCTTGTCGCTCAACCTTCCAGTATCAAAATTGGCTATCGTTGTCATAGAGAATCTCTCCTTTCACAGAGTGTCACAGGGTGTCACAGGGTGTGACGGGTTGTTGCTATTCAATCGTACAAGCCGTGCTCCGACACCATCCCCGCTGGCCATTGTATGTTACTTCATACCAGGTGAGTGAAGAAAACGAACGGTTGTTGCCTGTGTAGGTGGCCGTGCTGCCGGCAGGCATCCTGACCAGAACGAGCGCATCGGTTGAGGGAGAGGCTCGCAATGGTTCGACTCTGTTAATGCGAACGGTGTTGTTGCTGTCGCCGGACGCTGCCGGGGATGCGGGGGTTGCCAGGGTTGCGGTCGGGGCCAGGGCCGGCGTAGAGGTGGGATGCAATCCCGCTCCCGCATCATTGCTTCCCAAAAGTCCGGAAGGGATAGTTGTTGAGGTGGGGGGCAGGGTTGGAGCAGGGTTCGCGGGTGTGGATGTGGCTCCTGTGGCCTGCTCGTTGCCGTTCATCATGATTGCGACGATGAGGACAGCCAGGGCAATCAGGCCAACCAGGGCCATTGCCGCAGTACCAAGCCATCCCCTCCCGGGCCGGGCTGGCACAACAGCTTCATCCAGGTTTTGCCCGTCCTGGCGAAGCGCAAGGCGCAATTGGTAGGCAAATTCTTCGCAGGTGGCGTAGCGGGAGGCGGGGTCGTAGGACAGAGCGCGGATGAGCACCTCGGCTGTGTAGGGACGGTCCGCGAGCAGCTTCCGAACTTCCTCGTAGCCTGTTTCTTGCAGCCAGTCCAGCTTTTTTGGGGCCTGGCGGCTGTTGTTGGGCAAGAGCGGTTTGCCAGCAAGCATATACAGCGCAACAGCAGCGAGTGCAAACTGGTCAGTTGCAGGCACTTCCTCACCGCGATATTGCTCCGGCGGCATGTAGGGGGGCGAACCAAGCCCGCTCTCATTCTCGCCGGCAAAATGGGGATGGCTGGCAATGCTAAAGTCAATCAGCACTGCGCTACCGGTTGAGTCAATCAGGATATTGGCCGGCTTGACATCACGATGAATAATCGGGCTATAGGTCGGGTGGGCGTGGTGGGCATAGTCGAGCGCGCTGCTGATATGCTCCACAGCGCGCAGGGCAAACCCCGGATGCAGGGGCCGCCCCACCATTTCATTGAGGCTGCGTGCCCCCTCAACGTAGCGAGTAACAACATAAAACGGCTTGCGGGTGAAATTGTGTGTCACGTAATCAACAATGTGGGGATGCTGGCGATGGTTGGTCATTTCTCGGAGCAGCAATTGCTCATTGGTGAAATAGGAAAAGAGCGTTGCTGCGCGGGTGGTGTCACGGTCGAAAAACTTGATGACGACCATATCATCTCGGTATCGGGCACGATACACGGCCCCCGAAGCCCCTTCGGGAAGCTCTTCGAGCAGGTCGAATTTCTGAAACCTGCCTGGAACTGGTAATCGTGGCATCTCGATCAATCTCCTTTCTTCTCTTCCTGTTGCTTTTTCTGGTCGCTCTCTGTCTTTTTCTTCTCCTATCGCCTGGTGCGGTCGCGGCTGAGCGAACGGCTTTTTGCCACCTTGATACCACCCATCATCAGGGTAATGATGAGCGACACAAGCAAGGACGCTGGCAGCGCAAAAATAAAATACTTCCACAGGAGCACATTTCGGAGCGGCTTGAGGTCACTCTCGCTGCCATTTGCTCCCCGCGTGGGGACAAAGGAAATCTCCTGGCTCCGAGCGTTGCCGACCTCGATTCGCACGGTATGCTGACTATCGTTCTCAAGTAATTCGGTCTCGTAGCGCACCGAGTAGAAGCCGGACGGTGTCACCTGGACAACCTTCTCAAATGCTTCCTTCACCTCCTGTGCATCGGGTTTTCTCCGATACACACCGTCGGTTATTTCGGCAAGCCGGCTCAACCGAAACTCATTGTTCTCAAGGGCTTCATCCGTTCCGAAGCCAAAGGTAATGAGGGTGACACCGCGTTCGCGGGCCTGCCGCGTAATCTCATCGAAGGCATCGCCACTGATAGCATCTCCGCCATCGCTGACAACGAGCACCACTGCCTCACTGCTTTGCTGCAATGCTGCTTCTGCGGTTGCCACCACAGCCTTTTGCACCGCCGCATAGAGTTGTGTTTTGTCCGTGCGAGGGGTCATGTTTTGCAGGTAGTTTTTTAGCCCGCCGCGGTCGTGGGTAAAGGTGGCGAATTCATCGGGCTGAATTTGCTGCGTGGCGGGGTTGTCCATTGGGAAGAAAAGGCTGAAGACCTCTGGGCGTTCGGGGGAGGCTCTGGTGTGGTCGAGAAACTGCATAACGGCTTCGCGCCCCATCGCCAGAAAACTTGTCCCCGGTGGTGCCCCTTTATCGAGCAGGGTTGTTGCATCGAAGACAATCCCGATAGCCGCACCTTTGGCATAGAAGGTATATTCTTGCCCATCGCTCGGTTTTTGTACTGTGCGTTTTGGCTCTGCCTGACTGGTTTGTTCCGAGGGTTGAAACTCAAACGCGGTGATGGTCTGTTCCCCATCTTCAACCAGGCGAATATCCTGTTTTTGCAGGCCTGTGATGTCCCGCCCATACTGGTCTTTGACGCGAAAATCAATGGCATAATTGGGAAACGATTGAAAATTGTGGCCGATAATTTCAATCATTGCTGCATCCTGGGGGGCGGGTGCCTGGGCCGCCGCGGGGCGGGGCGGGCCCCACAACAACCAGCCTCCCACATTGCTCCCGATGAGCACCATAAGCAGCAGCGAGAGTAGCGAAGAACGAGCAGGGGAAAAACGCTGCGTTTGCATTTAGATATTTCCTCCTTGTTCCAGGGTGTCTTGCTGAGGGGTTGGCGGTTCGTAGGCCAGCTCAACCGCCTCCGGATCTGTCGGGTCGCCAAGATAGATTTTGTCTCCAGGGGAGAGCTGTGTCGGGGTTGCAAGTTCGTAGGGGGTGCCATTTCGGACAAGAAATGTCCCGTTGGTACTCCCTTCATCAACAAGGAAAACCGCATCATTGCGAATTTCGATACGAGCGTGTTGGCGTGAGACAATGGGATCGGTGACAATCATAGCCGCCTCCGATTTGCCGATAACGGCCCCATTGGTGATACCAAAGTTTGTCCCCTGGTGTTCGCCGCGGGTCACACGAAACAGGCCATGACGGGAACGGGCCGCAAGGTTGCCCACGCCGCTGGTTCGTTTGCCAAATGCCCGCGTTACGGCCTGGGTAATGTTGGTGAATGTCTGGGCAATAGGTTGGGGGACCATGCCTCCAACAATGGTACTGGCAAAGAGCACAACCAGCGAAATGGCCCCGCCGATAATTCCGAGGGTGGCCATCTGGTCCAGGTAGGTACTCAACGTTTTGATATGGTCGAGCCGAAACGCTTGCTCAGAAGCTGGCCGCTCAAACCCGACAAGACCAAAGGCCTCGAAGGGCTGAACATCCACATAGAATGATGGAAAGATCAGGATAACTGGCATACTGGCAACAATAAGCCAGACATACATGGTGGGGAGTTTCGTTTCGCGCCGGAGGGCAAACCACATGAGCAGATAGGTAAAGATGGCCAGGACAAAGGCCGGGAGAACAACAACATCGTACCACCAGTCGTTGCTTATCTGGCCCCGTTCAGCAATTTGTTCCCAGAATTCAAACGTGCTAATACCGGTCATACATCTTTTCTCCTGAAACTCGTATGTTCTTGCTATGCTCTTCTAGCTCTTGTATTCAGTTCCATTTCTGTTCTCAGGGGTTATGGTTCTTGTATTTCTATATCAACCGGCCAGCCATCGTTGCCCAGAATGATTGTTGTGGAGCGCGGAAGAGAAACAGCCGTCCCTCCTTTTATGGTTCGCCCATTGATGTAGGTTGGTTCAATGGCAGACAGAATCCAGACACCACTCTGACAGAAGATATGGCAATGTTCTTTGCGACTGACCCGGTTCAGCCGGGAATTGAATCCCATAAACCGTCGCGCTTTTTCGGTCGCAACGATATGACGGGGAAGGTTTCGGATGAGGTAATCGCGGTTGATATAGAGACCTTCTGGCGGGACAGTCAAGGGACAGTTTGTTGCAATATGAAGGTGGCATATTGGAGCAGGGCGGGACCGTGTAGGGGGGGGAGCGGTGGGCACAACCGCCGGAGGAACCGGGGGGGAAGCACATGGCACAGACCGGGGAGGCGATGTCGGATGGTGGGGGTAGGGGGAAGGTGACGGGGAAACAACCATGGTCCTTTCGGTGTCGCTGCTTCCTGTTATCGGGGCGGTTTGGAGGCGAATCGTCTGTCCACCTGACGGAGCAGGGGAAGAAGAAGGAAGCGAGCACCCGACCCACCAGTGCTTCCCCCGTTCGGCGAGATAGAGCCGGGTTCCATTGACAATGCCGCTCTGGTGCAGGGTGCGGCTTCGCAAAAGAGGGGTGGGCTTCCCGCTTTCCTCGCTCCGATAAAGCGCATATACCGCAGGGGTTCCCTGTGCGTTTCTGGTCGGGAGATGATCGCCTGCTCGGGACCGGACAATGGCGACAACCATTCCCACCCACTGGCTCTCCTCTTCTTTCAGTATCGCCCAGGACGATGGTCCCCACCAGACTTCAAATTTCCTCTTTGCCATAAGGTCCCCCAGTGGCTGGATTACACGTTCAAACCCAAAATCACCCTCATGCCTGTCTGCGAGGATGCCGGGACTGCTTCTTCTTTCCAGGTTAAACGCCTTTCAGTATAGCACATTTCAGGGAAAAATGTCGTATCTGTTTTGCGAGCGTTCCCGGCTGGGGACTCCCCCCCTGCCTCATGATTCCGTTCCTCCTGGCGGGTTCACATCGGCCTGGCCAGGAGGATGCTTCAGCGGCAATCCCACCTCCCCACCACAAAGTTTCGCCAACGGGTTCTGCTCCACGTCATACCCCGCTAATTCCAACGGACACTTCCCCCGCGCCCGCGCCTGCGCATCACATCGGACCGGGGGATGGGTGTGCCAGCCGGCAAGACTGTCCGGGGCGTGCCCAGGACTTGTTGTGAGCAAGACAACCAGAAGGAAAACCCAGGGAACCAGGACCCGAACACGCCGATATGTGGATACGATGGATCATCGCCAATGCTCCAATCTGATACGGATGCTGAGTTCATGATATGGGCATTGGCGAATTTTGTATACTGACGCAGATTGGGCAGATTTGCCAAAGTGACGAAGGGGGGAGGGGTCGTGGTGGTTTTTTTCCCCTTCCTGATGGGGTGGGGTTGGTCCCTGGCGGGGAACGCTGTCATAGGCGATTTTCCCGTGCTATAATGCAAGGGAAGCGAAAGGACGGGTATCATTGAATACAATGACGATCCATCTCTCAGAAGAGATTTATACGTTGCTTCAGGCAGAGGCGAGACGACGGGGGAAACCAGCCTCACAACTGGTCCAGGAGCATCTCGCCGAATGGCTCCGCCTGCCAACACCCGCCGCGCCCCTCTCTGCACGGCAACGCTCAGTAGCGGTCCTGCGGGCAACCGGGTTGCTTGCAGAATTGAGCACCGAAGAGCAACAGCAGGCGGCCCATTGCGCAACGACCCTGGCAGAGGTGCGGGCAAGTCTGGACCGCTCCTGTGGCCCGCCATTGAGCAGCATCATTCTTGAGATGCGTGGGCCGAAAGGATGAGTTATTTCTATCTGGATGCCAGTGCCCTGGCGAAACGCTACCTGACCGAACCAGGGAGTACCTGGATTGATACCATCGCGGACCCTGCCGCCGAAAACGCGATTGTGCTGGCTGCGATCACCTGCGTAGAAGTTGCCGCAGCCCTTGCGGCACGCCATCGGGCAGCCGGAGGGATAACGTTGGATGAGCGAGATCGGGCGGTCTCGTTGCTGCTCTACCATTGCCAGGCAGAATACCAACTTGTTCCGTTGACCCCTGCTATCCTCAATCGGGCCGTGCAGCTTACCCAGACCTTATCGGCTCCGTTGGTATGATGCGGTGCAGCTTGCAACTGCGCTGGTTGTCCACGGGCACTACCTGGCTGCTGGCCTTCCGAGAGTGACATTTGTCGCTGCTGATGATGATCTGCTGGCAGCAGCACACGCAGAAACCCTGATGGTTGAGAATGCGAACACGCGGGCAACAGGCAATGAAAGGTAAACAGAGCGGTTATCCACCCCCCCAAAAAAAATTTCGCCGGGCAAGGGGGGCACAGCCCCCTTGCATCCCCCCTCCCGCCGGGGAGACCCGCTCTCCCCGCGCCCCTGACTCTCAGATTGACAGCGTCTCAGGATTCAGGCACACAGGACACAGAATCCCAGGACACAGAACACACGTTCTAAGGAAGGTGTCGGGCGGGACGGAAGCCGAGATAATCGTTGTGGGTGTCGGGCGAATCATAGAAACGGAGCGACGCACGCAGAAAGAGCGACCGATTGTACCAGCCGCCCCCGCGAACAACGAAACGCTTGTTCGAGCTGAAAACGAAACGTTTGTTCGGTGGGTTGCTTATATCCTCCCGCCCGTCCGTCGGGTCATACGGATAGGGCTTGTAAATACTGCCCGTCCATTCCCTCACATTCCCCGCCATATCCTGCAATCCATCCGGCGTTGCCCCCAGAGGAAACAATCCTACTGCCGTTGTTCCTTCATGGTGTCCTTCGTAGTGTGCCTGCTCACCATATGGCTCTCCATTCCCCCAGGGGTAGGTGCGGCGCGTGTCACGGCGGGCCGCATATTCCCATTCCGCCTCGGTCGGCAAGCGATAGGTATATCCCTCTGGATTGTAGCCCTGATGCTGCGTGAGCCAGCGACAGAACGCCACGGCTTCGTACCAGGAAATACTTACAACAGGATGGTTCGGGCGGGCAATGCCGAATCGTTCGTTATACCAATCTCGTGGTTGGTGTACTTTTTCTTTCTTTAGCCACGCCCGTCCAGCTTTATCCCACCAGGGACGCGATGGATTGTACCCGCCATCGTCAATGAACAGTTTGTATTGCGCGTTCGAGAGGGGGTAGCAGCCTATCTCGAACGTGGCAATCGTCACAGAGTGTGCTTCATCCTCGTCGCCCATAACAAACGTTCCCCCGGCAATCTCAACCATTGCGGGCGGCAGAGAGCAGACACCGGGGCGTGGGTCGCCTACCTTTGTCAGCACGTCCGCCGCCTGGAAGCGCAGGTCACGTGAGGCCACTGCTGTTTCCACAATTTCTCCCAACAACAACGCTGCGGATGTGTCCCCCCCCAGTGCTCGCGGTTCCAGCATCGCCACTACCTTGGCATAGTTTCCCGCGTCAATCAGAGCCTGTGCCCGGTCGGTCGGGGACATGGGGGGGGGGCAACGGGGATGGTCTCCGGGTCGGGCGGGGGCGAGGGCGTGGGGGGCGGCGCAACGGGGATGGTCGCCGGGGCGGGCGGGGGCGTGGGCGTGGAGCCAACGAGGGCCTGGCGCAGGTCGCTCACCTGCTGGTAGCGGTCGCGGGGGTGGACGGCCATTGCGGTGACAACCGCATCGGAAACGGCGGGGGAGATGCGCGGGTTGTGCTGGCGCGGCGGGATGAGCGGGTCGGTTGTGGCCGAGAGCCGCTCCGTTGCCGAGGGAGGGACGCGCCCGGTGAGCAGGTGGTAGAGCGTGGCTCCCAGGCTGTAGAGGTCGCTGCGCTGGTCGGTGTGCATCCCCGCGCTGCCCCACTGCTCCAACGGGGCGTAGGCCGGGGTCAGCCCCATGCGTGAACTCCGCGTGGTGTCGGAGCCTTGCTTGAGCAATCCGAAGTCCACCAGCTTGATCAGCCCGTCGGGGCGCAGGCGGATATTGGCCGGCTTGATGTCGCGGTGGAAGAGGGGCGGAGATTGCGTGTGCAAAAACTGGAGCACATCGCACATCTGCCAGGCATAGCCCATCACCTGCCCCTTGGAGAGGGGATCGCCCTGCCGCTGCTTGATCACCTCTTCCAGGCTCATACCGGGGATGAGTTCCATCACGAGGTAGCCGCTGCCGCCTTCCTCAAACATCTCGTGGTAGTGGGGCAAACAGTCGTGATGGATGCGGTGCAGCACATCAAACTCACTCTGAAAGCTGCGGACGTGGGCGGGGTTGAAGGTTTCCTTGAGCGCGATGCGCAAGGTTGGTTTTGCGACAACTTCGGCTTCGTAGACCGCACCAAACCCGCCGCTCCCGATGAGGCGGAGAATGCGATAGTACCCGACGACGGTGCCGGGGTCGTGGAGTTCGACAGCCTGGCGCAGCGAGCCGCCGCAGTGCCGGCAGTGGCGGGCCGTGCTGGTATTCTCCGTTGCACAATGGGTACAGACACGCATAGCGTTTTCGTCTCCTTATCCTTGCAGATTGCACAGGGCAGATTCCAGATGGATCGGGTTTTCTCTTTATCTCTGGACTTCAGTATACCATGAGAGCAAACCATTTTAAGCAGTACCAACGTAAGCGTCTACCGGGTTCAGGCAATCCCTGATTCCCCTGGGTACGCAAGCGTCTCGCTTGCATCGGGGCGGGCAGGATGCCCGCGCACCCAATCCCTCCCCCCGGTGGGAGGAGGACAGGTGGGGGGCTGAACGATTACGAGTAATCATACAAAACCCACAATGTAAGTGTGATATTGTGTCATACATTCCCCTGAAAAAGCACAACTACCCCAAAAAACACCTGAATAATACCCCATATGGATAATTTATACAAGAACAAAACGAATTATTTATATTGTTTAGCCGTTGCAAAAGGTATGGCAAACCCTGTACTATAGGAGCATAGAGAAATAACGATATTTCGATGCCCTATCTCTTGAAAGAGAAAGACAATGCAACGTGAGAGACAGGGTTTTCCCCCAGGAGAGTCATGACGGCTCTCAACGTCCACCGAGTGTACGAGTGGTAACGAAGCCACAAGGGTATGGTTGTCTGACCTGAGCACAGGCTCGCTGTGCTATTCGCTCTCCAGAGCGAACAAAGGTCGCCTTTCTATTGTTGGTGTCAGAACAGCATCATAGTGCAGGTTTCCTACCCCCCGATTGTGTAGGACCAGGCGTTCAATCACCAGGCTGATGACTGAGCGTTCTCCCTGCACTGCCTGATGGACTGCCTGATGGACTGATGGACTGATTTGACTGAACGATTAAATTGATGGATTACCTGGTTTCATACCTGGTACGACTAGAAGGAGAACGATTATGAGGCAGGTTGCTTTCTATGGAAAAGGCGGGATTGGCAAATCTACCACGCAGCAGAACACGGCTGCGGCTATGGCTTCGATGGGAACAAAATTGCTGGTTGTCGGGTGTGACCCGAAAGCCGACAGCACGCGGCTCTTGCTAGGCGGGCAACGGCAAACGACCGTTCTCGACAAGTTGCGCGAGGTGAAAGCTGAGGATGTGTCACTGGATATGGTGATGGCCCCCGGCTACGGAAAAATTCGTTGTGTTGAGTCGGGCGGGCCGGAGCCGGGGGTCGGGTGTGCCGGGCGCGGGGTCATTACCTCCATTCAGACGCTCGAAAACCTGGGAGCCTACAACGGCGTTGACGGTGAGCATGTAGATTTCGTCTTCTACGATGTGCTTGGTGACGTGGTCTGTGGCGGGTTTGCTATGCCAATCCGCGAGGGCTACGCCGAGGAAATCTACATTGTCGCGTCGGGTGAATATATGGCCCTCTACGCAGCAAACAACATCTCCAAAGGAATCAAGAAGTTTGCCTCGCGGGGCTATGCCCGACTGGGCGGCATCATCTGCAACTCGCGCATGGTTGAGAACGAAAAAGAGCTGGTCGAAGAATTTGCCCGCCGCATCAACACAAAGATGATCCACTTTGTCCCACGAAGCAAAGACGTTCAGCGGGCAGAAATCAACAAGCAAACAGTTATTCAATACGATGCTGCTTTGCCCCAGGCAGAGGAATATCGCCAGCTTGCCCAGAAAATCCGAGAGAACGATGAGTTCACCGTGCCAACCCCGATCACACAGGACGAGCTAGAAGAAATGATGAAGGATTTCGGCGTTATAGATTAAGGTGACAGGTGACAGGTGATAGGTGACAGGTGATAGTGATAGGTGATAGTGATAGGCGATGGTTATGAAACACGATGTATTGATTGAGTATCGCGGGGGGAGCTGCAAACCTCCATTGGCAGACCACCCCTGCTACAGCGAAAAAGCACACCGGCTGTTTGGCCGCATCCATGTTCCCGTTGCGCCAAAGTGTAACATTCAATGTAACTACTGTGTGCGGAAATATGCCTGTGCAAACGAGAACCGCCCTGGTGTCACCGTTGATGTGATTTCGCCAGAGCAGGCCGCCGCCACCGTCCGTCGGGCCCTCGATGTCGAACCGCGTATCCGCGTCATTGGCATTGCTGGCCCCGGCGACGCATTGGCCAACGAGGAGACGTTTCAGACGATGGCCCTGGTCCGTGAGGATTTTCCCTCGCTCACGCGCTGTATGTCTACCAACGGGTTGATGCTGCCGGAACGGGTAGAAGAACTCCATCGCCTGCGGGTGAGTGCCATAACCGTGACGATCAACGCGATTGATCCCGATATTGGCGCGGCCATCTATGCCGGCGTGCGCTACCAGGGCCGCCTCTATCGGGGGCGCGAGGCCTTTGAATTGCTCAACCAGAACCAACTTGCCGGGGTGCGCATGGCCGCCGAACGGGGCATGATTGTCAAAGTAAATGCCATCCTGATCCCCGGCATCAACGACCACCACCTGGTTGACGTAGCCCGAACTGTCCGCAATCTGGGGGCCTACATCATGAACATTATGCCGCTCATTCCCGTTGAGGGGTCAAAATTTGCCCACCTCTCGCCCCCCTCGCCAGCCCTGCTCAACCGGGTGCGTGACGAGTGTGCAGCAATCATCAACCAGTTTCGGAGTTGCACGCAGTGTCGCGCCGATGCTATCGGCGTGCCGGGCGAGGCCGGCTGCGGTGGCGACAGTTTGCAGACGATACTCAAGGACCATCAGGAAAGAGCGGGCAAGGGTCAGGGGTCAGGGGGCGAGGTTCTGTAGGAATAACGAAAGAAAGGAAGAAAGAAGGATACCGATGCTTCTTAAATGTGATAAAACCATACCAGAACGGGGCCAGCATATCATTGTCAAAGGCAGTTGCAGCCCCGCACCGGGCGGAGGCTGCCCCATCGCCTCCAATGTCCAGACCACACCGGGCGATATGACCGAGCGCGGATGCACCTATGCGGGATGCCGCGGGGTGGTGGGTGGGCCCGTCAAAGATGTCATTCAGTTGACCCACGGGCCCATCGGGTGCTCGTTCTACTCGTGGGGCTATCGCCCCCACCTGGCCGACTCCGATTTCCATGTACGCTATGCCTTTACGACCGACCTGGATGAGAACAATATCGTGTTTGGCGGCGAACAACGGCTCTTGCAGAGCATCATCGAAGCCGCCGAAGAATTCCCCGAAGCAAGAGGGGTGTTTGTCTACAATACCTGTGCGCCCGCGCTCATTGGCGACGACGGCAAAGATATTGCAAAAGTCGCCTCGGAAAAAATTGGCAAGCCAGTTGTTTTTTTCCGCTGCGAAGGGTTCGCGGGGGTGAGCCAGTCGCAAGGACACCACATCGGCAACGAGACGATTTTCAAAGATCTCGTGGGGAGCGTCGAGCCGGAAGGCGATTTCTCCCGCTCCATCAACATTGTAGGCGACTACAATATCAAACACGACATCCGCACATTCGAGCCACTGTTTGAGGCGATGGGTCTGAAGATTATTACCCGCTTTACCGGCAACGTGTCGGTGGACGAAATCAAGATAATGCACAAAGCTGCGCTCAACGTTATCCACTGTGCCCGCTCCGCAACCTACATCGCCGATATGCAGAAGGAAAAATATGGCACGCCCTATATCCATGTCACGCTCTGGGGAATCGGGCAGATGTCGGATGCGCTGCGAAAGGTGGGGGCTTTCTTCGGGCTGGAGGCTGAAGCTGAGCGGGTTATCGAAACTGCGCTGGCAAAGGTGCTGCCCCAGATTGAAGCCTACCGCGAACGACTCAAGGGGAAGAAGGTGTTTATCTACCAGGGCGGCCCGCGGGCCTGGCACTGGCCCGACCTCCTGCGTGAGCTAGGGATGGAAGTTATCGGCGCGGCGACGACCTTCGGACACGAAGACGACTACGACAAAATTTTTGAGAAGGTCAACGATGGGACGATTATTATAGACAACCCGAACGCCCCGGAGCTGGAGGAAGTGTTGGAAACCTACAAGCCAGACCTGTTTATATCGGGCAACAAGGAACGCTACATCTCCTACAAAATGGGGGTGCCCTTCGTCAACGGACACACCTACGATACGGGCCCCTACGCTGGCTTCTCCGGCATGGTCAACTTTGCCCGCGACATCGAGCGGGCCATCAACGCCCCCATCTGGAAGCTGGTGCGCAACAAGGCCCGCCCCGAACCACGGGCCGCGTCAGTCGAGTAAATGCCGCATTCAGGGAATCGCTAAAGGAAATTAAGGAAGGAAAAACACCATGACAACCGCAGTAGCAGCGACAGGACTGCACACAGAAACAAACGGAGCCAGCGTCACGCGCCAGAAGCGTCTGGTCGCCATTAACCCGACGCGCACCTGTGCCCCCATCGGCGCAATGCTGGCAACCTACGGCATCCACGGGGCCCTGACCATCAACCACGGCTCGCAGGGGTGCGCCACCTACCCGCGCCACCAGATTACCCGCCACACCCGCGAACCGTGCGAAGTAGCGACCACCTCGCTGACCGAAGGCGCGGCCGTCTACGGCGGGCGCGAAAACCTGATGACCGCAATGAAAAACGTGTATGAGCGGTATCACCCGACCATGCTGACCATCTGCTCAACCTGTCTCTCCGAAACAATTGGAGACGACATGCCCGCCATTGTCGGGGAGTTTCTCGACGACTTCCCGGAAATAACCATACCAGTCCTGACGGTCAATACGCCATCCTACGTTGGCACCCATATTACCGGCTTCGACAACTTTCTCGAAGTGATGGCGCGGACCATTCCCCGCAAGGCCCGCCACGATAATAACCGTGTCAATGTGATGCCGGGATGGGTCAACCCTGGCGACATCCGCGAGCTGAAAGCGATATTGCGCGACATGGATGTAGATGGCCTGTTTTTGACCGACTATTCGGAAACCCTGGACGGGGGCTTCTATTCCGAGCAATCGCACTTTCCACGGGGAGGAACGACGGTTGAGGAGATTGTAGACTCGGCTAACTCACTGGTCACGGTTGCCATCCAGAAGCATGTCGGGGGGCGGGCCGCCGGTCTCTATGAGCGGCGATATGGGGTGCCGGCGCGGGTGCTGCCCATGCCCATCGGCATTGAGCATACCGACCAGTTCATCAACGCAGTTGCCGAAGCTACGGGCAAGCCGATACCCGCCAGCATCGAAGCGGATCGCGCCCGCCTGCTCGACGCAATGGTAGACGCACATATGTACCTGACCGGGTTGAAAGTGGCTCTCTTTGGCGACCCGGACATCCTCGAAGGGTTGGTGCGCTTTGTCGCCGAACTGGGGATGCGCCCGCGCTTTGTTGTCACCGCCACCGACTCGAAGCCCTGGGGCGAGGACATGCTGAAGATGGCCGAAGAACTCGATCTCGACACCGAATTCATGATGAAGACCGACCTGCACGAACTGCACAAGCGCATCAAGGCCGAGCCAGTAGATTTGCTCATTGGCCATTCCAAAGGCAAGTTTATTGCCGAAGATGAGCAAGTCCCGCTCCTGCGTGTTGGTTTTCCCATTGAGGACCGCTTCGGCTACCACCGGCGGGCTGTCGTTGGCTATCGTGGCTCGTTGTCCCTGGTTGATGAAATCGTCAACGCAATCCTGGCCCAGAAGACCGTGGTCAGCAATACCATTATGGATATGCGCGACCTGGATGGCTGCTCGCTTGGGAATGGCAACGGAAACGTGACCGGCAACGGCAACGGAAAAATGTAATCGTTCCGCCCCCCACCTGGCATCCCCCCGGTGGGGGGGAGGGATTGGGAGGGGGGGGGGAAGCCGCTGAGCCGCGACCATCAGCATCAGAGAGCGGCCTCGCTTGCCAATGTGCGTGGCTCGTTATCACTTGTCACTGGAATAACAGACAGACAGGATGAGACAGGAGGGAGAGCATGAATTTTGCCAAACACTTTCTCGATGAATCGCTCGGCAGCGGGCACCCGGATGATGGCATACGCATTACCGAACAGGGCGAGTATCTATGTGTCCAGTCGTCCGAACACCTTGTCCATGTCTATCAGCGGGTTGGAACCGCCGAACAGGTTGCCGCTTCTCTTGCCCAGATACAACACAACGGCAACATCTATAAACTTGCGTGGATAGAAGATGAGCAATGGTAGAAAAGAGGACGAGAGCCACGCACGTCAGTGAGCGGTTTTTTTCTCACTCTATGACGGGCGTGGTTCGGAGTAGTAGGGGAATAATTGCCGGGTATCCTAGTTGTAGGAGGCCGTCGCAGTTACCTGGTTTTCGTGGTCATGGTCGTGGTCAAGACAGTTGGATTCTACCGAGGGGTCCTTGCTGCGCCGCCATGCGCTAATCACGATGTCGGCGGCTTCGGAGCACGATTTGCCGGTCTGCTCCGATATGGTCGCCATCAGCGATTTGACCAACTGCATATCGTATTCCTGGAACATCTCATCCATCAGTTCCCGACGGGTTCTTGCATTCATCATGGCCTTTTTCCTTTGCTCTGAACTTCGATAGGGAGAATATCCTCTATCATCGTACCATCATGTAAATAAATGGAGTATATTCATCATTGTACCTGACACATTGTCTCCAATCAACAAGAAATCATTGGTTTTGTATGGAAAAAAGGCCCGATTCTAACGTATTCTCATGTCATACACCGAGAAACAAGAGCATATCCTGACGCTTCGTATTTCAAAGGAGATGCACGCCCGGCTCCGTCGAGTTGCGCAGGAAAACTACTGTTCCGTTTCCGAGCTGGCCCGCGACATTCTCTGGTCGCAAACACAGAAGATGCTCGAAGGCGAACAGGAGCATGTTTTTCTCTACCAGGCTTCCTGGGCAAAAGCCGTGAAGGCCAGGGATGTTTTTCGTTGTGTGTGGTGTGGCCGTCAGGATGATATTGAGGCCTACCCGATTTCCTCCCTCAATGGAAACAGAAGCGGGGTGAATGGCGAGAATGGAGAACATGCGTATAATAGGGATAGCGAGAATTATAGACACCAGAACGGGAACGGAGGGAGCGACGACGAGGAGGGAGCCGGTGAGGATGATGAGGAGACAGAGATGGATGAGCACGAGGGGTTGTTCACGCTCTCCAATGGAATTACCCTCTGTTTCTCCTGCTACCAGGAGCACAACCCGACCGAAGCGTTTGCGGAAGATGGACGGACGATTTATGAGCGACTTCCGCAGGGGTGGATGAGGAAATATCAGCAATCGAAGGAAAAGGGTCGTTTGTTCTGGGAGCTGCACCTGGCCTGCTTCCTCACGCGGCGCAAACGGATATTGTCGCCTATTGTGATGTGGTATGCCGAAACGTTTTTGCGGAATGTGCCAGAAGATGTGCTCATCCGGACACTGGTTGAGCTATGCCCTTCGCCCGACATTATCGCCCGTTTTCCAGGCCGGCAATATACCTCTCCCAATGAGCAGTTTCCCCCGCCACCGCTAGTCTGGCGGTAGGTTGTGTGTCTACAATGGAGGATGCATTTCTATGAAGTTCTCTGTAATCGTTCAGGGCCCCTCACCGGTCCTCCCCTCAGTAGGGGGAGAACCGCGCCCGCATGGTCTGTTTTTTATTCCTTTGCGCCTGATTGCAGGCCTGTTCATCCTGCTATTCGTCACAATCGGCGGGGGGGGCTGCCAGTCCGGGCAATCAGCCACATCCCCCACCAATGAATCGTCCATCCAGGGAAGTATCACGGTGTTTGCTGCCGCCTCGCTCACAGAACCCTACCAGGAGATTGGCGAACAGTTTGAGACAATCTATCCTGGGACTTCTGTTTCCTTCAATTTTGCCAACTCTCAGCAACTGGCCTATCAGCTTGCCCAGGGTGCGCCAGCCGATGTCTTTGCTTCGGCCAACACCAGGCAAATGGATGTGGCGATTGAGTCCGGACGAGTGGTCAGTGGGACGCAGCAGGTATTTGCTCACAATCGTCTGGTCGCCATTGTCAGCAACAGGAGCCAGGTTTCCGTGACCCGCCTGGCAGACCTGGCAAACCCCGCTCTGACTATTGTTCTGGCCACAGAGGAGGCCCCGATTGGCAATTATTCTCGCCAGTTTCTCGACAAGGCCGCAGCCGATGCGAGCCTGGGCCCGGCCTACAGCGAGGCCGTCCTGGCCAACGTGGTTTCCTATGAGCAAACGGTCAAGGCCGTTTTGACAAAAGTGGTGCTTGGGGAGGGCGATGCTGGCATTGTCTACGCCTCCGATGTAACCGCTAAAGCAGCCAACCATCTTACAACGATCCCTATTCCCAACGCCCTCAATACCATTGCTCCCTACCCGATTGCTCTGGTCAGCGATAGTGCCAACCCGCAGGTGGCACAGGCGTTTATATCCTTTGTGCGCTCACCCGAAGGGCAGTCCATCCTGGAAACACATGGGCTTATTGCTCCTGGGCAGAGATCTGGGCAAAGATAAGGAGAAAAACCAATGACCCTGCGCTCACAAGCCCTACACGCTATCCCTCGCATCCGCCGGCATCGCTTTGGAAAACATCTGCTGGTGATTATTCTCTCATTGCCAATGCTGCTTTTTGTGCTGCTGCCGCTTGTTTCGCTGGTCATCCGCATCCAACCAGCAATGTTGACGACCTATCTCACCGATAGCAATGTCTTGCGAGCAGTTGTTCTGAGCATCACCACCAGTAGTATCAGTACCCTGCTGGCCGTGCTGGTGGGGACCCCGCTCGGCTATTTTCTAGGGCGAACCTCTTTTCGCGGGCGAGCAACAATAGAAACCATTATGGAGCTTCCAATGGTATTGCCGCCAGCAGTCGCGGGGATGGCGTTGCTTATGGCATTCGGGCGATATGGGGTCATTGGGGCCCACCTCAGCAAGATGGGGATAAGCCTGGCGTTCTCGCAAACAGCGGTGGTGCTGGCCCAACTTTTTGTTGCCGCCCCTTTCTATATCAAGTCAGCCACCACGGCCTTCTCAAAGATTGAACGCACGATGGAAGAGGCTGCCGCGCTTGATGGGGCTGCTCCCCTGCGTGTCTTTCGCCATATGACGCTTCCGCTGGCCTGGCCGGTCCTGTTTGGGGGAGCGGTTATGACGTGGGCGCGGGCCCTGGGTGAGTTTGGGGCAACCATTATCTTCGCGGGTAATTTCCCCGGACGTACCCAGACGATGCCGCTTGCTATCTATGTCGGGTTTGAGCTGGAGCCGGGGGTCGCGCTCACGCTGGCGGTCATTTTGCTTGTTGTTTCGTTTGGGGTGCTGGCTCTCATCAAAGGGGTGCTGCGCCAGTGGAACAGACCTTTTTGAAAATCCTACACTTTTCTCCCACGTTTTTCCCTCTCATGCCAGGGCAATCGGGGAATGCTCCACTATCAAGACGGAAAGTATGACCTGGCTATTGCCGACTTCAGCACAGCCATTGAACTCGCGTCCGATAATCCTGAAGCCTACTACCTCCGCGCCCAGGCCTATGAGGACAAAGGAGAAAATGCCCTCGCCCTTGCCGACTTTGAGAAGATGCAGGAACTGGACGCTGCAGGAAAAGAAGTTCCTGAGTATGTCAGGGAGGATGTTCAGGAGAAAGTGAAAGAACTGAAGCAAACGTTGGGAAAACCAGAATAACCACATTGAGGATGAGGTGAGCATCCCCCCCCCAGATGCTCACCTTCTGTATACCTTCGGAAAGCCCGGAACAAAAGGTGAGTCGGTTCGCATCCGAAACCGTTTCCCGTCCCCCAAACACCAGAAACGGCGCACCTTTCCCCACAAATCGTTTCCCCCCGTGCAGAATCTTCCGCAAGAACAAGCAACAGATGGTACAATAAGGAAGAGAGAATATGAGAGAACATCGTAGGAAAAAATGCTAGAACTCCTGGGAGCGGTTTTTGTAGTGGTGGCCGGGTCGGCCCTCTGCTCCGGCTCAGAGGCGGCGTTGTTTTCGGTTCCCATTATCAAGGTGCGCCAGATGGCAGAATCGAACGTTCCCGCCGCTCGCATGCTATTGCAGATTCGAGAAAACATGAGCCGTCCGATTGCAACCATTGTCATCCTCAACAATATCTTTAACATTGTTGGCAGCATTGTTGTGGGGGGGATTGCCGCGGAAACGCTTGGAGATGCCTGGCTCGGAGTCTTTTCTGGTGCATTGACGCTGGCGGTTATCATCGGGGCTGAGATTATCCCCAAAACATTGGGCGAACGCTACGCGGAAGCTATCGCGCTCTTTATTGCCCGCCCGGTTGCCATATTAACCAGGCTTATGCTGCCGCTTGTCTGGACCATTGAACGGCTCGTTGCGCCCATCACCAGAGGCAAGCTACGCCCCGTGACAAACGAAGCCGAGATCGAGCTACTGGCACAAATCGGGCAGCAAGAAGGAAGTATTGAGGGAGACGAAGCGGCCCTCATTCAACGAGTGTTTCGTCTCAACGATCTGACCGCAGGCATGATCATGACCCCCAGGGTCATCCTTACCTCGGCCTATGGGCACCAGACGCTGGCCGAAGCCAAACCCCATATCATCAATTCGCCCCATAGCCGTATCCTCGTTGTCGGAGAATCTATTGACGAGGTGCTTGGCATTGTGTTTAAGAATGAGTTTCTACTTGCCCTCATTGAGGGGCAGCAGGAACGCTTGTTGACGGAGCTAACCCGCCCGGCCCGTTTTGTGCCAGAGACGGTCCGTGCCGATCACCTGCTCACCTCGTTTCAAGAATCCCACGAACACCTGGCCGTGGTAGTGGATGAGTTCGGGGGGGTGGCTGGCGTGGTAACGCTCGAAGATGTGCTCGAAGTATTGACCGGCGAGATTGTAGACGAAACCGACCGTGTGGCCGATATGCAGGAATGGGCCCGCCAGCGGCGCAAAGCCATTCTTGCCCAGTTTGAAGAGACATAATTTAGAGAGACAGATCAAGCGAAAGGGTTCAGGAGTAATTGTTAATGACCAATACTGTCATTTTGCCTTCAGAGGATGAGGGGAATAATCCAACATGGTACAAAGATGCGATTATCTACGAGGTGCATGTCCGTGCATTTCACGATAGCAACGGCGATGGAATCGGTGATTTCAGGGGAATGATCAAGCGGCTAGACTACCTGCAAGATCTTGGGGTGACAGCCATCTGGCTCCTGCCCTTCTATCCCTCGCCCCTCCGCGACGATGGGTACGACATTGCCGACTATACCAGCGTCAACTCGATCTATGGCAACTTGCGCGATTTCAAAGCCTTTGTGCGTGAGACCCACCAGCGCGGCTTGCGGGTCATCACCGAACTGGTCTGCAACCACACCTCCGACCAGCACCCCTGGTTTCAGCGGGCCCGCTGGGCCAGACCCGGCAGCGCAACCCGAAATTTCTATGTTTGGAGCGAAACGCCTGATAAGTATAAGGATGCGCGGATTATCTTCAAAGATTTTGAAAGCTCAAACTGGACGTGGGACCCCGTGGCCAATGCCTACTACTGGCACCGCTTCTACCGCCACCAGCCCGATTTGAATTTTGATAATCCGCGAGTTCGCAAGGAAATTATGAAGGCGCTGGATTTCTGGCTGAGTATGGGGGTAGATGGGCTGCGCCTCGACGCTATCCCCTACCTCTACGAGCGTGAGCAAACAAACTGCGAAAACCTGCCAGAAACCCACTCGTTTCTCAAAGATTTGCGCCGCCACGTTGATGCTCGCTTCCAGAACCGTATGCTGCTGGCCGAGGCGAACCAGTGGCCCGAAGATGCCGTGGCCTACTTTGGCGAGGGCGACGAGTGTCATATGGCGTTCCACTTTCCCCTGATGCCGCGCCTCTTCATGTCAATTTATATGGAGGATCGCTTCCCCATTATAGATATTCTGGCGCAAACGCCCGATATTCCAGACATCGCCCAGTGGGCCCTCTTCCTGCGAAACCACGATGAGCTAACGCTGGAAATGGTGACAGACGAAGAGCGCGACTATATGTACCGTATCTATGCCAATGACCCGACGGCCCGGATCAATCTGGGCATTCGGCGGCGGCTCGCCCCCCTGCTCAACAACAACCGTCGGCGTATCGAGCTGATGAACGGGTTGCTCTTTTCGCTTCCCGGCACGCCGGTCATCTACTATGGCGACGAAATCGGGATGGGCGACAATATCTACCTGGGCGACCGCGACGGCGTTCGCACGCCGATGCAATGGATGCCCGACCGCAACGCCGGATTTTCCACAGCCAACCGCCAGAAACTCTACCTGCCTGTCATCACCGACCCGGAATACCACTATGAGGCGGTAAACGTAGATACGCAGCAGCGCAACCCCTCGTCGCTCCTCTGGTGGATGAAACGGCTTATTGCCCTGCGGAAGCATTACAAAGCATTCGGGCGCGGCAGTATTGCGTTTCTGCATCCCGACAACCGGAAAGTCCTGGCCTTCATTCGCCACCACGAAAACGAGCATATCCTCGTCGTCGCCAATCTCTCCCGCTTCTCCCAGGGGGTAGAGCTTGATCTGTCGGAATACCGCGACATGGTGCCGGTCGAGATGTTCGGGCGCGTGCGGTTTCCCCCCATCGGAGACCTGCCCTACTTTGTCACGCTTGGCCCCCACAGTTTCTTTTTCTTCTCCATCGAGCCGCCGATGATAGATGCCATCCGCGGGAACGATCCGCTGGCCCACATCCCAACGCTGCAAACCGGCGGAACGTGGGAATCGCTCTTCAAAAACAGTCATCGGGCCGAACTTGCCGCCACACTGGTCCGCTCTATGCGCACGCGCCGCTGGTTTGGCGGCAAATCGCGCAATGTGCGCGGTTCTGCTATTCTGGATATTACGCCGATGCAGGGTACCGAAACCAGAGCGTATATTGTGCTCATGCGGGTTGACTATACCGAGGGGAACCCGGAAACCTACGTTTTGCCGCTGACCTACGCCCAGGGAGAGCGGGCCGAGCAGATTAAGGAGTGGTCGCTCCCGGCCCTGTTTGCACTGCTGCAAACCAGCGACGGTGAGGGGGTGCTCTATGATGCGCTGTGGGAAGCGTCGTTTTGCCACGCGCTGCTCGACCTGGTGGCCCGCAACCGTCGTCTTTCTGGTGAACGGGGAAGTATTCTCGCACAGCCAACGCGAGTTTTCCAGCAACTCCGTGGCCCCGCCGACGACCTGCTTGAGCCGCGACTGGTGCGGGGCGAGCAGAGCAATACTTCGGTAATGTTTGGCGACCGGCTCATGCTCAAGCTGTTTCGCCGGGTGGAAGAAGGGCTAAACCCCGATCTGGAGATCGGACGCTTCCTGACAGAAAAGACGAAGTTCGGGCAGATTGCGCCAGTGGCAGGCAGTATGGAATATAGCCGCAACCGCAGCGAACCAATGACCCTGGCCATTGTCCAGCAGTTTGTGCCCAACGAAGGCGATGCCTGGCAATATACCCTCGATGTGCTCAACCGCTATCTCGAACAGGCCGCAGCCCACTATGACGAACGCGAAGCCTTGCAACCCTATACCGAGCAAACGTTTATTGCCCTGGCCCAGGGGGATATTTTGCCGCAGGCCAACGAAGTGATCGGCCCCTACCTGGAATCGGCACGGCTCCTGGGGCAACGCACCGCCGAAATGCATCTGGCCCTCTGCTCCGACCCGATCAATACCGCCTTTTCCCCGGAACCATTCACGCAACTCTACCAGCGTTCCGTCTACCAGTCTATGCGCACCCGCGCCAACGAAGTCTTTGCAACGCTGCGAAAAACAATTGCCTCGCTCCCCAAAGCGATCCGGGAGCAAGCACGGACCCTCCTCTCAATGGAGAAAGAACTGGTCACCGGCTTTCAGTCCATCCTCTCGCGGCGCATTTCGGCTATGCGGACGCGCATCCACGGAGACTATCACCTGGGGCAGGTGCTCTTTACCGGTGATGATTTTGTCATTATTGATTTTGAGGGCGAGCCAGCCCGCGGCCTGCCCGAACGACGGATGAAACGCTCTCCCTTGATAGATGTCGCCGGCATGATACGCTCATTTCAATATGCAACTTCCAGCGCGCTGAATCGTCAAATAGATGATGGTGGCTTTCATCGGGAGGAGGATCAAGCCATCCTGAATCAGTGGGCGCAATTCTGGTATACCTGGGTATCCATTGCGTTTCTCAAGGAATACCTGCTGACAGCAAAAGACGCTCCCTTCTTACCCACCCAAATAGAAGAGTTAGATGATCTTGTGAAAGCGTTTTTGCTCGACAAGGCTATCTACGAACTGGGGTACGAATTAAACAATCGTCCCGACTGGGTATCTATTCCGCTTTCCAGTATCCAGCGATTGCTTGAGGGAGGACCGGCATAAAACCGATCTGGGTAATCGTTCACGGTATTTGGGCAATCCCTGATTCCCTGGGTACGCAAGCGTCTCGCTTGCCCCACTGGAGGGACGCAACCCCCCTCCC
Source organism: Chloroflexaceae bacterium (assembly GCA_034436975.1). Classification (GTDB taxonomy): domain Bacteria; phylum Chloroflexota; class Chloroflexia; order Chloroflexales; family Chloroflexaceae; genus JAAUSY01. The sequence goes on from DAOTUE010000133.1 coordinate 34,335, forward strand.
AATCCATCCCCCCGCTGGAGGGATGACAGGTGGGGAGGCTGAACGATTACCGATCTGATATCAGGTTGCCATTTTTGCTTTGCATCATCTGGTATAATACGTGGTAAGACTCCTATCCACAATGGTAGATCTATTCTTTTGCCTGGAATTAAAGAGAGAAAAATGATCAAGAATAGATCTGCTGTGAGAAAGATAGATCAGGCTATGGACAAGCCACAACAACCGGTCTATCTCTCCCTCTCTGAGGCAAGTCGTTTGCTTGGGGTTCACACGACAACCTTACGTCGTTGGGCCGATGCCGGGGTGGTTCCAGTGTACCTTACTCCGGGGGGGCACCGTCGTTTTGCTCGCACCGATATTGAAGCCTTGATTGAGCAACACTCTGTGTCGGGCCAGACGCTTGTGAGTACCTGGGCCCAGCGAGCGTTGGAGCAGGCGCGGACCGAGCTAGAACGAACGGAACAGCAACCCTCCTGGCTCTCTCGCCTGGGCAACAACGAGCGCGATACCTGGCGGCGGGTGAGCCAGCAGTTGATGGGGGTTGTGTTGCGCTATGTCAGTTCGCAGGAGGATGACGCGATATTACTTGACCAGGCGCGCTCTATCGGCCTGGACTATGCCTACCATGCCCGCCGCATCGGGATGCCGCTGGCTGTGGCGTTGGAAGCGGCCCTCTTCTTCCGCGATTCGCTGGTTGAGGCTGCTATGAACCTGCCGGAGCCGGTCAACGTGCGGGCCGATGCCAACGCCCGCTTGCTCCGCCGCATCAGCCAGGTGCTCAATGTGGTGCAGATTGCGGTTGCTGCTGGCTACGAGCACGAAAATAGCAACTGATACCATGTTCGTCTGAACGCTCAGAAAAAACCACAAAAACACAAATGGCACAAAGGCTGTAAGCGTTCACTGGGTTCGGGCAATCCCCAATGCCTGGGAGCGCAAGCGTCTCGCTTGCCCCGATGCGGACGCGCCCCCCCCTCCCAATCCTTCCCCCCGATGGAGGGAGGACAGGGGGGGACTGAACGATTACCAAAGGCCTTGCGAAAGGGTTTTCTTTTGTGTCCTCCGTGCCTTTGTGGTGAACCTATCTATCCGAATCTGGTATGAGCCGCTATTCTAGCATTGAGAAGAGGTTGTTGAGCGACTCTGCCAGCGTCGGGTGGGCAAAAATCCCCTCGCGCAGCGCGGTGGCGGGGAGTTTGCCCATCATCGCCACCTGGAGCATGCTGGCTATCTCTCCCCCTTCGATCCCCAGGATTGACACGCCCAGGATCTGGTCGGTGTTGCCATCAACAACCACTTTCATAACCCCGCGAGTTTCGTCTACTTCGATGGCGCGGGCCACATAGGCCATCGGCATACGGGCAACGCGCACCTGGTGGCCCTGTTCGCGGGCCTGTGCTTCGGTCAGGCCAATGCGTCCGAGCTGCGGATCTATAAAAACGGTGTAGGGAACCATGCGCCCGGCAATGCTGGCTCGCTCCCCTTCGAGCAGGTTTTTTTGCATTATGCGGAAATCGTCATACGAGATGTGGGTAAAAGCCGGACCACCCTTGACATCGCCCATCGCATAGATACCGGCAACATTCGTTTCAAGATATTCGTTTGTCACCACCAGGCCCTTCCTGTCTATCTCCAGCCCGGCGGCTTCTCCTTTCAGCAGGTCGGTATTGGGCTTGCGCCCCACGGCTACCAGCAGATGCGAGCCGGTCAATACCTGTTCGCCCTGTGGTGTTTGCACTCGCATCTGGATACTACCGTCAGTGGTCTGTTCTACCTGCGTGGTATTGGCCTCAGTCAATACGGTGATGCCATCGTCGCGGAGAATTGTTGTCACCTCTTCGGCAATATCCGTGTCTTCGCGGGGCAGAAGTTGCTCGCCACGCTGGATAATCGTAACCTGGCTCCCAAACCGCCGGAACATTTGCCCGAACTCCAGGCCAATATAGCCACCACCAAGCACCAGCAGATGCTCCGGCACTTCGCCCAGTTCCATAATCGAGGTTGAATCGAGCATCGGAACAGTATCCAGACCAGGGATGGATGGAGTGGCGGGGCGGGCCCCCACGTTAATACATATCGTGTTGGCGGACAGTTCACGGTTGCTACCATCGTTCATATGGACTGTCAGGGTTTTTGGCCCGATGAAACTGGCCTCCCCCATCAGCAGATCTAACCCTTCGGTAGACGCGAAACGCTTTTCGCTACCACTGCGCCAGCTTTCGACAATATCGCGCTTGCGTTGTCGTATCACCTGCATATCAACCGACACGGGCCCCGTGGACACACCATAGGGAGCGGCCCGCCGCACCATATAGGCGACCCGTGCGCTGGCGACCATTGTTTTGGTGGGGGTACATCCCTCGTTGATGCAGGTTCCCCCCACATGCTCTCGCTCAATGAGGGCGGTTTTCCAACCTGCGTTAGCCAGCGTTTTCGCAAGCGGTCCCCCCGACTGACCGGCCCCAATCACAATTGCATCATACGATGAAGAGGTCATTTTTCTTCCTTTCCGGTGACAACTCCCAATCCGAAAGGATTGGGCTTCTCAGAAAACTATCCCTACTGGGAAGGTTCGCGTCTGAAGGCCGCACCACGGCCTTATGGGGCAATCATACCATGTTTGGAACAAGGATACAAAGCCATCTAAAGCGGCTGAAGGTAATCGTTCAGGGCCCCCCACCTGTCCTCCCCCCGGTGGGGGAAGGGATTGGAAGGGGGGGAGCGTGCCCGCATCAGGGCAAGCGAGACGCTTGCGCTCCCAGGGATTGGGGATTGCCCAAACACCGTGAACGATTACGAATTTTTTTGCATGATGTCAGAAAAAGGATTCCTATGCCACCCTGCTGCTTAGCTTAATGCGTATGGGAGGGATTGGGAGGGGGTCCCTGAACGATTACGAAAAATTTTTTCACACTCCGATGACGGGTATGCTACAATAGGGACTGAAATGAAGGATGCACCATAGTGAAGGATGCACCATGCCTATGATACGTCTATTACATCTGGCCGATTTGCATATCGGTATGGAAAACTACGGGCGAATCAACGCAGCAAGCGGTCTCCATACCCGTCTGCTCGACTACCTGGAACGGCTCGACGAAGCTATCGCATTCGGGTTGCAGGAGCAGGTTGATCTCGTACTCATTGCCGGAGATATTTACAAGAACCGTACACCCAACCCGACCCACCAGCGCGAGTTTGCAAGGCGCATTGGCAGGCTACGAGCAGAAGGGATTCCCGTCTTTATCCTCACAGGCAACCACGACATGTCCCCCTCGGCGGGGCGGGCCCACTCGGTAGAAATTTTCAACACGCTGGCGATAGATGGGGTCACGATTGCGGATCGTCCGAAGCTCCACACTGTCTCCACGCGCTCCGGCCCGCTCCAGATTATCGCGCTCCCCTGGATTACCCGCCAACTCTTGCTGACCCGCGACGAAACACGCATGGCCTCGTTTGGCGAAATTGAGGCCCTGATGAGACAGCGTGTCGAAGTGACGCTTGAGCGATTTGTGGGCGACCTTGCTCGCGACATTCCCGCTGTGCTGGCCTGCCACGGCACAATTGATGGGGCGCAACCCGGAGCCGAACGCGGTATAACACTTGGGAGCGATATGGTGTTGCCGCGCAGCATGATTGCCCAGGATTCCATAGACTATGTGGCGATGGGGCACATCCACCGCCACCAGGCCCTTGGTCAGCATCCGCCCATTGTCTACGCTGGCAGCATCGAACGGGTAGATTTTGGTGAGCGCAATGAGGAAAAAGGCTGTGTACTGGTTGAGCTAGAAAAAGGTGCGACCCGCTGGCATTTTCACCCCTTGCAGGCCCGCCCATTCGTGAGCATCGAGGTTGATGTACGCAAGAACAGCGACCCGCAAAAGCGGATAATCGTTGCTATCCAGAAACACAACCTGCAACAAGCTGTCGTGCGGATCGAAGTGAAGGCGACCCGTGAGCAAGCCGACCTGATTGACGAGCGGGCCATCCGAGAGCAGATCGAAGCGGAAGCATTTCTCCTGGCTGCGTTTGTTGTGGATGTCGAGCGCGAGCAGCGGAGCCGCTTTGCCGGCGAGGAACAGGAGTTATTGGACCGGCTCTCACCGCGCCTTGCGCTGGACCGCTACCTCCAGGCAACGAAGCGCGAACCGGAGCGTATCGCGGCATTGTTGCAGGCCTTCGACGAGCTATCGTTGGAAGAGTGATACCAGATTTGGAGAACCATTGGATAGGCAGACAAACTCAGGATTACCCACAAAGAAAGAAATTTTCTCGTTCATGGAAACAAAGATCGTATCTCCCTACCTCTCGGTTGTCGTTCCCATTCTGAATGAAGAGGAGAGCATTCAGACACTCTATGATCGGCTGACCGAGAGCCTGAATGCGACAGGCTACGCCTATGAGATCCTCGCGGTTGACGATGGGAGTCGCGACCAGAGTTTCGCCATTCTCAAGCGACTGGCGCAGGCCGATCCCCGTTTGCGCGTCATTCGGTTTCGCCGAAACTTTGGCCAGACGGCGGCCTTTTCGGTTGGCTTTGAGCGGGCCCGCGGAAAGATCATCATTACGATTGATGCAGACCTCCAGAACGACCCGGCAGATATTCCGCTCTTGCTCAACAAACTTGACGAAGGGTACGACGTGGTTAGCGGATGGCGCAAGCAGCGCAAGGACCCCTACATCAAGCGGCGGCTCCCCTCAATGCTTGCCAATCGTCTCATCTCCCTGGCGACGGGCGTGCATCTGCGCGACTATGGTTGTTCGCTCAAGGCCTACCGCTCCGAGGTGGTAAAGAATGTGCAACTCTATGGCGAACTGCACCGCTTCATTCCGGCCATCGCCTCGTGGCAGGGCGTGGCGGTGGCCGAGATCCCCGTCACCCACCACCCGCGGCGGTTTGGGAGTTCCAAATATGGCATCAACCGTACTATTCGCGTGTTGCTCGATCTGCTGACTGTGCGCTTTCTGCTAAGCTATGCCACCCGCCCGATGCAGATATTCGGGCTACTGGGGCTGGTCTCTATGCTGGTGGGGTTTGCTCTCAACTTCTACCTGGTGGTCCTCAAGTTGTTGACAGAAGAAAAACTTGCCGAACGCCCGCTGCTCCTGCTTGGCATCCTGCTTATCATTGTGGGGGTCCAGTTTATCAGCCTGGGGCTGATAGGCGAAATGGTTTCCCGAACCTATTACGAAACCCAGAAGAAGCCTATCTATGTGATACGAGAGGAACTCAATGGTGTCGCATCATCCGACGGCGACGGACCCTGACCACAAGCTCGCTGCCAAAACAACAATTTGCCAAACCCCTGCTCTGTTCTTCGCCTGAAGCAATGCTATAATACCAGTACAGGTTATGGAAAATCAATACTGCTCATGATAACGAAGTAATGGAAGTGAACAATCTTGCGCTCTCGCTCGTTGTGCCCATCTACAACGAGGAAAAAAATATCTTGTCGCTCTACCAGAGAATAACGGACGTACTAGAGGCAGGGCCGCTAGACTATCGCACCAGCTACGAGATTATTCTGGTAGATGATGGCAGTCAGGATGGAAGTTTTGCGGTCAGTGTTGCCATTGTGCAGCGCGACCCGCGGGTCCGGGTGGTGCAGTTCCGACGCAATTTTGGCAAAACTGCCGCACTTCATGCAGGCTTTAGCCTGGTGCGTGGGGCGCGGGTGGTGACAATTGATGCCGATATGCAGGAAGACCCTGGCGAAATGTTCCGGCTGCTCGAACGGCTTGATTCAGGGTATGATGTCGTTTCGGCGTGGCGCAAAACACGCAATGACCCGCTCTTGAAAACGTTGCTATCGCAGGTTTTTAATATCGTCGTGGCCCGCCTTTCCCGCATCCCGTTACACGATTTCAATTGTGGATTTAAGGCCTATAGCGGTGCCGCTGTGTATGATCTCCGTGTCCGGCTCTATGGGGAACTACACCGCTTCATTCCGCTGCTGGCCCATCAACAGGGGTTTCGGGTAACAGAGGTGGCTGTGGCACACCAGCCGCGGCGTTTTGGCAAAAGTAAATTTGGCAATGGGCGGTTGCTCAATGGCTACCTCGATTTTACCCAGGTGCTGTTTCTCACCACGTTTCTCCATCGTCCGTTGCGGCTTTTTGGCCTGGTGGGAACAATCTTTTTTGCGTTTGGACTCATTATCAGCATCCACTTGAGCTGGCTCTGGCTTCTGGGCGAAGCTATTGGCCATCGTCCGCTCCTCATTCTCGGTGTGCTGCTCCTCATCACCGGCCTGCAATCTATCAGCACGGGCCTGTTGGGCGAAATGCTGCGGAATTCTACGTTTCGCTCCGGCGATGAATACAGTATCCGAAGGATTGTTTCGCATGACGCACAGGACGAACTGCCCCCCGACAAGTAAGCTACGGGTGTGTGCCTTTGGCACCTATGAGAAAGATTATCCGCGCAATGCCATTGTGCTGGCCGGGTTGCGGCGGGAGGGAGCGGTTGTCTACGAGTGTCACGAACCTATCTGGCAGGGGCAGCACGACAAGAGTATGGCCCACCGCGGCGCGGCGTTGCTTGCGCTGGCGGGGCGCGTGGTGCGGGCCTATCTGGCTCTCATCGTGCGCTACCTGCATATGCCCCCCCACGAAATGCTGCTGGTGGGCTACATAGGCCAGCATGATATGCTATTGGCGTGGGTGCTCAGCCGGTTGCGCGGGGTGTTGCTCGTGTTCAACCCCAACATTTCGCTCTACGACACGTTTTGCGATGACCGCGCCCGGTTTCGCCCGCAGTCGTTGACCGGGCGGGTGCTCTGGCTATTGGACCATCTCTCGTGTCGCCTGGCCGATCTGGTGTTTCTCGATACTGTACAGCACTGTGACTACTTTGCCCGAACCTTCCGGCTGCCAGCCAGCCGGTTTCGCGTGGTGCCGGTGGGGAGCGATGACCAGCTCTTTTTCCCAGCACGCGAACCTCGTTCATCCGAAGAATGTGTGCCCGACCGTTCCTGCGAGGTGCTCTTTGTTGGCAAGTTTATTCCGCTCCACGGCTGCGAAACGATTGTCCACGCTGCGGCCCTGCTCCGCCACGAACCGATCCATATCACAATGGTCGGGGTGGGGCAGGACTATGCCCAAATTGTGCGTCTGGTTGGCGTGCTCTCCCTGACAAACATCACGATGCCGGGCTGGTTGCCCTATGAAAATCTCCCCGCCGCCTATGCAAACGCCGATATATGCCTGGGCATTTTCGGCTCGTCGGCAAAGGCCCGGCGGGTCATCCCCAACAAAGTCTATGCGGGAATGGCGATGCGAGTTCCAGTGTTGACGGCGGATACGCCCGCGGTGCGGGCCGAACTTTGCCCCGGCGAGGACGTGTGGGTGTGCCAGCCGGCCAACGCCGAAGACCTGGCCCGCCAGCTCAAGCACCTGGCCGATCATCCCGCGTTGCGCCAGCATATTGCAGAGCAAGGCTACCAGGCCTTTCGCCAACGCTACACCGTCCGCGCTATCGGGGAGCAGGTGTATCGGATTCTCTGGAATACGGTTTATCCAGACATGGGATGAGAAAAGAAGAGAGGAGAGGAGACATGCGAACTCTTATTATTGGAGCAAATGGGCAGCTAGGGCAAGACCTGGTAAAGGTGTATGCGGGAGAGGATATGGTGCCTTTGACACACCGGGATATTGAGATTTGTGAGCAAGCATCCATTGATGTGGCTTTCTCCACCCACCGGCCCACCGTGGTTATCAATACCGCAGCGTTTCCCCGCGTGGATGATTGCGAGGTTGAGTATGCGCGGGCTTTGCGGGTCAACGCCCAGGGCCCGCACAACCTGGCCCTGGCCTGCCGCGAGTATGGGTGTGTCTTGCTGCATATCAGCACCGACTATGTCTTTGATGGGAAAAACAGGGATGGGAAAAACAGGGATGGGAAAAACAGGGGGGGGGGGAACGGGGACGGAAGAAATGGAAACCTCCGCACGCCCTACACCGAAGCAGATATGCCCAATCCACCCAATGGGTACGGAGTTTCCAAGCTGGCAGGGGAACACGGGGTCCGCTATGTGCTGGAGCGGTCGTTTGTGGTGCGGAGTTCGGGGCTGTATGGCGTGGCGGGCAGCAGCGGCAAGGGTGGCAACTTTGTTGAAACGATGCTGCGACTGGCCCGCGAAGGGCGTGATATTCGCGTGGTCAATGATCAGACGCTTACTCCCACCTATACCAGGGATCTGGCCCACCAGATCAAACACCTGCTCACGACAGACGACTATGGTCTCTACCACGCGACGAATCAGGGGCAATGTACGTGGTATGAGTTTGCCGCCGAGATTTTCCGTTTGTCGGGGCTGTCGCCTACACTGATCCCTATCACCTCGGCGGAGTTTGCGGCCCGCGCCCGCCGCCCGGCCTATTCTGTGCTTGACAATACTCGGTTGCGCCAGTATGGTCTGGACCTGATGCGCCCCTGGAAAGAGGCCCTCGCTAACTATCTCCAGGAGCAAGAGAAATAATCGTATGCGTCCACCTGTTCGCTCGTTTGTAAAAATATGCGCCGAAACCTTGCCATTTGGTGAGCCAGTGGTTGAGTTTGGTTCGCGGCAGGTAGCGCGACAAGAACACCTGGCCAACCTGCGCCCATTCTTTCCACAAAAACGGTATGTCGGGATAGATGTGCAGCGGGGGCCGGGGGTAGATGTGCTCCTCGATGTGACCTGTGCCGGGTTGGCCACGGCATCGGTGGGGACGGCCCTGATGCTGGAAACGCTCGAACATGTTGAGTTTCCGCGTGAGGCTATTGAGGATGTGTATCGTGTGCTGAAACCGGGCGGGATACTGCTGGCCAGTTCTGTGATGAACTTCCCGCTGCACAACCCTCCCGACTACTGGCGTTTTAGCCCCCAATCGTTCGCCAGTCTGCTCCAGCCCTTTGAAGCGGCGTTCGTCAGTTTTGCTGGTCTGCGATATTTCCCCCATACGGTTATCGGGATAGGGTTCAAGGGGGGCCTGCCAGCAGCAATGCGGAGCCGGTGCCTGCCAGCGTTGGAGCAGTGGCGGGGAGCCTGGCAGCACGATATACGAGCGTTGGCCCGATTGCTTGCCCCGCCGTTGCTGCTAGAGGGATACACCTGGCTTCGCGACCGTAACGCCCGATCGGATACCATCCCTCCCCTGACCATCTTGCGCTCGTGAGCATCGCACGATGAAGGGATGGCATCGGACAGTCCTGCGTTTTGCTAGTGGATTGCTAGCCGCTATTGCGCTGGTTTCCATTGTCCGCATGCTCTGGCACACGCTGCCGCAGCTTGGCTCGGTCCAGTTTCGGCTTTTCCCGACGTTGCTGGCCCTGGGGGTGGGGTGTGGTATTTCCCTTCTCCACGCGCTCCTCTGGCGCAGCACGCTGCACCAGCTGGGTGAAACGTTGCCGTTCCCCGTGGCAATGCGTATCTGGCTCGTCTCGCAGCTTATGCGCTACGCGCCGGGCAATGTCTGGTATCTTGTCGGGCGCATCTCACTCGCGCAGCAACAGGGAGCACACCCACAACCGGTTAGCTTGAGTATGGGATTTGAGATCCTGCAAACAATGGCTGCGGGTGCGCTGGTTGCGGTGCTCTTTTCGCTCTTCTGGCCACACCAGTTTGTTCTGGGGGTTGCGCTGGTGCTTCTGCTCCCCCTGCTCACTGCCGTGTTCTTCCCCTCGCTGCTCCAGGCTCCGCTCTCGTGGGCATTGCGTCGGATGGGTCGGCAGGGGATGGGGCGAATGCTGCGCCGCCGCGATATGCTGCTGCTACTGCCTGGCTATGGCCTGGCCTGGGTTGCCTATGGGATTGGCCTCTATCTCCTGGCCTGGTCGCTCCACCCGTTGCCGCTCGCTACCCTTCCTGCACTTATCAGCATCTACGCGGTTTCCTGGATAATCGGGTTTCTCAGTTTTCTCACACCAAGCGGGCTTGGCGTGCGCGAGGGGGTGCTGGGCTATCTGCTCAGTAGCCTGATACCGCTACCGGCTGCGCTGCTGCTTGCGCTGACGGCGAGGATCTGGCTCACGCTGGCGGAGATTATGACTGCCGTGCTGGTGCTGGTCCTCTGGCGGGGGAGGGGTGGGGGCAGGCCGGGCCCGCCGGGCCCGCCTGCGGCTTTTCTCCATTGAAACGGCTTGAACGCTCCTGAAGTGGGAACGAACCGACACGCAATTATGGAAATAGGGAGGTAATAATGAAAACCGAACAAGGAGCCCATATTTTTGAACCGTTTCGCCAGGGAGATAACACCGCGACCCGCGAGTATAGCGACACTGGCCTGGGGTTGGCCATCAGTCGCCACTATTGCCGTATGATGGGCGGGGATATTGCTGTCGAGAGTGTTCCGGGTCAGGAGTCAACGTTTACGGCTCGTTTTCCGTGCTCTGTACGAATGCTTCCTGCCGAAGGACTACCCCGCAAACCTTGACAATCTGTGCTCTCGTGCGTATAGTGCCTATGAAAGAAATGTGGAGAATGAATGTGGAGAATGAAAGACACCCGCAATAGGTATAGGAAACTGAATGAGCCAGAAGTTAGTTATTGTTGAATCACCGGCCAAAGCCCGGTCCCTCCAGAAGTATCTCGGCAAAGAGTTCCGCGTTTTGGCCAGCATGGGGCACGTCCGCGATCTTCCCAAAAACGGATTGGCAATAGATCTGGAACACGATTTTGCACCAGAATATGAAATTACCAAACAAAAAGTTGTGACCGAACTTCGCCAGGCCCTGCGGCAATCGGACGCAATCTATCTCGCAACCGACCCGGACCGTGAAGGCGAAGCGATTGCCTGGCACATCACCCAGGCTCTCAAAGTTTCTCGCTCCATGCCGGTGCATCGGGTGGTCTTTCACGAGATTACCCGAAACGCGGTTCAGTCGGCCATCACGCGGCCCCGCCAGATAGATAGCAACCTGGTGGACGCACAGCAGGCCCGCCGCATTCTCGACCGGCTGGTTGGCTATCGGCTCAGCCCGCTCCTGTGGGACAAGGTCCGGCGTGGCCTGTCGGCGGGACGGGTGCAGTCGGTGGCGGTGCGGCTCATTGTCGAGCGCGAGCGCGAAATTGAGGTGTTCAAGCCAATTGAATACTGGACCATCGAAGCCGATTTGCGGAAGCAACAGAGCGACAAGGCTTCGGAGACCTTCCGCGCCACGCTGATAGAGCGCGACGGGACAAAACTCGACAAGTTTGCCATTGAAAATGAGGAGCAGGCACAGACAATTGTGGCCGACCTGGAGCACGCCCACTATGCGGTGCAAAAGGTAACGCGCAAGGACACCCGCCGCAACCCCGCACCGCCCTTTACCACCAGCACCTTGCAGCAGGAAGCCGGGCGCAAACTTGGCTTTAGCGCAAAAAAGACGATGATGCTGGCGCAGCGGCTCTACGAGGGAGTCGAGGTTGGCGGCGAGGAAGGCACCGTCGGGTTGATTACCTATATGCGAACCGACAGCGTGAATGTGGCAAAAGAAGCGCAGGACGAAGCCCGCGAGGTTATTTTGCAGCGGTATGGCAAGGAATATGTGCCCGAACAACCGCCAGCGTATAAGACAAAGGCGAAGGGAGCCCAGGAGGCTCACGAGGCTATCCGTCCCACAAGCAGTATGCGTCCCCCCGAAACCGTCTCATCCCTGCTCGAACACGACATGCTGCGGCTCTACGACCTTATCTGGAAGCGGTTTCTGGCCAGCCAGATGGCTCCGGCGATTTTCGACAGAACCACGGTTGATATTGCAGCAACGCCCACCCAACAAGGAGTATCGCGCTATACGTTTCGGGCAACGGGCAGCGTGCTCAAGTTTTCCGGGTTTCTCGAAGTCTACCGCGAAGGGATGGATGAGGGCGAAGAGGATGAGGACCGCGAAAAGCGACTCCCCTTGCTCACGGCGGGCGATCTGCTCAATTTGCTTGCGCTCCTGCCGGTGCAGCATTTTACCGAGCCGCCCCCGCGCTACACCGAGGCCAGTCTGGTCAAAGAAATGGAGCGGCTTGGCATCGGGCGGCCCTCCACCTATGCGCCCATCATCTCAACCATCCAGGAACGCCAGTATGTCGAACTGCGCGAAAAGAAACTCATCCCGACGGCCCTGGGGCGGATTGTCACCGACCTGCTTGTTGAACACTTTGCCACCATCATAGATTATACGTTCACCTCCGACCTGGAGCAGCAACTCGACGATGTCGCCGCGGGGGAGAAGCAATGGGTGCCGCTGGTGCGCGAATTCTACGAACCCTTTGAGCAGACGCTGGAGCAGGCCCGCCACGAGATGCGCAACATCAAACAAGAAGAGATGCCAACCGGTATCTCCTGCCCCCGCTGCAACCAGGGGACGCTGGTCATCAAGTTCGGGCGCAATGGCGAATTTCTGGCCTGTTCTCGCTACAACAGGAAAAGCGGCAAGAAAAGCAAGGAAAAAGCAGCAGAGAAAACAACAGAGAATGATTCCTGCGATTTCACCAGCGATTTCCACTACGACACCGAGAACAACATTGTGCTTGATGAGCAGAGTGCGCCAGAATTTAGCACGGTGCTTTGTGACAAGTGTGGCCGCCCGATGGTTAAGAAGAAGGGACGGTTTGGCGAATTTCTGGGATGCTCCGGTTACCCGGAGTGCAAAAACATTCGGCGGCTCGACAAACAAGGCAACCCCGCGCCGCTCCCGGAACCAACCGGTGTGGCGTGTCCAAAATGTGGCGAAGGGGAAATGCTCAAACGCCGCGGACGGTTCGGGCGGCCCTTCTTCGGGTGCTCCCGCTACCCCGACTGCGACTACACGACCAACGACCTGGCCCTGGTCAGCGAGTATGTGCCCGAACCGGGGGGAGTGGCCCGCAATGGCGATGGTGACGACACGGTAAACCTTGCATCCGATGGCAAAAAACCAACGAAACGCTCGTCACGTTCGTCAACAGCATCGCCAGGAACCAGCAAAACTGGCAAGACCAGCAAAACTGGCAAGACCAGCAAGACCAGCAAGACGACGAGCAAATCTACCACGCGCAAATCTCCCTCAGGGAAGGCGCGAAAGACCACCAGCACCGACTGAGCGGGTTGTGCCTTCATCAGAACGGGAGGAATCTCCTGCTGTGTCAGAAGCATTGCTCGCGCCTTTCGGGTCGTCAGGCAGGGCAGGAGAGGGGTGAGGATTCTGGGGGGCGTGCTCGCTCCCATAGCCCATCTTGATCCAACCTTTCTGGATGGCATACATTACGGCCATGGTCCGGTCATTCACCTGGAGTTTGCGGAGAATCGAGGTAATATGGTTTTTCACGGTCTGGCTGCTAATGCTCAGTTCGTGGGCAATTTCTTTGTTTGAGAGTCCCCGTGCGACACAATCGAGTATCTCTATTTCGCGGCTTGTGAGGGGGGCAAAGAGCACCCCCGATTGTTCATCTTCGGAGGAGGCTAGCTCACGGAACTGGTGGAGCACCCGCCGGGCAACGTGGGGGCGCGAGAGCACATGCTCATTGATGAGGTAGGCCCCCCGCGCCACCGAGCGGACAACCTGGATTAGATCCGAGGGGAGCACATCTTTTGAGGAATAGGCGGAAGCTCCCACCTTCATCGCATGAAAAAGCTGCTCATCATCCTCGTAGACACTCACAATGACGATATTCATATGGGCGTGGTGGCGTTTGATAACTCGCGCCACCTCAAGCCCATTCATCCCCGGCAGGTGAATATCTACCAGGATAACATCGGGCAGCAGGCGGTCGGCAAGTTTAATCGCCTCCTGCCCATTCTCCGCTTCGCCAACCACGTCCATATCATCTTCGGTTTCGAGGCTCCAGCGAATACCCTGCCGGAACAACGGGTGATCATCAACAATCAAGACACGAATTTTCTTGTTCATAGCCGCACCCTTTCTGCAACGCATGCGCGTGGCTGGTTTTGCCTATGCGTCTCAGCCAAGCGGAAGCACCACCGAAACTTCTGTTCCATGCCCTGGCCGCGATGTCACCGTGTAGCGGGCCCCAATCATATCGGCCCGTTCGCGCATACTGGTCAACCCCCAGCTTTCGCGGCCCGCCCGTCGGGCCACTTCTCGCGGGTCGAACCCTGGCCCCTCATCACGAATTGTGAGGGTGAGTTTTTCCTGGCGCATGGCCAGGATGACGTGGATGGGGGCCCCCCGCGCATGTTTATGGGCATTTTGCAATGATTCCTGCACAATCCGATAGAGCACAATCTCTGCCTCCCGCGAGAGCCGGGGGGGAGCAGATTCAACCTCAAACCGCACCTGTGCGCTGTAGGCATCGCGGTAGCGTCGAATATATTCTTGCAAGGCTCCCACAAGCCCCTGCTCTTCCAGCCTCCCTGGTCGCAAATCGGCGATGAGATGGCGCACCTCTTGCAACCCCTCGCGGGTTGCCTCGCACAGCCGATTGAGCAGCGTGTCCAGGTGCTCCATCCGTTGCTCTTCCAGCAACGAGCGCGATTTTTCTAGCCCGATCAACGTATTGGCGAGAACCTGGGCCGGGCTGTCGTGGACCTCGCGGGCCAGGCGAACCCGCTCTTCCTCGCGCCCAAGCACCACCTGGGCCCGCAACGCCTGGACCCACGGATCGGATGTTTCGCCTTCGCTTGTCCCGTTCAAGGTGGTACTACTCATCTCAATCTGGCGCACAAGCTGATCAAGCTGCTTGAGCGAACGCTGATGCGACTGGGAAGCCTGGCTCAGCCGGGCAAGGTTTGCTCGTAGCTCTCGCTCCCGCTCCGCCAGATTTTTTGCCGCTGGCAGATTGCGCTCTGCCGCAAACTGCCGCTGCATGACAACCTCATCTACCGCACGCTCCGCCTGACGCACCTCCACGGTAAGCCGCGCATTCTGTTGCTGCGACGTTTCGACCAACGTTTTCAGCCTTGCCAGCATCTCTGTGACAATAGCTTGAGCAGATTCTATTCCCATTGCTGCTTCGGGAGTCATTGGTTTTTCCTCAACCTGGTTTGCTGGCAATCTCCCACAACAGGGCCTCTAGCCAGATGTTACCCTCTTTTCCTGCTAGTATAGCATGTTCAGAAACGGGTTATCAATGATTTCGACTTGACAGACTTGACAGGAGCAACCGCTGATAACGAGACGACTGTGCTGCCGCACCAGCAGCACACCGCCCCCGCCCCCATCCCTACCGCACCACGAGGGGGAAGTAGAGGAAGAAGCAAATAGGAACAAGCACGCACAACAACAATATCGCTTCCCCTTATCCAGAATAATGCGTATCGCTGTGGAGTTTTTCCAGGGCTTCTGTGGGGGACAGCACGAGAACTGGTGAGTCACGGAATCCTTCCACATCGCGGGTTACTATTGCATCAAGTTCTGCAATGATGGCACAGGCAATCTGAAGCCTATCCTCAAGGTCATTTCCTGGAAGCCGCTCTGCCTTTTCAAGGGTCTTCCGATCCTATGGTGTCGAAGAGAAGCTGCCGCACCCGTACTTCTCCATTCTATGCTCTTCGAGCCACTGTTGCACCTCCGTATCTGAAGGGGCCGGCTGCTCTGTTGCCAGCAAACCGAGTGCCTCGTCCGCAGTCGGTCGCCTGGCCCCGCCGGCGCGAAAGGTTGGTTCCAGGGTTTTTATGACATCCTGGATCAGCAGAAAGCGTTTCTCCGGCGGCCAGGTCCGCACCACATCAAGCACAGCCTCATAGGTATGGTATGTTGTTGTTTCCATCGTTCCGTTCCTCCAAAACATGCTTCAAATACCCTCACCACGCCCCCACCTCCTCGATATAATCAAGTGACTGGTGACGAAAATACATCGTATACAACTCCGCATAGTGCCCGCCCCGCGCCAGCAACCCATCGTGGCTCCCCTCCTCAATGATGCGCCCCTTCTCCAGCACAATAATCCGGTCCGCCGAGCGTATGGTTGAGAGCCGATGGGCGATAATAATACTCGTGCGCCCCCGCATCACCACATCCAACCCTTCCTGTATCTGCGCCTCGGTAAAGGGGTCAATGCTGGCCGTCGCCTCGTCGAGAATAAAGATCGTCGGGTTCTGGAGCAGCACCCGCGCCAGTGCGACAAGTTGCCGCTGCCCAAGCGAGAGTCGCGCCCCCCGCTCCCCCACGTCGGTTGCCAGGCCGTGGGCCAGGTCGGCCACCCACTCCCCGCCGCCGATGGCCTGCGCCGCCCGCTCCACCTCAGCATCGCTGGCCTGGGGCCGCCCGTAGCGGATATTTTCCGCCACGGTGTCGGAGAAGAGGAAGGGCACCTGGGGCACCACGCCAACGAGCCGCCGACACTGCGGCAGGTCGAAGCGGCGAATGTCGCGCCCATCTATCAGCAGATCCCCCCCCTGAAACTCGTAGAAGCGGGTAATCAGCCGCACCAGGCTCGACTTGCCCGCGCCCGTGTGCCCAACAATAGCGATCTTCTGCCCAGCGGGTATATCAAGCGAAAACCCATTCAGTACGTTCTCGCGCTCATTGTAGCGAAACACAATGTTGCGAAAGGTAATCCGCCCATCGAGATGGTCCACTGGCTCGCTGGCCGTCTGCACAACGTCTGGCTCCGCGTCAATCAGGGCAAAGACGCGCTCGCTTGCCGCTAACCCCTGCTGAAACTGGCTCCAGAATGAGGCAATACTCGCCAGCGGAAAATAGAACATGAGCAGGGCCCGCACAAACATGTACCAGTCGCCCGGCGAGATGCTCCCTTGCATCACGCCCAAGCCGCCAAAGTAGACAACCAGCGTCGTCCCCACGCCCGCCAGCATGTCGAGCAGCGGGAAAATGAGGTTGAAGGTCCACCCTCGCTGGAGCCGCACGCGGTAAGAGGTCCGGTTGATCTCGTTGAAGTCGGCGTAGATCGCATCCTCCTGCCGAAACCCTTTCGCCACGGCAATCCCGCTCACGGTCTCCTGAATGGTTGCGTTCACCTGGGCAATTACCCGCTGCGAACGTCGCGAGGTCCAACGGGCCAGCCGACGAAAGGCCAGCGCAACGAGAAAGACCACCGGCGCAATCGCCAGCGTGATGAGAGCCAGTTCTGCATCAATGAAAAAGAGCACCCCCATAATCAGGAAGATCATCACCACTTGACTCATCAGGTCCATTGTCAGGGTGACAACTGTGGAAAACTCCTGCGTATCGGAGGTGACACGGCTTACGATTTTGCCAGAGGGGATGTGGTCGTAGAACGCCATATCCCGCCGCATCACAGCGGAAAAGGCATCCTCCCGCAGCTTCAACACCACGTCGCCCACGGCGCGGGCCGAGGCATTCTGCCTGAAATAGTTAAACACCCATCCGGAGAGCTGCAATATCAGCACGCCAGCAACCAGCAGAAGGGCCAGCGACAACGGAAACGCATCAAGGCGATTGCGATACGCTGCCAGCATATTGATCCCCTGCGCCACCAGGATAGGCGAAATGGCGCGAGAAACCGACCAGGAGGAAATCATAGCCGCAACGGTTGCCATTGTCCGGGCATGCGGGCGAAAATAGGCTCCAATGCGGCGAAGCAACACCGCGTCGCTGTAGGAGCGGTCGTAATCTTCTGGCGAAAGCCCGCCAACAATAGAACTCATGGTGAATAATCTCGTGTGGTGATATGCCCCAGTTTCCGTCCAGGGCGTGGCGATTTGCCATAGAGATGCAGATGGGACCGCGGATTGGCCAGGATGTCTCCCACATCGGGCACACTCCCGATGATGTTTTCCATGAGCGATACGCCAATGGGGGCGGGGGGACCCAGGGGCCACCCCAGAATGGCCCGCAGGTGGTTGGCAAACTGGCTTGTTTCGGCTCCTTCTATGGTCCAGTGGCCCGAATTGTGGACCCGCGGGGCCATCTCATTCGCCAGCAGCCCCCCGCCAAACTGGAAGAACTCGATAGCCAGCACGCCGACGTAATCCAGCGCGTGGAGCACGCGGGTTGCATACCCTTCGGCCACCCCCTGGAGCGTGGGCGCAAGGTTGGGTGCGGGCGCAACCGAACGATGCAATATGCCGTCGCGGTGGGTGTTTTCGATGAGGGGGTAGAAAACTATTGCGCCGTCGCGCCCCCGCACCGCCAGCAGCGATAGCTCCCGCTCGAAGGGCACCAGGCTTTCGAGAATGAGCGGGGCCCCCCCCCCGAACCGCTCCCAGGCCTGCTCCCCATCATCCTGGGAGCGAATGACCATTTGCCCCTTCCCATCGTAGCCCATGCGCCGCGTTTTGAGCACCGCCGGCAACCCGAACCGCGACAGGGCCGCGTTGAAACTGGCGCGGTTTTCTACCCCGACAAACGTTGCAGTAGGGATACCCTGGTCGCGGAAAAACTGCTTTTCAATCAAGCGATCCTGGGCCGTGGCGAGCGCAGCCGGCGGCGGGAAGACCGGGACGGTCTGGCTCAGCAGACGAGCCGCATCAACCGGCACATTCTCAAATTCGTAGGTGACAACTTCTGCCCCCGCTGCCAGTCGTTGCAATGCTTCGGGATCGTCGTAGTTGCCAACAATATGCTCCCCAACCACCCCGGCGGGTGCGTCGGGCTTGGGGTCGAGCACCCGAAACCGTAGACCGAGCGGATAGCCCGCCAGGGCCAGCATCCGCCCAAGTTGTCCCCCTCCGATGATGCCAACAAGATAGCCTGATTGCATTACGCGGTCATCCCCTGGCTTTGCGGGTCGGGATTGTCCAGCACAGCGCGGGTCTGCCGTTCTCGATATTGGTGGAGCACATCGCGGATAGGGGGGTATCTGGTTGCCAGCATTGACGCGGCCAGGAGCGCAGCGTTGACCGCGCCGGCCCGCCCGATAGCCAGCGTGCCCACGGGCACCCCGGCCGGCATCTGCACAATCGAGAGCAGCGAATCCATGCCCTGCAATGCTTTTGACTGAATTGGCACGCCAAGCACCGGCAGAATCGTCATCGCCGCGACCATACCTGGCAAGTGCGCGGCCCCGCCCGCCCCGGCAATGATGACCTCCAACCCGCGATTTTCAGCAGTCCGCGCATATTCCACGAGTAGATCCGGCGTGCGATGGGCCGAGACAACCCGTTTCTCAAAGGGGACACGCAACTGCTCAAGCACCTGGGCCGCGTGGTGCATCGTCTCCCAGTCTGAGCGCGACCCCATAATAACTCCAACGAGTGGGGTATTGTTCATAGCTGACATAGCTGACATAGCTAACCTCTTTTCGCCTGTTTTCGCCCGTTGTTTTCGTTCCCCCCCCATTGTACCCGAAAAGCAAATGGGGAAACAAGAGCAACGACAATCGGACAACACATCGGCCATTAAATGCGCTCCCTATGGAACGTGGTACAATAAAAGCGTAAGCGTTCACGGTGTTTGGGCAATCCCTGATGCCTGGGAGCGCAAGCGTCTCGCT
This sequence comes from Chloroflexaceae bacterium, assembly GCA_034436975.1. Classification (GTDB taxonomy): domain Bacteria; phylum Chloroflexota; class Chloroflexia; order Chloroflexales; family Chloroflexaceae; genus JAAUSY01. Next base: position 53,645 of record DAOTUE010000133.1, read on the forward strand.
TGCTCCGATGCGGGTGCGTCCCCCCCTCCCGATCCCTCTCCCCGCTGGGGGGAGGACAGGTGGGGGGACTGAACGATTACATAAAAGCAGGCAAGGATTGCTTCCCTCCTTACTTTCCGGAAGAGGAGGGACACGAGGATCTCCCGTAACCACAAGCATCGAACAACATCCAACATCCCCTGGTTTTTCTGGCGAGTCTGTTCCCTGTCTCTCCGGTATCGGGTGGAAAAAACTGGTACGAGCAAATATAGTAACGACAACAAAAACAATCTTATGAACAAAAAAAACGCATCAATAACTAGTGTGGACAAAAACACTATTCTCATTGTGGACGATGAGCCGAACAATTTGCGGCTTCTGGCGGTCTTGCTCAAAGAACACCTCTTTGAGGTACGCACCGTCACCAGTGGGAGCATGGCGTTGCGATCAGCCCAGTTAGACCCACCTGATATTATTCTGCTCGACATCAATATGCCAGATATGACGGGCTATGAAGTGTGCCAGGAGTTGAAAGCCAGCGGAGCGACCTCCGACATTCCCGTTATTTTCATCAGTGCATTGGATGCAACAATTGACAAGGTACGAGCATTCAAGGTCGGAGGGGGAGATTATATTTCCAAGCCCTTTCAACCGGAAGAAGTGCTGGTGCGCATTGAGAACCAGCTCATGCTTCGCCGCACCCGCGAGGATTTGCGGAAGCTCCATCGGGCCGTGGAGCAAAGCGCATCATCCATTATGATTACCAATACCCAGGGGGAAATCGAATACGTCAACCCAAAATTCACCCGTGTGACAGGCTATACCGCCGAGGAAGTCCAGGGAAAAAATCCCAGTTTCCTCAAGTCGGGAACAATGTCTCCTGAGACATATCAAGAACTCTGGGAGACGGTTACTGCGGGCAAGGAGTGGCAGGGTGAGTTTCAAAACCGAAAAAAAAACGGCGAGATCTTCTGGGAAGTAGCATCAATTTCGCCTATCGTCGACCAGCACGGGACCATTACCCACTTTCTGGCGGTGAAAGAAGATATTACCAGACGCAAAGAGTCCGAGAAATCGCTGCGGCAGGCCAATGAGGAAATGTCTCGCTGGATACACGAACTCAAGAGCTACAACCGCGAGATAACCTTGCTCAATGGGCTGAGCGATTCACTCCAGACCTGTCAGACGACCGCAGAAGCCTACCGCGTGATTGAGAAAACGGCAGTGCGGTTGTTTCAGGGAAACCCGGGCGCACTCTATATGGTAGATGATGAGGAAGCAACTCCTTCGCAGACCTTGCAGATTGTTTCCCAGTGGGGCAATATGCAGTTTCTGGATACGCTCTCGGCCTGCTCCTGTCAGGCAGTCCGCGGCAAACGGGCCTATATAGTCAACGGGCATCCCTCCAGGCATAGCAATAGCGAATGCCCCTACTCCGACCCGATAACAAACAACTATTCCTATCTCTGTGTGCCGCTTGTTTCCGCAGGAAAGACTTTTGGCATCTTGCGGTTGCTCGATGCTCCTGGCCATTCGCAAGAGGCCTATGAGCACTGGCTGGGCCTGGCTCTGATGATGTCAGACCATCTCGCGCTGGCTCTGGCAAACCTGCACCTCCGCGAGCGGCTCCACGAGCAATCTATCCGCGACCCCCTGACCGGCCTCTACAACCGTCGCTACCTGAACGATACGCTGAGCCGCGAGATAGGCCGTGCTACGCGCTGCCAGCTTCCCATCGGGGTCATTATGGCCGATATTGATCATTTCAAACGGTTCAACGACACCTATGGGCACGATGCCGGCGACTCGTTGCTCCACGCCGTGGGACTATATTTCCAGACCCATATTCGCAACGAGGACATCGCCTGTCGCTATGGGGGAGAAGAGTTTGTGCTGATTTTGCCAGAAGCCTCGCTTCCCGAAACGCGCAAACGGGCTGAAACCTTGCGGCGCGGTATTTATGCACTCCAGGCCTTTCACAATGGGCAGCTTCTCGAAGCGGTCACAATTTCTCTGGGTGTTGCTGCTGTCCCCGATCATGGCACCAGGAGCGAAGAGGTGCTCAAGGCCGCCGACATTGCGCTCTACGAGGCCAAAGCGGCAGGGCGAAACCGCGTTTGCGTGGCCAAGAATGCCCTCTCCCCACTTGCACAACAGGCCCTTTGATCCTGACACCAATACGGTTTTTGAAATGCAAAGAACGCAGAGGACGCAAAGAGCAGGGAAGAAGGAAGATGGATTACCACCATTCCCATTGCTCCTCTATGTTCAGACATTGTGCATCCCTTTGCGCTCTTCGCGCCCAGTGCGTTTTTTGTAATCGTTCAGCCCCCCACCTGTCCTTCCCCCAGCGGGGGGAGGGATTGGGAGGGATGCCGCGCCTACATCGGAGCAAACGAGACGCTTGTGCTCCCAGGGATTGGGGATTGCCCAAACCCAGTGAACGCTTACCGTTTTTTGCTTCTTTTTTTTGCTTCTTTGATAACAAACTGATATGACCGTCCTAGAGCTGGGCAACGTGCAATACGGCTTTGCCCGAAACGTGCCGTTCCCAGAGTTTGCGGGCCGTCGGGCCTATCTCCTCCCACTGCGCCTCAAGCGAGATATGGGGGCGGAGACGATGGACAGAAACGAGGTAGGCCAGACGCGCCAGCCCGATTGTGGCGGGTTCTCGTTCGAGTTCGCGGAACAGGTAGAAACCGTAGAGCGAGGCCCGCCCTGTGGTCATCAGGGTACGAATATCGAGCGTGGTTTCGCGGCCCGTCGAAACGCCAAGCGAGACACAGACCCCATCGGGGGCCAGCATGGACAGGGCTGTTCCAAGCACCTGGCTCCCAACAGATTCGATAATCAAGCGGTAGGGACCAGCCGGGCGAGCGGCTTCAGCATCTTCGCTCACAATAATCTGATTGGCCTGGACAGCTTTGACCAGCGGCACGTATGAGGGGTTGCGAATAAGCGCGACAACGGTTGCCCCTGAAATGTGGGCAAGCTGACAGGCAAATACCCCCACCCCGCCCGATGCTCCCGTCACCAGCACAGTCCGTCCAATCAATCCGCAGCCCCGCTCAACTGCGTAGAGCGCGGTCAGCCCTGCAACCGGCAGGGTCGAGGCCTGGGCAAACGATACATTGTCGGGGAGGGTGGCCAGCGCGTGGGTGGGCACGGCCACCAGCTCGGCCCACGCCCCGGCAGGCACAAACCCGACGACCCGCGTCCCCGCTGCCGGGCCAGAGCCATCAGCAGCAGCCTGCTCGACAACTCCCGCGAGATCCCATCCCGGACGGGTGCCAGCCTCGGCCTGCGTAACGCGGCGAATTTCTCCCAGGTTGAGCGAGACAGCCGCCACCCGCACAAGAGCCTCGGAGGGGGCGGGGGCTGGCGAGTCAACCGTTTGCAGCGTCAACCAATCCGGGACCGACGGATCAACCACAACCGCACGTATCTTTGTCATACCATCTGCTCCTTATCTTCTCAACACCATTGCCTTTTTGCGCTTCTTGCGTCTTCGCATCTCAGGAGCACCATTTTACACAGATAACAGTAGTTCCTTGACCAACAATCGAGTTGATTTGAAATTCATCCATAAGCCGCCTTGCACCGGGCAACCCCATTCCCATAGCCCCCGACGTGCTAAATCCCTCTTGCAGGGCTTGCTCCGGGTTTGCTATTCCTGGTCCCTGGTCAGAGATTTCTATACCAATTCCTCGGTGGACATCACGGACTATCTCGCGGAGCATCACCTGCCCCCCCCCGGCATAGAGCAAGGCGTTTCGAGCCAACTCGCTGACGGCCGTCGCAATGCGGGCCAGATCAACTGCGCCAAACCCGATGCCTCTGGCCAGTGCTCGCGATGCTGTCCTGGCAGCAGCAATATCCAGATCACTTTTGATCACAACAACTTTGTTTTGAGAAATCATTCCCCGCTCTCCTCGATTTCGTTCTTTCATTATACCTTGAATTGTGCGATATTTGAATAGAAAAGCGAAACAGTCATTGCATTGTTGCCCCACAGCATGCTATAATCAAACGTATTGTACCGGTCCGGTTTCTGGACCACAGCGGGCGCGGAGAATGTAACGTGCCCCTCAGGAAGTGCCGAGAAACGTTTGCAATTGTGTCATGAACCATTCCCAACCTGAAGCCAGTGCTCCACTCCTGTTTGGGCGATACCGCGTTCTCAAGCAGGTGGGCCGGGGGCGACTCGCCATCGTCTACCGGGCTATTGACGAGCGATTGCAACGCGAGGTTCTGATTCATCTGCTGCATCCCGACATCGCGTCGCAAGAAGCCGCCCGGCAGGGATTTCTTACCAGAATCCAGGAGAGCGCACAATGTTCTCATCCGGCTCTGCTCGATGTGTTCGATAGCGGTGAGATTGGTGGGCGGCCCTATATGGTCACAGAGTATCTCGCTGAACGTGCCCTCTATGGGTCGGAGGTGCTCGCCGTATCGCAGGCCTTACAAAGTATCTCCCAGGTTGCCGATGCCATTGTGCTATGCCAGGAACGCAGACTATCCCCCCCCCCCGTGAGCAGTCGCCATGTGTGGTGGGTCCACGAGGGGCAGGTCAAACTGGTTGAAAGCTGGTTCCTCACGCCCGACGAAGCCGCACTGGACCAGGCCTGCTACCGCCCGCCGGAGCAGGCCGCGGGTCAGCCCGCCACCTCTGCCAGCATAGTCTATGCGCTCGGATTGCTGCTCTACGAGTTGCTGACTGGCGTTCGTCCTGCCACGGGAGAAAACGTCGAAACAATTGACCGGGCCCATCGAAACCTCCGCATACTTCCGCTTGTACAGATGCGTCCTTCGCTGTATCTCCCGACGCTGGAACGACTGATACACCAGACAACAGCATCCATCCCCACAGAGCGGTTGCCCGATGTGCAGACATTTCTCGAAGGGGTAGCACAGGTAAAACGCAATGCTGAGGCCAATACGCATCGTATGCCCGTTGTTCTCTCTTCCCGCCACCAGCAGCGAGCCAGGCAGGACCAGGCCGCTGAGCCAGAAGCATCTTCTCCGCAGTTTCCTTCCTCCGCAGTGGCTCTCCCCGACGTGGATCTCTCGGAGGGGAACGCGCAACCATCCCCATACCATACGACCCGGACAAAAAAATCACCTGCGCGGGGATGTCTCGGATGGTTTGTCACCTTGCTGCTGCTGCTCGTCGTTGCCTATGGAAGCTACCTGCTCACCAGTTTTGCCGTTGAACAGCTTTTTGCCATCAAACTTCCGCGCCCCCATCTTCCCAGTATTAGCATTGGCGAACTACTGCCCGACTGGTGGACAGAAAGGGACCCATCCCCGACCTTGACTGTCAATATCGCGGCTGGCCTCAACTTGCGCGACGAGCCGGGGCTTTCTTCCAATATCATCGCCATTCTTCGCAATGGAGCCGAGGTACGTCAGATTGCGGAGCCGCGCATCGTAGACGATGTGGAGTGGGTTCATGTCCGCGCCCGCACTGCCGACATTCAGGAAGGGCAGTTTGCATCGGACCAGAACACCATTGAGGGGTGGATGTCGCGCTCGTTTTTGCTGGTGCCAGAAAACCCATAGCACCTATCTGTTGCCCGAATTGGCTACACCAGCAGCCGGAGATGCCTGTTTGATGAGGATGAAAAACCAGAGAAAACAACAAGAATACCCGGCATGGCTGGCGAATCCCTCGTGCTGGTACAACCAGCATATACGCTTTCGTCTCTGGAACGATGAGGATACAACCATCTTTCGGACAATGTCAGGCTACCCCGACCCGTTTCACGAACTCTGGAATCTTCCGCGCCCGCCAACATTTGGCGACAGGGTGTGTGCCCTCTTCTTCTGGCACCGCCCCATAAGGGACCGCCAGTCGTGGGCCATCGAAAACGAGCGAGGAAATCTGGTAGGGCGCATCTCCCTGCGCGATATAGAGTGGCAACGACAGGCCCGGCTAGGTATTGCACTTGGGGCCCCCTACGTTGGCTACGGCCTGGGGTCCCGGTCCTTGTCGTTGTTCCTCGACCATTTCTTCGGTCCGCCCGGTTTTGCCACTATTGTGCTTGAGGTTGCTGCGTTCAATCATCGGGCCGTGCGGTGCTACCAGCGTCTCGGGTTTACCATTGTCCGGCAAGAATGGCGGTATGCGGGCAACCATCCCTGTCTCCAACTGCTCGAAAACCCGGACTACGACAACATTCGTGCCTATTTTCGGCGGGGAACCGATGGGATGCTGGCCCAGTTTCTCGAAATGGCTCTCTCTCAGGAACAATGGCACAATAATAAAAGGGAACCTGTGGGAAATACCCGCGAAGAGTTGGGAACATGCGTATGAGTGATCACCATTCAAGGAATGTACGAAACCTGGCAGAGCACGCATTGCAGTCAATGGATGCGCTGCTCCAGGAAATTGAAGGGGGCGGGGGGTTGCGTGTTTTGATAGATGCTCGCGGGGTGTTGTCGAGCTATATCCACGGCGAGGCCGGCCGCGATGATACCCCCCTGACGGCCCGCCAGTCCGCAGTGGGCGGCGTGACGCTGGCCCGTGGTGGGCAGCATTTCACCATCAACGACGATGAGCTTGAGCTGGTGCGCGAGGAAATCAACACCCGCAAACGGGAGATCCGTAAGCAGGAGCGCAGAGCGTCTGGCGAGAAACGCAAACAAAACCGCGTCCGATGACACTCATCTGCGAACAAACTATTGGTAATCGTTCACGGTGTTTGGACAACCCCCAATCCTTGGCGAACATTCGTAATCGTTCAGGGGGGATAGATATAATCCTTCAGAACAAGGAGTATCGCTTCTGAGAGCGCGTAATCGTTCACGGTATTTGGGCAATCCCTGATTCCTGGGTACGCAAGCGTCTCGCTTGCCCCCCCCCCACCTGTCCTCCCCCCGCTGGGGGGAGGACAGGTGGGGGGGACTGAACAATTACGAACATTCAGCAGGTCAGGCAAAAGTGGTATGATAAACGTTCACTCTCCCGAAAGAGCAGCACGCTGCTGAACCTGCAACTGAATATCAAATCCTTCCTTGCGGACCCGCACATCGTAATAGAGCACAGTATAGGCAATGAGCAGCAGCGGGAGAACAAGAATCTGGGTTCCATAGCTAACAAGCATTGAGAGCGACTGGCGTATGCCGAAATCGTTAATCGGGTCGTTGAAAACGGCCCCGATGCCCAGACCAGCGGCTGTGGTTGGGATGAGGGCGATAACCTGGACCATCAGGTAGACGGCAACTACCGTGCCAACAACGCGCCAGAAGGAAGAACGCACCAGGTGCAGGCTACGCCGCATTGCAGCGATGGGCCCGTGCCCCTCCAGCACAACTACCTGGGTAACAAACAAAAAGAGAATAGCCGCCCCGATAATAATGAGCATAATCAACGCGAATATAGCGAGAAAGGAAAGAAAACCGACAAACGTTGTGAGGACTGCTCCCGCATCCCCGCCACCTTGCGTGGAAGTCAACCCGGCAACCAGGACCACCCCAAGACCGAAAATTCCAACAACGATCAGGCTAAACGTGATGATGAGGAGTGAAACAAGCAGGCTAAACGTGATGATGAGGAGTGAAACAAGCAGGCCCGCAATAATCAGTGAGAATATGCGAGAACCTCCAAAACCATAAGCACTCGTTATTGAAACCGGCTGGCGGAGGTAGCGTCGGGAAACAGCATTGGCCAGGGCCCCATTGATGATCTGCTGGGCAATGATACCCTCAAAGAGAGCCACCAGGATAGTAACCATGAAATATAACACCAGGTTGCCCAGGGGCAGGTCAGTCCACGAATCGAAGCGCGGGTCAAAGCTGATAAGAGCTTCTTGCAGCAAGAGAAAGTCTCTGGCCACACCCCGACTGAGACCCATATTTACCGCTATCTGGAGCAAGATAAGCGGAATCTGAATAAGCGCAACAACCCCGATGAATGTGAGAAAGTTGTTGCGATAGAGACGAAACACCGTATCAAGAATGTCGCCCAATCCCATCGGCTTGAGCGGTGGTTGTTCTGCCTGCATATGTTCTTTTTCCTTTCAAGATTTTTCGTCCATTGGACTTGAAAACCGGAACCTCTTCTTAACTATACCAGGAAATGCAACCGATAATGCAACCGATGACGACAACAGTAGCGGTACTCTCTGTTGCGATTATCGCCAGAGATGAAGAACGCCATATCGGAGCCTGTCTGGAAAGCATTGTTGCTCTTGTCAACAAAGAACATGATGAGAGGAGCGGCAATGATGAGCACGCCGATATTGCTGATGATATTGATATTGTTGTGATACTTGATGATCGCACCCGCGATCAGACAGAGCACATCTGCCAGTCCTACGGGGCGCGAGTCTTTGTCGAGCCGTGGCGGGGCTACGCGGCCCAGCGAAACCGTGCGCTGGATGTGTGCCGGGGGGAGTGGGTGCTATTTGTGGATGGTGACGAACGGCTCACCCCGGAGTTGCGGCGCGAACTGCGTCAGCTTTGCCATCACGGTATCGTTCAGCTTCCCCCCACCTGGTCTCCCCCCGGTGCGGAGAGGGATTGGGAGGGGGAGAGCGGCAATGCTATTCCCATCCATCCCCCCACAACCAGGGCCCGCGAAGGGCCCGTGGCTGGCTCCTCCATCCCGCGCCACAATATCTTTTTCGGGCGCGTGGTACGTGGTGGGGGGTGGTATCCCGACTATCAACTCCGGCTGCTGCGACGCACGCTGGCCCGCTACGATGAACAACACCAGGTTCATGAATACCCCCATCTCAAGGGGCAGGCCACCCGGTTGCGGGGCCACCTGCTGCATATCAACATTGAGCAGGTGGGCGAATTCTGGCACAAGCAGGCCCGCTATGCGTTGGCGGAGGCTCGCACGCTGGCGCAGCAGGGGCAACAAGTGCGCTGGCGCAACTTTGTCGGGGGGCCAGTGCGCGAATTCTGGCGGCGGTATGGGCAACTTGGCGGGTGGCGCGATGGCTGGCTCGGCCTCTTCCTCTGCGGGTCGCTGGCCTGGTTCGAGCTGGTCAAGTTTGCCTGCCTCTACCTGCTGCGGGGCAAACGATGCCCCTGGTAACGTTCGCGATACTGTTCAACGAGTTCATCCAGTAGCGTATCGTATTGCGGAGCCAGGCGCGACCAATCGTAGGGGGCCGCAAGAGCCGGCCAGTCATATTGGCGCAAGGTATCCCGCCGCGCCACCGCATGCTGCAAGCGGTCCACCAGTTCATCAAACGTATCATACAAACATTCAGCATGGTAGCGCGACGGGATGAGATCGGGGTAGACAAGGCGACGCGGCAAGATGGGGATACAGCCACAGAAAAGGGCTTCGAGAATACCAATACCGAGCGTTTCCTGGATGGCGGTACTGACCACAATATCGGCCTGGTGGAGCAGGTAGCGATAGGTGGGCGTGTCGGCGGGGTAGCCCCAATGGACAATATGCGCCGACCAGCGTTCGCGGGCCGCGACAAACGCCGGGGTATTGGGATCTATCGCCTCGCCCGCGACAATAAGCCGGAAGTCCGTCCTACGAGCATGGATGGCTTCCAGCGCAGCAAAAAACACCTGCGGCTGTTTATCGTAATCCCATCGGCTGCTCCAGAGAATAATCGGCGGGTCGGACGGTGTGGGGGGCGGCGGCTCCGGGGGGGCGGGCCAGGCCAGGCGGGCCAGGTCTATCCCCGTGGGGAGCACCTGCGTTTTTGCCTCAATCTCATCAATCGTCTGGAGTTCGTTGTAGTCGTGGTAGCGTCCCAGGAGGTCGGGCAGCGCATCGAAGAACCATTGGCGGTGAAACGCGGAGTTGAAATAGACGCGACTGGCGACCAGCATTGTTGTATAGTTCGTCCAGCCATAGCTCAAGTCGCGAGGGCGGCCAGCAGGCAGCGGGTAGGTGAGCTGGTTCTCGAAAACGTAGACCACCGCCGGAATGTGTGGTCCATAGAGGTCGCTGGTGAGGGCGCGGTAGGTCGCCAGGTCGAGCATATCGGTGGCAAAAAGCAGGTCGGGCATTGTCGCGGGTGTGGCGGCCTGCTCGCGGCTCAGGCGGGCCAGCGTGACAGCCCCTCCCCGCATGCGCCATCGCCAGCCACCGGTCGGGGGAAGCGTGAGCAGCATCACCGTGTGGCGACTGTGGGCCACGTAGCCCTCAGCCGTGGCCGCGTGCGAGCCGCTGTGGTAGCAATTGAGAAACAGAATACGCATAGTAGCCCCGGACCCCGGATGGTTACGATAAATGGTTGTGATAATAAAGAAGATGCATGGTATACTTGGACCATGGCATTGTACTATACCATATATTGGACGCGGAGAGCAGAGACAAAGAAGGCGAACGAAGGAGAAAAAAACTGGCGTGAATATAATGCTCTGGGTGGGGGCGGGCGGATTTCTCGGCTCTGTGCTCCGCTATCTGGTTGCCGGCTATGTACAACGAATCTCCGAAAGTATCGGTTTTCCCTATGGGACGCTTGCAGTCAATGTCATTGGCTGTTTCTGCATCGGCTTTCTCAGCGAAATGGCCAATATGCGCGGGGTGCTTTCGGCAGAAACCCGCGCAATGTTCATCACTGGCACGCTGGGGGGATTCACCACCTTCTCCACCTTTAGCCTGGAGACTATGAACCTGCTCCGCGATGGGCAAACGACGCTGGCCCTGCTCAATATGGGGGCCAGCCTGGCCATCGGGCTTGGGGCGGTCTGGTCTGGCTACACCCTGACGTACCTCATCTGGAGATAAGAAGAGGTGATAGCAATGGTTCTTCCTCAAGATGGCTCACTGCTACGGATCTTCATTGGCGAAAGCGACCGATATGAAAAGAAGCCACTCTACGAGTGGATTGTGCTGCAGGCACGAGAGCAGGGGCTGGCCGGGGCAACGGTGCTCCGCGGTATTATGGGCTTCGGGGCCCATAGTCGTATCCATACGTTCAAAATCCACCGCATCTCAGAAGACCTCCCTATTGTGGTCGAAATTGTTGATACCTACGAGAAGCTGGAGCAGTTTCTCAATCTGATTGACGGGGCGATAGAAGAAGGGTTGGCCACGCTCGAAAAAGCACATATCCGATTTTATCGCAGCGGGAAGCACACCAGAGACAAAAAACCGGGGTAAAAATTCCTGTATAATGATACATGGAACTGATGTCATCCTGCTGAATGGTTTCAATACTTCCTCAACAAACCGGAGGACAGGCCTATGGCTGTTTATTCATCCGATGCATTCTCGCCCTATGAACATGGAATACGCTATCTTCTCTACCAGATACCACAGGGACACCCGCGCTACCGCGAGGTGTCGCTCTACCAGAAGCGATTTGGAGAAAACCTGTCCCTTATGCGACGCTTCGGAGATACAGAGGTGCGCCGCGCCGAACGTGCCAGAATTATTGAGCAGCTAAACGAAGTATCGCTCCTGCTTATGCATATGCCATTTGAGCGGCTGTGTAGCCAGGCTGCCCATGCGTTGCCAGCGGTCCAGACAGAACCTCTCCAACGAAAAACACCGCTGGCCCTCAAGCCCTTTGGCGAATCCGGGCGCATCACGGACCCCGAACGGTTCTTCAACCGGCAATTTCTGCTTGATCAGATTTTTGAAATCCTTGAACAAGGTGGTAACGTTTCCCTGGTTGGCGATCCCCAGATGGGCAAGTCGTCTATCCTCTCAATGGTCTGTGCCCTCGGCCCACAGCGGCTCAGACAACCCTACGATACCTTCGCCTATATGAACCTGCAACTGGTAGACAATGAGGACGATTTTTATGATCTGCTCTGTGAGCAGCTTGATATTGAGACCTGCCGTGGGTTCAAGCTCTCGCGTGCGCTGCGCGGGCGATACCATATCCTCTGCCTTGATGAGATTGAGAAAATGTCGTGGGATGGGTTTACCCGCGAGACCCGCAGCCAGCTTCGTGGGCTTGCCGACGGTGCAGGATCGCCTCTCAATCTGGTCATTGCCAGCCGCTCGCCGCTTGCGCAGATTTTCCCCGACGCGCCCGACCTGGACTCCCCACTGGCCAATATCTGCATCCAGTTCGATGTGCTCCCCTTTTCGGTAGATGAATCGCGGGAATTTATCGAGACTCGCTTGAAGGGCACTGGCGTAACCTTTACCGAGGAGCAGATAGAGCTTCTGCTGGCGGATAGCAAGGGGCACCCGGCCCGCCTGCAACGGGCCGCGGCCAGTCTCTACCGTGGGTATACCTCGCTGGTTGAGCGGGAGCAGGGCTAGCTCACCCCCTACTCCCCTGCCAGCACATCCAGGCCAATATCAAGCGCACGGGACGAATGGGTCAGCGCACCTATTGAGATGTACGAGATCCCCGTTTCCGCAACAGCCTGTATCGTCTCCAGCGTAATCCCTCCCGATGCCTCGACCGTTGCTCGCCCCCCGATGGCAGCGACAGCCTCACAGAGCATATCGGGGGACATATTGTCGAGCAACACCATATCGGCTCCGGCCTCGGCGGCGGCCCGCGCCTGCTCCACGCTGTCGGCTTCCACCTCGATGCAGACCAGCGGTCCAACAGCGGCCCTGGTTCGCTGCACCGCTTCTCCAATCCCGACCCCCTGCGCTGCCAGCAAAGCCAGATGATTGTCCTTGAGCATCACCGCGTCGTATAGCCCGAAACGGTGATTGACCCCCCCCCCCATTGCAACCGCGTATTTCTCAAGCAGACGCAGGCCGGGCGTGGTTTTGCGGGTGTCGAGTAGCCGCACGGGAAGCGGGCCCACAGCCGCAACATAGCCGGCCGTGAGCGTGGCTATCCCGCTCATACGCTGCAAAAAGTTGAGAGCCACGCGCTCCCCCGTCAATATGCTGCGGGCGCACCCGCGGATTGTTGCCACCACCCTCCCCGCCGCCACCTGCTCCCCATCGGTAGCCTGGAGCGCAATGGTGAGCGAGGAGTCTCCCTGGGCAAAGACAGCCTGCAACACGGACAGGCCCGCCACAATCCCGGACTCTTTCACGACAACATAGGCTCTGGCTTGCATGTCGGCCGGGATAACCGCCAGCGTAGTTTTGTCACCAGACCCCACATCCTCTCGTAGCGCGTGCCGCACAATGCGGCGGATTTCCTCAGCCGGCAGGTCCATAATACTCCTTACTCCCTTCCTTACACCAACGATACACCAACGATGCGTGGTAATGCGTGATACCAAAACCGGATAGATAGTTTCACCACAAAGGCACGAAGTACACAAAGGAAGCCTCTTTCACAAAACCTTCGTGCCCTTTGTGTCTTTGTGGTTCCCTTAAGCGTTCAGGCGAACATAGTGCGATGCGCCAGTATCACGCAGCACTGTTTCGGTGGTAGCCCCTTGTTCTGCCATTTCTTCTGCCACACTCTCGACAGGGCGGGCCGGGTGTCCGTTGTGCTGGACCAGGTGGACCCGCCAGCGTTCAGCAGCCGTGGGAAAATCGGTGCGAAAATGGGCCCCGCGGCTCTCCTCGCGCACCAGAGCACCGCTCAAGATGAGCCGGGCCACGAGGGCTGCGTTGGCCGCGGTCATCGCTTCGGGATCGAGCGTGCAGGCCTGCAATGGAAAACGTTCCAGGCCATGCAACCCATCGGCAAGCTGTTCGGCAGAACGCAACGGCCCTCCACACTGGCGCATCACGGCGGCCAGTTCGGCCCGCCACTCCGGGCGCAGAAGGGCGCACCAGGCGGAGGAAGGGGACGGAAAATGCCAGCGAGGTTTCTCCTCCCTCTGTTGCGCCACTGGCTCGCCATCCAGGGCTGCATCGGCGGCCCGCTCCCCCATCACCAAACATTCGAGCAGCGAATTGCTCGCCAGCCGATTGGCCCCATGCACGCCAGTACAGGCACATTCCCCCGCCGCATACAGGCCGGCAATGCTCGTTCTCCCCTCAAGATCAGTTCGGATACCGCCCATCAGGTAGTGGGCCGCCGGCGCAACGGGCAACGGCGAAACCGAAGGGTCAATACCCTCGGCCAGGCAGCGGGCACAGATTGTGGGAAACCGCTGTGAGAGAAACGCCGCCGGAAGGTGGGTCAGATCGAGCAGCACATGGTCGCTTCCCTCCCGCCGCATCGTATCGAAGATGCCCCGTGTCACAATGTCGCGGGGAGCCAGTTCGGCGCGAGAGTCGTAGTCGGGCATAAAGCGGTTGCCGCCGAGCGTGAGCAATCGTCCCCCCTCTCCCCGCGTCGCCTCGCTGATGAGAAACCCCTGGCCACTGCGAGTCTGCAACACCGTGGGATGAAACTGGACAAACTCCATATCGGCCACCTCGCCCCCGGCGCGGTAGGCCAGAGCCACTCCTTCGCCAAGCGCACCTGGCGTATTGCTCGTGCGTCCGTAGAGGCCCCCGGCCCCGCCCGTTGCCAGAATAGTTGCCCCTGCTGTGAAACGGTGCAAGATACCGGACCTGTCAAGCGCAAGCACGCCCAGGCAGCGGTCGGCGCGGCAGACCAGATCAATCACCTGGTAGCCTTCCAGCACGCGGATTGTGGGGGTGTCTCGGACATGGGTTGCCAGGGTGCGGGTCAGGGCCAGACCGGTCGCGTCCCCCACATGGAGAATGCGCCGCCGCGAATGGCTCCCCTCCAACCCCAGGGCAATCCGCCCGTCTTCACGATCAAACGGAACCCCAAGCTGATCGAGCCACTGCATCAGGCGGGGAGCCTGCTCAACCAGCATCTCAACCGCGGCTTCATCCGAAAGCCCCGCGCCCGCTTCGAGCGTATCATTCCGATGCAGCAAGGGCGAATCGTCGTGCTTCATTGCGGCGGCAATGCCCCCCTGGGCCAGGGCCGAGTTGCTTTCGAGAAGAGGAGCACGGGTCAGCAATACAACGTTGGCATGGGTTGCGGCGCGGAGTGCGGCCATCAACCCGGCCACGCCCCCCCCCACAACCAGCACATTCGCGGTATGCTGGTAGACCTGCCCGGCCGGGGAAGAAAGAAGCTGGCGCGGCGCATCAACGCGGGCCCGGTGCCTGCTGGAGAGAGACACACCATGCTTGTTCATGATCGTGTTCATGATATGGTTCTTTCCTTTCCTGCTACCCTACCGCCAGCATACGCTCAATTGCAGAGCGGGCCCGCTCCGCCAGCGGGGGCGCAACCGTCACGGGGTACTGCATCTCCCGCAGCGAGTGGAGCACTTTTTCAGGGGTGATGTACTTCATATAGCGACAGATTGTCTCTTCGCTCACCGGGTAGAAAACGCAATCGGGTCTGGCTCTGCGCATGCGGTGGAGTACGCCCGTCTCCGTTGCCACAACAAACGCCCGCACCTCGCTCTGCTGCGTGTGGCGCATCATGCCTTCTGTCGAGAGGATATGAGCATCGTGGCCATTGTGGACATCGTGCCCGTTGTTGCCTGTGGTATCCCCCGCACCACAGGTCAGCGATTGCAAGCACGAGGTGATACACCCACACTCAGGGTGGACAATGAAATCTGCGTCGGGGTGGGCCTGGCGTGCGTTATTGATAACATCGGGAGTGATGGCCGCATGCACATGGCACGCACCGGGCCAGATATGCAGGGCCCGCCCCGTCATGTGGGCCACGTAGCTCCCCAGAAACTGGTCGGGCAGGAACAGGATCTCGCGGTCGGGGGGGATAGACTGAACCACCTTTACTGCATTCCCCGATGTGCAGCAGTAGTCGCTCTCAGCCTTCACCTCGGCCGTCGTATTGACGTAGGACACAACGACGGCTCCCGGATGGTCGGCCTTCCAGGCCCGCAGTTGCTCTGCCGTGATAGCGTCTGCCAGCGAACAACCCGCCTGTGGGTCGGGGATAAGGACGGTTTTCCGGGGACAGAGGATGGCGGCGGTCTCCGCCATAAAATGCACCCCGCAAAACACAATGACATCGGCATCGGTGCGGGCCGCCTCCCGCGATAGCCCAAGCGAATCGCCCACAAAATCGGCTATATCTTGAATCTCCCCCACCTGGTAGTTGTGCGCCAGGAGCACCGCGCTGCGCTCCCGCTTCCAGCGTTGAATTTCTGCAATGGCTTCATCGCGCATCGCAATTTCTTCATCATTCCGTATGGTATTCATAGCTGCCTCTTCGCAATTTTTTAATAGTGTAATTATTACACTAAATGGCGATATGAAAAAAAGCCCGGTGCGCCTGCGGGTGATTTTGCCCCACCCTCGGCCTCAAACGTGGCTCCCATGTCGTTCCGTTAGCTAAGTGTAAACTTAACACAAAAGAGGATGGATGTCAAGTCCGAAACAATCCTGCAAAATCCCGCGAGGGTGTGAGAAAACACGAGCCGAAAATGGTATAATGGTCACAGGCATAGAGAATTGGCAAGCGTTCGGGCCCCCCCACCTGGCCTCCCCCGGTGTGGGAAGGGATTGGAAGGGATGCGGACGCACTTGCATCGGGGCAAGCGAGGTACTTGCGTTCCCAGGGATTGTCCCAACACAGTGAACGCTTACGAGAATTGATTGAAAGGACAAGCGATGACTGCCGGAGACGAGGTACAACAACGAGAAATCGAAACGCTCAGACAGCGCGTGGCAGAGCTAGAACAACAACTCGAACAACAGGAATACTACCAGATGCTCTTTGAGCAACACCCCATAGCAACCATTATCTACAATCTCGATGGATTGACCCTGGATCTTAACCCACAAAACAAGAAAATTTTCAACATCCCACCAGATGCCGTGCGAGGGGTCTTCAATGTCGTGACAGACAAAGAATCCAGAAACAAAGGCTTCTCAGACTATTTTGAGCGGGCTTTGCAGGGAGAACTGGCCGTGATGCCCCCGACCATATACAGTACCCGCGAGTCTTCTGTTGAAGGACACCTTATTGACCGCGACGTATGGACCGAGGCGAGCTTCTTTCCGCTCTACGACGATGCAGGAAATATCCGCTACATTGTGGAAACCTACACCGATATATCCGAGCGGGTTCAGGCTGAACAAGATTTGCACACCTTCCGGATGCTAGTTGAGAATGCCGTGGATGCGATAGGTGCGGCGGATATGAATGGGCACATCACCTATGCCAACCGGGCCTACCGCCAAATGATGCAATGTGGCGACGAAGTGATAGGCAAACCTGCAACGAATTACTACAACGAGACGCCGGAGAAAATCGCCACGCTCATTCAGCATGTGCTTGAAGAGGGAGGATGGCAGGGAGAACTCTCCTACCGGCGCGAAGATGGCACAACATTTACCGGGGTCATGTCGGCTTTCTCAATTACCCATACACAGGGGAAAGGAACAGCGGTGGCGGGCATTATCCGCGATGTCACCGAGCAGCGCAAGGTAGAAGAAGAGCGCACCAAACTGCAAGAGCAAGTCATCGAGGCACAGCGAACAGCTCTGCGCGAACTCTCCTCGCCCCTCATCCCCATCACCGATAACGTGGTGATTATGCCACTCATTGGCACCATAGACAGCGGGCGGGCGCAACAGGTGATGGAAACGCTGCTCGAAGGCGTGGCAAGGCATGGGGCGGATATGGCCATTCTCGATATTACCGGCGTTGCCGTGGTAGATACGCAGGTTGCCAACGTGCTGATTCATGCGGCGCAGGCGGTGCGGTTGCTCGGAGCAAAAGTGATGCTCACCGGCATTGGCCCCTCGATGGCCCAGACGCTTGTCCACCTGGGGGCCGACCTGAGCAACCTCATTACGCGGGGGAGTTTGCAAGCAGGGATTGCCACCGCGCTATCGCACAACGCCCCCCATCTGTAAGAGATAATGAACAGATAATAGGCAGACGAATGGTATACCCCAGAAGAGGTCTCATGAGCAAGACGAGTGATGGTCCAACAATATCCGTTGTCGCGCCAGTCTACAACGAAGAGAAGATTTTGCCGGAGTTTTACCGTCGCGTGGTTGCCACGATGGAGCAGATGGGCGAACCGTTTGAGCTTATCCTGGTCAACGATGGTTGCCACGATAGCTCACCGGAGGTGATGCGCCAGCTTCATGAAACGGACTCACGGGTCAAAATCATCAATTTTTCGCGCAACTTTGGGCACCAGGTCGCCATTACCGCCGGCACCGACTACGCCAGTGGCCGTGCCGTCGTTGTGATTGACTCCGACCTGCAAGACCCGCCCGAAGTTATCCCCGACATGGTAGAACGTTGGCGCGAGGGCTACCAGGTGGTCTATGCGGTGCGCTCGGAGCGGGCCGGCGAAACCTGGTTTAAGAAAACAACCGCCGGTCTCTTCTACCGGTTGATTGCCCGTATCACCAGCATCAACATTCCAGTGGATACGGGCGATTTTCGCCTTATGGATGAGCAGGTTGTCGAGACGTTGCGCCGCATCCGCGAGCAACATCGCTTTATGCGCGGGTTGTCGGTGTGGGTCGGGTTCAAACAGATTGGCATTCCCTACAAGCGCGATGCTCGCAAGGCGGGCGAAACCAAATACCCGCTCAAAAAGATGCTCCGTTTTGCCTTCGATGGCATTACCAGCTTCTCCTACGTGCCGCTCCAGCTTGCCACCTACCTGGGGTTTCTCATTGCTGGCCTCAGCGTGCTGTTCATTCTGCTGGTTATGGTGCTGCGGCTTGGCGGGGAAGAGGCCTTCAAGGGACAGGCCACCACCCTGGTCAGCGTCCTCTTTATGGGGGGCGTACAGCTTATTTTCCTGGGGATCATGGGGGAATATCTTGGGCGTATCTACAACGAGGTCAAGCAACGTCCGCTCTACATTGTTTCCGAAGCCCTGGGGTTTGCCAGCGATAACGAGTAGCCCTCCAGTATCAGGACTTCACGATGCTTACAACTATCTTGCCACTCATCGAAAAACAGCTTTCCGCGCTTGCAGATGCGTGGCTCTCGCAGGGGGGAGAAACCGTTGAGCTATGGTCGGGAGCTTGCCCGCTGGCCCCCCGACAGTGCGGACCGGTCCGCCACCGCCAGCCTCACCGCGCCTATTCTCGTTGGCGGGAGCGAAGTGGGCATGTTGCATGTTTCCGGGGGGTGTGTGTCTCGCAGCATCACCATACAGCTTGACCTGCCCGCGCTTCCGGCAAGCCTCGATATTCTGGCGGCGGCAATCGAAACCATCCTCAAGCAGCATACGACTCTGGATGGCCCCGACAAAACGATCTACGAAACCTGCCTGGCCATTCACGAACTCTGCGTCAATATCATTGAGCATGCCTATGGAGGCGCGAGGGAGGGAACAACGGGCTACATTGCCATGACGATAACATTGACAACATTCCCGCATCGCCTGATTGTCGAAACCTACGATACCGGAGAACCGTTTGACCCTTCGCGGGTGCCCGAACCGGATCTCCTCAGTGAGCGTGGACGCGGCCTGCAACTGATACGGGCCTTGATGGACGAGGTTTCCTATCTGGCGCGAAACGAGCAAGCCTGGCATACGACAAAGGGGCACCCCTGGCGGGCAGAAACGCGGAAACCTCCACAACCAGGCTGCAACTGCTGGTATCTGGTAAAATTGCTGTGACGAATGTGCAAAAGGAAAGCGAACATTGCTGGTTCTGGTGAACAATCCGTCGCCAGGTAAAATGTTCTCGGTATAACGCTCCTGTTCCGGCAAGCCTGGAGCGAGACGGGGTGCTTGTCATCCACCCCTGAAGGAGCACCTGATGACCCCAAAGCGGGAACTGCGGGGGATGGTAGCTCCAAGCCACCTGCTTCAGCAGGTGGTCATTGACTGAGACTATCAAAAAGAATCTGGCCTGATCGGCCTCCCTTCATTTCTCTTCTCTGGCGCGGTAGATGTCTGCTTTTGCCCCTTTGAAAATGCGAAGCAGATAGTAGACCGAGGGGAAGAGCAGAAATGACCCGACAACCAGCGCAATGAAGACCAACCGCAGGGTGACAGCTGGCGCGGCTGCGTTGAAGATGGTGATATTCGGTTCAACGAGGTAGGGATATTGTGCGGCCCCCCACCCCCAGATAATGAGCACCACCTCGGCAATAGCCGCAAGGCGGGCCAGGTAAAACTGTCGCTTCCAGAGCAACAGGGCCGCGCCCCCCGCCGCAAGCAATGCTGCAAGGTGGAGCGGTATCGCCCACGGACTCCTGCTCAACCCCTCAAGGATGCGTGGTGCGCCGCTGGTCATCAGCACAAACACAACCCCGCCCATAAGGAAAACCGCGCCACCAAGTATGAGCGCACGCCGTCGAAAGATGTCTTGCAGTTCTCTGGTTTCTGCCTCCAGTGCAAGGTAGACCGCGGCAAGGTAGGCAAAAATCGCTACAATCATAATGCCCAGGGCCCAGGGAAACGGCGCGAGCCAGGCCTGCGCGGCCCCCTCCTGGAGCACCCCCTCCTGCACCCGAATATCTCCCGACATGACCGCCCCCAGGGTCACGCCAAGCATCAGCGGAGTGAGGATGCTCGTGATGGCAAAGATACCCCCCCACCGCTGCTGCACTGGCTTTGTCTGCGTATCGTAGAGCAAGAATGTAAACGTGGCTCCCCGCAGCACAATCCCGATGAGCAGCAGCATGAGCGGCAGGAAAAGAGCCGTCATAATGGAAACGAACGCCAGCGGAAACACGGTAAAGAGCAACACAATAACCAGAATGAGCCACACATGGTTTGCCTCCCAGATGGGCCCGATGGCGTTGGAGATGAGGTCGCGCTGCTCCTCGCCACGCGGCCCCCGCGCCAGGAGTTCCAGTATCCCCGCTCCGAAGTCGGCCCCGCCAAGCAGCACATAGAGCGTCAGGGCTATCAACAACACGCCCGCAAGGATAATTTCAAGATCAGGCACAGGCATTATTTCTCTCCTTTCGCTGTGTGTGGCTCCTGCTGCTCACCCGGTGCGCAGTAGGCATACTCCAGGTGAGGACTGCTGAGCACCTGCCGCCACAACAACCAGACAACAAACACCGCCAGGAATAGGTAGAGCAACGTAAAGGTGATAAGCCACACCACAATGCCCCCCATCGGGGTGAGAGCCTCGGTGGTGCGCATATAGCGGTAGATAATCCAGGGTTGTCGCCCGACCTCGGTCACAATCCAGCCGGTCTGCACGGCCAGCATACCAAGCGGCCCGGCCACAACCACAGCGCGGAGAAACCAGGGACCATCGGGCAGGCCCCGCTTGCGCCACGCGAGAAAAGCCCCCCACAGCCCCACCGCCAGCAACACCATTCCGCTCCCGACCATGATCTGGAAGGAGAGATGGACCAGCACGACATTGGGCCACTCATCGCGGGGGAAGGCATCCAGCCCGATAACCTCGGCGTTGGGATCGTTGAAGGCCAGGATGCTGAGCGCGTAGGGGATTTCAATGGCAAAGGAGGTTTCTTCGCGCTCTGTGTTGGGGAGACCGCCAATCCGTAGTGGGGCCCCCTGTTCCGTCTTGAACTGCCCTTCGAGCGCGGCCAGCTTTGATGGTTGCTCTTTTGCAATATGCTTCGCGCTGATGTCGCCACTGATGGGCTGGAGAATCGCAGTTATCCCCACAATGACCAGCGCAATGGCCAGGGCGCGGCGGTGGAAAAGGTTTTCGTGGTCTCGCAGCAGCATAAAAGCGTGGATGGCAGCCACAGCTCCGCCCGCAGCGAGATAGGCCGCAATCGTCATATGCAACGTTTGCTGGAACATAGCCGGGTTGAACATCCCCGCCACCGGGTCAATGTCTGTGGGCATATTATCAACCACCAGAAACCCCGTCGGGCTATTCATCCAGGCATTGGCAGCGACAACGAAGATACCGGAGATTGCGCCGCTGATGGCCACCGCCAGTCCGGCCAACCAGTGGGTGCGTGGGGCCACGCGGTCCCAACCGTAGAGGTAGATACCCAGGAAAATAGCCTCGGTAAAAAAAGCGAACCCTTCGAGCGAAAAGGGTAGCCCGATGATAGGCCCGGCAAAATGCATAAAACGAGGCCAGAGCAGGCCAAGCTCAAACGATAGGACCGTGCCCGAAACGGCCCCCACCGCAAACAGGATCGCTGTCCCTTTTGCCCACCGTTTGGCGAGCGCAAGATATACCTCGTCGCGGGTGCGGAGCCAGAGTCCCTCCGCAATAACCATAAGCAGGGGCATTCCGATGCCCGCGACGGCAAAGAACATATGAAATGCCAACGATATGGACATCTGGAGCCGGGCAGCAAGCAGGTCGCTCATAGTTTCCTCCATCTTGTTGCTGTTTCAATTCTTTTCATTGTCCTACAAGCAATGATACCGATCTCTGTAGGAGTGTCTAATACTGAAAGATGATGATATAGATAACTTCGGCTTCCGGGTTTCTTGTGTAAATCACTCCCCTGTGCTATCCTATCTTGTAATCGTTCAGCCCCCCACCTCTGTCCTCCCCCCGCTGGGGGGAGGGATTGGGAGGGGGGGGGCGCGTCCGCATCGGGGCAAGCGAGACGCTTGCGCTCCCAGGGATCGGGGGGTTGCCCGAACCCAGTGAACGCTTACAAGCGAACGGATGAACAAACACCTATGAAGCGTTTTTTTCTCTCTTGCTGCCAGCAGGATCTCGAAACGGGCTACCGAGTTAAAACAGAAATTGAAAAGGCAGGGTATTCGGTCTGGCTCGACACCAGCAAGTTCTTATCCTCTGATATTTCCTGGCAGTCTGAGATTGATCAGGTTATCAGGGAGTCGGCTGCAGTTGTTGTGCTCATCACCCCTGCTGCCAACAGATGCGAGTTTGTGGGCTATGAATGGGCCTTTGCCCTGGGAACGCGATGCCCGGTCATTCCGCTCATCTTTGCCCCGGCCTCGCTCCATCCCCGCTTGCGCTCACTCGACGCGCTCGATTTTACCAGTATCCCGCGTTGGAATGAACTGGCAGATATGTTGCAAAAAGTAGCCAGCGACCAGAAATCCCCCTCGGAGTCTCCTCCTCGCACCACACCGCTCAAGCGTCGCAGCGGGGGAACAGGGGGACTCGGACCCGCCCCCATCGGGTCCAATTTTGAAACATCGGTGAAGGCCGACCATACCGCGGTGCGGAGCGTGCTCATCGAATCGCTCCAGCACCCTATGCGCGAGGTGCGCATTCAGGCCTCGTTGATGCTGGCCCAGTTCAAAGAGGCAAAGGCCGTCCCCGTCCTGATTGATGCGCTGCATGAACGCGACCAGGATACCGCACAACACGCGGCCTGGGGGCTGATGAACATTGGCTCGCTTGCCGTCCCCGATTTGATCACCGCCCTGAGCGAAGCAAATAGCCTGGTACGAAAAGACATTGTCCGCATCCTGGGGCAGATTGGCGATGCCACTGCAGCCCCTGCCCTGATTGATATTCTGCACGACGAGGTTGCCGAGGTGCGCCGCGCTGCGGCAGAATCGCTTGGCTACATCGGCAGCGTGGTGGCAGTGCCGCCCCTGCTGGCCACCCTGCGCGACCCGGAGGAAAACGTCCGCCGTGCAGGAGCCGAAGCCCTGGGCTATATTGGCGATGCCTCCGCTGTGCTTGATCTGATCACCGCCCTCCACGATGCCAGCGAGAATGTGCGCGTTGTGTCCACCTGGGCCCTGGGGCAAATCCGCGACACCGCTGCTGTCCCCGCTCTCATCAGTGCGCTACGCGAAAAGAACCTGCATGTCCGCCAGGCCGCCGCCGAAATGCTCAAGGAAATCGGCACCATTGCCGATGAGCCAGCCCTGAGCGATCTCCTGCAAGACGAAGATACAGAGGTACGCCGCTCGGCGGCCAGAGTGCTGGCCCATATCCGGAGCCGCTATCGGGCCACGGCTTCCAATTGATACCACCGGGCAATCCATTTCTTAAAGGGAAGCAGATACACATGAAAGCGATGGTATACAACGCAGCAGACTGGCATCTTATCAGAGGGGAGCCGTTCTTGTCCCGCCTTATGTTTGGACTTTTCAAACCAAAACACCAGATACCCGGATTTGACCTCGCAGGGACGATTGAGGCAGTTGGCAGCAATGGTACGCAGTTTCGTCCGGGTGATGAGGTGTTCGGGGACATCGCTGAGTATGGGTTTGGGGCTTTTGCCGAGTATGTCGCTGTTCCTGAAGAGTCCGTTGTGCCAAAACCCGCCAGCCTGACGATGGTATGACCCGCTTTTCACGAGAGTTCTTCGCCCGTGATACATTGCTGGTTGCCCGCGACCTGCCAGGGGCCCGCCTTGTGCGGATGCTCAATGGTGAGCGGTTGAGCGGGATCATTGTCGAATGCGAAGCCTACAAGCAGGAGGACACGGCCTGCCACGCCCACCGCGGCAAAACAACTCGCAACGCCATTATGTTTGGCCCGCCAGGGCATGCCTATGTGTATTTCATCTACGGGTTGCACCACATGCTCAACATTGTCACCGAACCCGCCGACACCCCCGCTGCCGTGCTCATTCGGGCCATCGAACCCGTTGAGGGCATTGCAACCATGCAGCGGCTCCGTGGGGTCAGCAGCAACAACAAAATTCTGACCGGAGGCCCCGCCCGGCTGACCCGCGCCCTCGCCATTGACCGGGCATTCAATGGGTGCGACCTGGTTCTGGGGCAGGAGCTGTGGATTGAGCTGGGTGAGCCAGCAGCAGAAAAAGCAGACAAGAAGATAGCGCAGGGGGCCCGCATCGGCATCAGCTACGCAGCAGAGCACGACCGCCTTGCTCCCTGGCGGTTCTGGCTCAGTGGCAACCGCTACGTCTCACGGTGATAGCGTTCGGGGGGCGGGAGGTGGGGAATGGGGTTACGTTTGGCGAAGCCTTTGCCAAAGCGCAGCCTGGATGTCAGCATGTGCTGCCCGTACCCGCGACCTGGCCAGGATGGGGTTTGCGCTGCGCTCTTTGCCACCGGATGCACCGCGGCGGCCCTGCAAGCCGTGGGTTTGGCTATCCACCTCGATCGTTTCAGCGTTTCAGCTCCAACTCTTGACAATATATACATTCCTCTGTATACTACCCGGTGTATATGGGTGAATGTATACGTTGTCGAACAATGTGTAATCGTTCAGCCCCCCACCTGTCGGGGCAAGCGAGACGCTTGCGCTCCCAGAGATTTGGGATTGCCCGAACACAACGCTTACCACAATGTACGGCAACTCATGATTAGCGATGGAGATGATACGATCTCCTGCGAGAGGTTGTGTCAATGGCACGAACGCGGATTCGCCTGCGTGAGATTGCAGTAGCAAAAGGGTTTGATGCGGCAAAGCTTGCCCGCAAGGCTGATATGTCCTATAGTACGGTGTTGTCTCTCTGGCACGATCCTTACCGACTGAACGTGCCAGTGAAAACGTTGGCCCGGCTTGCGGAAGTGCTTGAAGTTGATCTCAATCAGCTTTTTCAAAATGAGGACAAGCAAGAGGAAAAACAAGAAAAACAGCAAGAAAACCTGTAGCGGTTTCTCTATCATCCGTGGGAGCGGGGCCAGGGCCCGGCAAGAAATTGAGGGGAGGAATGGAGCAGTTCCCCCGGATGATTGAGAAACGAACGATTGAAACCAGTTGATAACGACCAGTTGAAACAATATGGCGTTGAACATTTTCCCTGTTGGTGTTACCGGTTGGGTGTCAACAACCACCTGCTGAAGCAGGTGGCTTGCCCTCGCCCGAAGGCAGGGCTTCAGGGGAGGTTGACAACTCCCCACGGCTCCGTAGAACCGTATAGCGATTGCGAATGTTGATAGCAGCATTCACATCAGCGTGGGCGGTATGCCCACAGTGAGGACAGATAAACGAGTGACGCTTTCGCGTGCCACGCAACCCACAACGAGAACAG